>NZ_CM127080.1:2302179-2631062 GCF_052446065.1 Leucobacter shiyiweii | reverse complement strand
CCACCGCTGCGTCCTGGGCGCCAAGACCAGTAATGCCCAATTCGGAGAGAGGGCCTACCCTCGACTCAGAATCTCTAGCCGCGTCGCCATTCCCAGTCCGCGTCTGGGCTGGAGCGAGCGCCGCGCGCTCGTCGCGGGCCTGCGCGAGCAGCCGACGCACCCACTCGCGGTTCTCGGGGCGAGTCGCGTCGGTGTCAGGCTCATTCGCAAAGCCAGACTCTGAGATCACTGGCAGGCGCAGTGACGGCCCGGCGGGCTCGAGGGTGATGCGACCGGTGGATCCGCGGGTGAGGCCCAGCACCGCGGCGGTGAGGCCGCCCGTATCGAAGCGTTCGGTGTCGGCGGGTGGGCGGTAGAACAGCGCACTGTCGCGCTCGCTTGGATCCCACTCTCGGTCGCGCCGCTGCGTGCGATGCGAGGAGGGGAACGGTTCGGCCGCCAGCTCGAGGGCATTGCGCAGGCTCTCGCGCTCGGCCTCGAGCGCCGCCATGCCGCGGGCCCGCGCCGGGTGTACTCCGCCGCGTGCCTCCTCGAGCGGATCGACGGGGTCGCTCGCCCCCTCAACCAGCGCGGCCAGTCGGGCGAGCGTCGATTCCGGGTCGGCGGCCTCGGCGGCGAGCGCGATCAGCGTACCGAGCGCCCCGGCAAATTCCTTCGGCGGAGTCAGCGGCAGCTGTAGGCGCACCCGGTGCCCGGCCGCGGCAAGCGCTCGGGCGAATCCATCCGCGGTTCCGGCGCGCAGCTGCAGCTCCATCGAATCGGCACCCCCGCGACGCTCGGCAAACTCCAGCGCCGCCGCCAACAGGTGCGGATCCTCGCTCGCGGCCACCACCCGTGCGGCCCCGCTCGCACTCGCACCAAGCAGCAGCTCCATCAGCCGGAGCCACTGAGCCTCCTGCGCGACGCGCCCCTCGAGCGTCGGCACGGCGAGGCCGGTGCCGAGCGACTCGATGTGCTCGCGCCCTGCAATGCCCGCGATGTCTATCGTCACCTCAAGCGGTTCCCCGCCATCCTGAGCGCGCAGCTGCGCAAAGCGGATCAGTCGCTCAGCGATACCGCGCGACTCGGGAAGTTCGGCGAGCACCGCGATACCGACGCGCACACTGTCGAAATCGGCGTCGGCAAGTGCGCGCACCAAGATCTCGGGAGCCAGAAGCGCACCGAGGTAGTTGCTGGGCACGAGCGAAATTGTCGTGTCGTGCGCTTTCGCAGCGCCGAGAACCGGCCGCAGTGCAAGCGCGGCCTCCTGCGCATCGCGATCCACCGACCAGGCGCTGCCTCCCGCTATGACCCGTGCGGGATCGATCGCGAGGTGCGTCACCTCGGGCAGGGATGCCAGCCGCACTAGGCGGTGGATCTCAGTCTCGACGCCCTCCGGCCCGAGAACGTCGTCGCCGCCGAGGGCAAGCATCGTCGTGAGACCTTCCTCGCGATAACCCGCGAGCGCCTCCCTCAACTCGCCTTTCCTGCTCCGCTTCTCCTGCTGCCCCTCGCGGGCATGGCGTGTCTCGCTGCCTTCGCCACCCGGAATCTTCGCCGCAAGCACGAGAGGCGAGACGCGATCCCGCAACCAACGTCTCGCAATCGGCAACACCGCCCAGGGCAGGCCGAGGGAGGCGATGCCGCCGGCACGCATGGCGAGCCTGTCGCGAGCGGGAAGCGAGGGAGGGAGATTGCGCGAGGCTTCTCGAAGGCCGAGCGCAGCGGTGAAGGGATCTGCGGAACCGACAACGGTCTCGAGCAGTCCGCGGGTGAACGCAAACCCCCCGGCGTCACGGCGCACGCCTTCCAGGAGGGCCGCGTCGGTTCGGGCACTTCGGGAAACTCGGGCCCTTGAAGCCTGGGCCGTTTCCTTGCCGAGCCCCGCTGACCTCGCATCCTCGCCGTCTGCATCACGTTGGCCGAGTCGCGCGAGCCACGCGTCAACTTGAGCCTCGGCCGCAGCGGCAACCCCGTCGACTTCGTCGCGATCCACACCCATACGCCCACTGTAGGGCGAGAAAAACGATTCCCCGGGCAGGGCACGCAGGAGGTGTCTTGCCCGGGGAATCTCACAGCGAACGACTACGCAAGCAGCGCCCGATCGTCGAAGCTCGCGCCCTTGATCTTCGAGAACTCTGCGAGCAGCTGCGGCACGGTGAGCTGCTGCTTCTCTTCCGCGCTCGCCTGAAACACGATGCGACCCTCGTGCATCATGATCAGCCGGTTACCCAGCTTCAGCGCCTGTTCCATGTTGTGCGTCACCATGAGGGTCGTCAGACCGCCCTGGGCGACGATGCGCTCGGTGAGGTCGGTCACGAGCGCCGCTCGCTGCGGATCAAGCGCCGCCGTGTGCTCATCGAGCAGCAGGATACGAGGCTCGGTGAAGCCCGCCATCAAGAGCGAAAGCGCCTGGCGCTGCCCGCCCGAGAGCAGGCCCACTTTCGCGGTGAGCCGATTCTCGAGGCCCAGTTCGAGCGACTTGAGCTCCTCAACGAATCGCTCGCGCCGCGACTTCGTGATGCCCAGCCCGAGGCCACGGGCCTTTCCGCGTTGCAGTGCGAGTGCGAGGTTCTGTTCGATCGTGAGATCGGGGGCAGTGCCCGCCATTGGGTCTTGAAACACCCGACCGACGTAGCGGGCTCGCTTGAATTCCTTCAGCTTCGAGACCGGGGTGCCATCGATCGAGAGCTCCCCGCTATCGATCGAGTAGCGCCCGGCTACCGCGTTGAGCAGCGTCGACTTACCGGCACCGTTCGACCCAATCACCGTCATGAAGTCGCCCTCGTCCAGTTCGAGGCTGATGTCGACGAGCGCCTTTCTCTCGTTGATGGTGCCCGGGAAGAAGGTCTTTGATATCTGATCGATCTTCAGCATGACCGCTACCTTTCTGCGCCAGGAACAGTGACACCCGTGGTTGCTGAGGCGAGCGGATCGGGTGCTGGGTCACGCGCGGGGTCTGGAGCCAGCGGTCGTCGGTTGCCGCGATCTCTCAGTGATGGGAAGCGTTTGAGGAACCCCCACCTGGGCAAGAGGAGCGCAAGGATGACCAGCACCGCGGTGATGGCTCGCATGTCGTTCGGGTTGAGTCCCGCCGAAAGCGCGAAGAACACAATGAGACGGTAGAGGATCGACCCGACCAGCACCGCGAGCGTCGCCATGAAGATGTTGCGCTGACCGAGCACCGCCTGGCCCACAATTACGGAGGCGAGACCGATGAGAATCAGTCCAATGCCCATGCTGATGTCTGCGAAGCCCTGGTACTGAGCGACGAGCGCGCCCGCGAGCCCCACGAAGCCGTTCGACAGGGCAAGCGTGAGAATCTTCATGCCATCGGTGTCGACACCGAAGCTCCGGATCATCTGTTCGTTATTGCCGGTCGCTTGGATCGAGAGGCCCAGGTCGGTGGAGAGAAACCAGTCGACGACGAGCTTCAGCGCGAAGAGAATCACTGCGAAGACGATCACCGCGAACCACGTCTTGCCAATCCACCCGGCGTCGCGCAGGGGAGTCATCAGGGTGTCTTCGCGCAGCAGCGGCACGTTGGCCTTGTCCATGATGCGGAGGTTGATCGACCACAGCGCGATCATCGTCAAGATGCCCGCGAGCAGTCCGTCGATCTTGCCTTTGGTGTGCAGTAGACCAGTGATAATGCCGGCCACGACACCCGCTGCCCCGCCCGCGAGGGTCGCGAGCAGCGGGTTCTGGCCCGACGTTATGAGGGCTGCAGCCACCGCCGCGCCGGTGGTGAAGCTCCCGTCGACGGTGAGGTCGGGAAAGTTCAACACGCGGAAGGTGAGGTACACCCCCAGCGCCATAACCCCATAGATGAGGCCGAGTTCAAGTGCGCCGATCATCGTGGTTACTCGATGACGTTCGCGGCGCGCTCGACGAGTGCGGTGGGCAACTCGACGCCGAAGCGGCTCGCGGCATCAAGGTTGACGGTGAGCTCGAGATCGTTCGAGGTCTCGACAGCCATATTCGCGGGATCAGCCCCTTCGAGAATACGTATCGCCATCTCACCGGTCTGGTAGCCGAGCTTCTCGTAATCGATGCCCACAGTCGCAGCCGCGCCGCCCTCAACATGCGTGGAGTCGGAGCCAACGACGAGGATCCCGCGCTCTTCAGCCACGCCGACGATCGAGCCGATACCTGAGGCGACGAGGTTGTCGCTCGGGGTGTAGATCGCGTCCACATCGCCCAACGCCTCCGTGGCCTGCTTCAGCTCGCCCGCGTTGGTGACGGTCTGCTCAACGACCTCCATGCCCAGGTTCTCGGCCGCCTCACGCGCCATCTCGACCTGCACCTCACTATTCACCTCGCCCGAGCCGTAGACAATGCCGATCTTCTTCGCCTCAGGGAGGATTTCAGCGATGAGGTCAATCTGGTCGGCGACCGGGCTCATGTCGCTCGTGCCGGTGACGTTACTGCCCGGGGCTTCGGTCGACTCGACAAGATCGGCGGCAACCGGGTCAGTAACCGCGGTAAAGAGCACGGGCACGTCTACGAGGTTCTGCGCCGCAGCCTGCGCCGCGGGAGTGGCCACGGCGAGCACGAGGTCGACGCCGTCGCTTGCGAAGGTCTGCGAGATGGTGGTCGCGGTAGCAACCTCAGCGTTCGCGTTCTTTTCGTCGAACTCGATGGTCTCGCCCTCAACGTAGCCGGCATCGATGAAGGCCTGCTTGAATCCCGCAGTCGCGGCGTCAAGCGCCGGGTGCTGCACAAACTGGCTAATGCCCACGGCGATCATGTCGCCGGAGTCGGTTGCGTCGCCGTTCGATGCGGCGGGGCTGCACGCGGTCAGAGCGAGTGCAGTGGTGGCAGCGAGGCCGAGGACAGTGATCGCCCGACGGCGGAAGCTGGAGTGTGACATGAGAGTTCCTTCTGACTTGAGAATGACGTTCGCGCCCTCACATCGGTCTACGCCGGCGGGTGAGTGACACGGGGCGCAAGGGGACTGCGCCGTCCGATGGATGAGCCTAACTACTCGTGCACGGGGAGTAAACCTGCATGCATTTTGGTAGTCAGATGTGACAGTAATTTCAGTAATAGCCCAGTTTCTTTGAACAAAGTGTGCAGTTTACCCAATTGGGGTCGCCTGCACGAGTAGCTGCCTTGCTCAACGGTGGATCACCTGACGGCATCGAGCATCGGCAGCGCTGCCGCCAGAACCGCTTCGTTCTCTTCCGGCGTACCGATCGTGACCCGCACCCCTTCGCCCGGGAAGCAGCGCACCGCGATTCCGCGCGCTTCAAAGCCCGCCGCAATGGCCTCGCTGTGAGCTTCAGCGGCGATCCACACGAAGTTCGCTTCAGATCGCACCGCAGGGAAGCCAAGCCCAATGAGCGATTCATACACCCGCTCGCGTTCACCGACGATGAGGTCAATACGCGCAGCGAGCTCCCCTTCCGCCTCCAATGAGGCAAGCGCGGCGAACTGCGCGAGCTGGGAAACCGCGAACGGCAAGGCCACCTTGCGCAGGTGATCGGTGACCTCTGGTCGCGCAATTGCGTAGCCGATGCGCAGGCCCGCGAGTCCGTAGGCTTTCGAGAAGGTATGCAGCACGGCCACGTTCGGGTGTTGCCGGAAGAACTCGAGACCGTCGGGCGAGCCGGGATCGCGGTCGAAGTGCACGTACGCCTCGTCAATCACAACGAGTACATTCTCGGGAACGAGATGCATGAATGCCTGGAGTTCCGCCGCCCCCACCACCGTGCCCGTCGGGTTGTTGGGATTGCAGATAAAGATGAGCCGAGTGCGTTCGGTGATCGCGCCGGCCATCGCCGCGAGATCGTGCCGCGCATCTGCGTTAAGCGGCACCTCGACCGGGACCGCCCCCGCGACCCGCGTGAGGATCGGGTACGCCTCGAAGGAGCGCCATGCGAACATCACCTCGTCGCCGGGAGCGGTAAGCGCGTGAATGAGTTGCCCGGCCACCTCGACCGAGCCAGCCCCCAGAGCGATGTTCTCGGGTGCGACATCGAAACGATCGGCGAGCGCCTGTGTGAGCGCGGGAGCAGCGAGATTCGGATAGCGGCTCACGGCACCGGGCAGGGTTGCGGCGATGCGCCGCAACACCTCCGGCAGCGGCTCGAAAGGGTTCTCATTGGACGACAGCTTGATGCTGCGCCCGGCGTCGTCTCCGGGGGCCTGTTTGCCCGGTTTATACGCGGCAACCTGGTCAAGTCCAGGGCGGAAGGTGTGCGTCACAATGCGCCAACTTTCTCTTCAGTGAGGGGCGGTGAATCGGTCGGCGATACTCTATGGAGCCGCTGGTGCAGCGTCAAACGTCACGACTATCTGTGCTCAAACTGCTCATATTGTCTATACTGTGCAACACAACGATGTGCAATATGTCTAGCGCGGAGGCCGCATGCCAATCGACAGACTCGATGCCCGACTGATCACCCTCATCAGTGAGGATGCCGGCATTTCGGTGGTTGAATGCGCCCGCAGACTCGGGGTCGCCCGGGCCACCGCGCAAGCCAGGCTCGACCGGCTACGCCGCACCGGGGTGATCTCCTCAAGCGCGCCGCGCATCGACCCCGACGCGCTCGGGTACCCGATCCGCGTGTCGTGCTCGATCCTGATCCACCAGTCCGTGGGGCATCAGAAGGTCAGTGAGGGGCTGTCGCAGATTCCCGAGCTCATTGAGCTCCACACGGTGACGGGCGATGCCGACATGATGTCGACGATCGTGGCGCGATCCACCCGTGATTTGCAGCGCGTGCTCGACCTCATGTCGAAGACGGAAGGAGTGGCTCGGGTTTCGAGTCGGTTGGTCATCGAGACGCACCTGCACGAGCGCACGCTCCCCCTCGTGCACGGCGCGGCCGGAGAGTAGGTTCGTGCCGCCGAGAGCGGCGACCGCTGCCCGCACTTCGTGTCTCGCGGTGACGAATCCGCCCCGCGTCGGCAAGATGTCTCCCGCTAAGGCCTGACCGGATCCACAGCGGCGATAGCGGCGAGAAAACGGTCATTCATCTCGGGGGCGCCCACCGTGATACGCACACCCTCGGCGCCGAACGCGCGCACGACGACCCCGTGCTTTTGCAGCGCGGCGTCGATCTCGGGGGTGCGTTCGCCCGTGCGCAGCCACAGGAAGTTGGCAAAGGAATCGGATGCGTGCCAGCCGGCATCGCGAAGCGCCGTAAGAACTCGACCGCGCTCGGCAACGATCATGTCAACACGTTTCTGCAGCTCATCTTCGGCATCGAGCGAGGCGACCGCGGCAACCTGTGCCAGGTTGGTCACTCCGAAAGGCAGGGACACGCGGCGGAGGTTCGCGGTAACCGCCTCGCGCGCCACCGCGTAGCCGACGCGAAGACCGGCGAGACCGTAGGCCTTCGAAAAGGTGTGCAGCACGGCGACGTTCTCGTGGCGGCGAAAAAAGTCGAGTCCATCCGCGGCCCCGGGAGCGGTGTTGAAGTGAGCGTACGCCTCGTCAAAAACCACGAGCACGTGCGAAGGCACCGCGGCGAGAAACTCCTCAAGTTCCGCCGCCGTCACGGACATGCCCGTTGGATTGTTCGGGCTACATACGAGGATGAGCCTCGTACGCTCGGTCACCGCCGCGGCCATCGCTGCGAAGTCGTGCCGCTCGTCGGCCTGCAGCGGGACGGGAACGGGGGCCGCACCGACGACCTGGGTCAGAATTGGGTATGCCTCGAACGACCGCCACGGGAAGATAACCTCGTCACCCTCCCCCGCCGATGACTGGATGAGCTGCATGAGCGCCTCGGTCGACCCCGCGCCGACCGAGATCTCCTCGGGCCGCACCTGCAACCGCTCGGCAATGCGGTGGACCAACGTCGATGCCCCCATGTCGGGGTAGAGGTGGAACCCTGCGAGCTCGCTCGCCACCGCCTCGCGCACCGAGTCCAGCGGCGGGTACGGGTTCTCGTTCGACGAAAGCTTCACCGCATTCGGGATCGCCTTGCCCTGAATGTAGGCGGGGAGTTTTTCGATGCCATCGCGCTGCACAACCATGCGGCAACTCTATCGATCAACCGAACCCACGAATCCCGAGGCTCGGCTGACAGGCCAGATTGGACCGCGGCAGCCATCAGAGGGCGACATTCCTCAGGTTGCTGCACTGAGTGTGAGACTGCTCTGATTAGGAGCCTGCTCCCCCAAATTCACCGGTCGCGACGAGAATGCCACGGGCGAGCACCGCGTCGCGCATCAGAAACCCAAGTACTGCGGGGGTGGCCTGTGGGTCGATGTCAATGCGATCCACACTCAGAGCGTGCACGACGAACCAATAGTGATGCACGCCCGTGCCTTCGGGGGGACCCGCGCCGATGAACTCGGCTGCCCGCATCTCATTGGGCAGGGTGAGCGCGCCTTCGGGCAACAGGCCGGAAGCCGCGCCGCCTGCGCCGCTCGGCAAGGATGTGACGCTCGCCGGGATATTCGCGACCGCCCAATGCCAGAACCCCGAACCGGTGGGGGCATCAGGGTCAAAGCAAGTCACCGCGAAACTTTGGGTCTGCGCGGGAAAGCCCGACCAGCTCAGCTGCGGCGAGCGATCGTCTCCTCCCGCATCGGCTCCGAAGACCTGGGCGGGAAGCGGCTCGCCCTCGCTGATGTCGCTGCTCGTCAGCGTGAACTCGGGTACCTGGCGCATCCCGGCATAGGGATAGAGCTCACCGCGGGAGGGACTCTGATGGGTCATGTGGGCCTCACTTCTCTTCGCGTTTCCGGTGCGACGGGCGGGTAGATGACCTTCAGCCTATGACCCTAGGGTGCCTGAGGCCAGAGGCCAGGCTCATCCAGTCGGTATACTGGAGATTCCGTGCACACCGCAGCGCGCGGGCACGTTGGGACGCGAATCGGGGTGGGAAATGTCAATCACGACAGGGTCTGAACGGGCACGCGCCACACTGGCGTATCTCCGCCGTAATATCACCACAGGCACATGGCCGGTGGGCACCCGGATCCCGATCGAGCCCGAGCTGGCCGAGCAGACGGGCGTGGGCCGATCCACTGTACGCGAAGCCGTGCGCTCACTCGCAAGCATCGGCATGCTTGAGACGCTGCCCGGCCGCGGCACCTTTGTGCGTTCGGCCGCACCCACGAGCGCGCTGCTCAACGAGTACCTCAGCGACTTCACCCTCGAAGAGATTTTGAGTTATCGCCGGGCGCTTGAGATCGAGGCTGCGCAACAAGCGGCTCTCCAGCGCACCGAGGAAGATCTTGAGGCGCTCGAGCGCGCCGCCATCGAGGAGAAGGGGTGCACCCGCTGCCCAGTCCTCATGAACGGCGGCGAAGCCGCGGCGTTCGACAGCCGATTCCACCGGCTCATCTTTGATGCGGCGAAGAACCGCCTCCTCGCGTCACTCTACGCGGGCACCAACGATCAGCTGCGCACTCCCGCCCACCGCGGGCGGCTCGCCAATGTGGCGACCGCGAGCGAAATGGAGCGAGATCACGCGCGGGTGCTCGACGCGATTCGCCGCCGCGACTTCATTGACGCCGTGCATTCGATGGCGGATCACGTCGACCACGACGTCGTCATCGTAAACGACCAACACGAGGTGGTGCCGGCCCTCGTACGTACCCCCGAGGCGCAGCAGCGCATCGACGTCGCCCGCAACGCCGAGGATCGGCGCAGCCAGAAGGTTTAGCATTGTCGGGTGTCTGAGCCCAAGATTTTGCTGTACTACGCGTTCGCCCCGATTGCCGACCCCGAAGCGGTACGCCTGTGGCAGCGAGAACTGTGTACCTCGCTTGGCCTGCGTGGCCGCATCATCGTCTCCCCGCACGGCATCAATGGCACCGTCGGCGGTGAGCTCGACGCGTGCAAGCAATACCTGCGGCGCACGCGCGAATACGGACCGTTTGCCGGGCTTGAGGTGAAGTGGAGCACTGGAACCGGGTTCGTTTCTGAGGCGGAGCGGGCCGGATCAGGTGCGGGCGCCGCGAGCGCCGGATCCGATGCCGGGTCCTCCAACACCGAGGCAATTTCTGCCGGTGCGCCAGGTGCGTCCGGTGCGTCAGGTGCGTCTCAGCGTCCGTTGCACAGTGGCCGCGGGCTCGCCGGCAAGCGGCGCCCCGCCCCTTGGAAGCAGATAGTCGACTTCCCCAAGCTCAGCGTCAAGGTGCGCGATGAACTCGTGGCATTCGGCACCGCGAGCGAGTTACGGGTCGACGCTACCGGCGTGGTAGGCGGCGGCGTGCACCTCTCGCCCGCAGCAGTCAACGAGTTGGTCGCTGCGCGCGGCGACGAGGTCGTGTTCTTCGACGGGCGTAACGCTTACGAGGCGGCGATCGGCCGCTTCAAGGGCGCCGTGGTGCCCGAGGTCGCGACGACGCACGGCTTCATCGGCGAGATCGAGCGGGGGGCGTTCGACGAGCTCAAGCATCGCCCGGTCGTCACGTACTGCACGGGCGGGATCCGCTGCGAGGTGCTGTCTGCAGCGATGCTCGAACGCGGCTTCACCGAGGTGTACCAGATCGACGGTGGCATCGTGCGCTACGGCGAGGCTTTCGGCAACGATGGCTTGTGGGAGGGGTCGCTCGCGGTGTTTGACGGCCGCGAGTCGATGGACTTTGCGCCTGGTGCCGCAGTGGTCGGCCGCTGTGCGGTGTGTGACGCGCCGTCGAACCGCCTGGTGAACTGCGCCGATCCAGCTTGCCGAGCACGCTTCGTGGCATGTGAGACGCACGCGGGCGAACGGTGCCATGAACACGGTGGATCGGCCGACGCCTCCCCCGCGGCGGTCGCCCGCGCCGTCTCGGGCTAGGCGATCCGCCCGCCTGATCTTCTTTCGCGGTTACAGCGCCTGCAGATACTCGGTGAGCCCCTGCTCGTCAGCGAAACGAGGCTCCGTGCGATTCTCGGGGCGAACACCCGTCTTGTCGCGATAGAACGCGCGCACGCGATCCATGTCGGCCACCACGTCGCCCGTGAGGTGAATTGTCTCGCCGAGACCGGCGGATTTCGTTGCTCCATCCGCGAATCCAAGTGTGACCGGGAGCCCCGCAGCCCAGGCAATACGGTAGAAGCCGCTGCGCCAGCCAGCGCCCTTGCGGGTGCCCTCGGGCGTCACAACCAGAATGAAGTGGTCGGTCTCGCTCGCGCGCAGCACGACTGCGTCGACGATGCCGGCCGCGTTCGACCGGTCGACCGGGATTCCTCCCAGAGCCCGCATGAGCGGGCCCGCGATTCCGCGAAAGAGCTCGCGCTTGCCGAGCCAGTGGATGCGCAGGCGGGCGTTCCAGGCGATAGCGAGCATCAAAAGGAAGTCGAAGTTTGAAGTATGAGGGGCGCCGATGAGGATGCGGGGTCCCGCTACCGGATGCTTTTCGCGCACGAGACGCCACCGCGAGAGAGACCAGAACACCTTGGCGATGCCTGCCCGAACCGTGACTCCAATCATCTGCCCAGCGTACTCTCGTCGGCACGGTTCGCTCTTACTGCCCTCCCCGTCGCCTCCCTCGCCTCGCGCCATCAGCCGCGCAACCCCGCACCGGGCAAGACGCGCCTTGGCCCCGCGCCTCCCCCATCGAAACCCAGCACGCGACACCTCGCCGAGTTGCCCCCCGCGCAGGCTTCGGGGCGCTTCACCCCTGCGCGAGCGTCCACTTGGCTGGGCTCCCACTCGCTTCCGCAAACGGGTTGACCGTCACGCAGGCCTCCGGGCGCTTCAACCCTGCGCGAGCGTCTACCCACGGTCCCCCTTCAGACGCTGGTCTCGCCGTCCCAGCCTCCGCGGCGCAAGGCATCGCGGATCCGCCCGCGCAATACCAATGGCTGCTGGTACTGAAGTGTCGCGGTGACGCGCACCACAGACCAACCGTTGGCGGAGTAGTCGTGATACTTCTGGATATCGCGATTCCACTGTTCGACAAGAACACGGTGGTGGTCGCCCTCGTATTCGAGCGCAAGCCGAAACTCAGGGTAGGCGAGCTCGCTACAACCGAGCAGCCGGCCATCGAGCCCACGCACATCCACGTCGAGTGACGGATCGGGAAACCCCCACTCATGCAACAGGAATCGCAGGTGGCTCTCGGGCGGCGAGGCCGACGCCGTCACGAGAAACGGCAGCGCATGACGGAGCAGGGTCACCCCGGGCCTGGCAGGTGCAGCAAGTTGCGCCAGTTCTTGCAGAGTTCCGAGCGGTAGATCATCGTATCGATCGGTGCCGGGGATGCGCGTGTGTTTCAGGACCGCGTCGCCCAGCGCTACACGATCGGGAAGCGCCAAGCGTTGGGCAAGCACGACCCAGGTGCTCGCCGGGGTGAGGGTCGGGAGACCGGTGCGCAATGTCGTTTGGACGAGATGCCGGCGGATTTGAGATCCGCGCACCGCGCTTCTGCGGATCGCGCGAGCCGGCGCGAATACGCCCACTTCGATGTCGTCGCTTCCGCCTGGAGGAATCGGAAGATCCCAGATCGCAGCAGCGGTGCGGCCGGTAAAGAATGAGCCCGCAGGCATAATCAAGGCGAACTCCTGTGCTCTGAGTCGCTGTCGGGCCACCCATGCGCGCCCCGGCGGGAGGCCTTCGATTCGCGCGCGCTCGATAGAGTTTCGCCGCCGGTACACACCGATGAACGGATGCTCGAGATCATCGCATCGCAGCCTGCCGCGGCTCACGCCGAGTGCCTGGGCTTGCTCGGTGGTGAAGACCTCGCTGAGTTCTTGTGGGAGTGCGATGCGGGGATACGGCATCACACCAGCTTGATCGGTTTGTTGTCGCATGAAACAGGTCATGCACGTTCTGTGGAGAAGTCCCCCGCTCTCCAGGCATGTGGATGAGTGGGAGCGGGATTGCACGAGCTGGGGTTCGCGTGATGCCCGAACGTTCCTGCCTTTGAACCTTCGCACTGGAGGCTGCCGCGGGCAGGCGTTGCCTGCCCTTGCCGTCGGGAACGGTGGCCAGGCGAGTCATGGAGTCACCTCAGTGGAGAGGAACCGAGCGGTCGAGCTTCCAGCGGATCATTCCGGCACCAGACCGGACACACTCACGCGACGCGCGCCCCGCAGGGACACTCTAAGATTCCCCACGTGGTGACCGGGTTCCTCCTTCGCGCTGAGGGAGTCGGGCGGACACCGACGCGGGGTTCGTGGACGCTGGACCCTGCGTCGCGGTCCACCCGATTGTGCGCGTGGCGCCCGGACCGGGTCAGGTGGGCGCTGACGCAGGGTTCAGGAATGCTCAACCCTGCGTCGCGGTCCACCTGACAGTCTGATCAGCCGCTACCAGATGGAGACGCGCGCCTCGGGCTCCATCCACAGGGCGTCGCCCGGCTTGGTGCCGTACGCCTCGTGGAAGGCATCGAGGTTCGCCACGATCTGGTTGCAGCGGAACTCATTCGGCGAGTGCGGATCGACCGTCAACAGACGCGCGGTCTCCTCGGGCCGCGACTTCTGCTGCCAGGCCTGCGCCCAGGCCAGGAAGAACCGCTCGGCACCGGTCAACCCCTCGACTACGGGCGGTTCGGTGCCATCAAGGGAGAGAAGGTATGCCTTCCAGGCGATCGCGAGACCGCCCAGGTCGCCGATGTTCTCACCGATCGTGAGTTCCCCGTTCACGGTCTTGCCGTCAGCTCCCTCGGGCGAGAGGGCGTTGTACTGATCAATGAGCGCACGAGTACGGATTTCGAACGCCGCGCGATCCGCCTCCGTCCACCAGTCGGTGAGCTTGCCGTCACCGTCATAGCGCGAACCCTGGTCGTCGAAGCCGTGCCCGATCTCGTGCCCGATCACGGCGCCGATCGCGCCGTAGTTCGCGGCAGCATCCCAGTTCGCGTCGAAGAACGGGGGCTGCAAAATGGCCGCAGGGAACACGATCTCGTTGAAACCGGGGTTGTAGTACGCGTTCACGGTCTGGGGCGTCATGAACCACTCGTCGCGATCGATGGGCTTACCCACCTTCCCGATCTCGCGCTCGAACTCCATCTCAGCCACGCGTCGCGAGTTGCCGAGCAGGTCACCCGCATCGACGACGAGCTTCGAGTAGTCGCGCCACTTCACCGGGTAGCCCACCTTGGGGGTGAATTTCTCAAGCTTCTCGAGCGCGCGCGCCTTGGTCTCCTCGCTCATCCACTCCAACTCGTGGATCGACTGCCGGTATGCCTCCACGAGGTACCCGACGAGCACGTCCATTTCGGCCTTCGACGACTCGTCGAAGTGTCGCTCGACGTAGAGCTTGCCCACGGCCTCGCCCATAGCGCCCTCGACGAAGGACACACCACGACGCCAGCGGTCACGCTGCTCGGTCGCGCCAGTGAGCGCGGTGCCGTAGAAGTCGAAGTTGGCGCGTGAGATCTCCTGTGAGAGCAGTGCGGCGGATCCACGCACGATCTGCCATACGAGCCAGGCCCGCCACGCCTCGAGTTCCTCGGGCACGAGCAGCTCGGCAAGCCCCGCGATTGCGTCGGGCTGCCCGACGACGACCTCGGAGAACGCCGATTCGGGTGCTCCCGCCGCGGCCAGGTAGGCCCGCCAATCGAGGGCAGGGGTCAGCTCCTGTAGCTCGGCGAAGGTGCGCAGGTTGTAGAGCTTCTGAATGTCGCGACTGGCGACCCGGTCCCAGTGCCCTGCGGCGATGCGGCGCTCGAGCTCGTAGCTGAGTTCGGCCAGGCGATCCGCGTCTGCGACACCCGCGAGCCCCAGCATGCGCGCGATGTGCGCGCGGTACTGCTCACGAATCTCGGCGAACTCATCCTCGCGGTAGTACGACTCGTCGGGCAGCCCCAGCCCGCCCTGCATCACGAACACGATGTAGCGGGTGGGGTCGCCGGGATCGTTGTCGATGTAGAGGCCAGCGAATCCTGAGCCGCCCTGTCGCTCGCGCTCGGCGACGAGCTGCACCAGTTCCTCGATCGAAGCGACGCCGAGCGCCTGCGCAAGGTCGGCCGCGATCGGCTGCGCCCCGAGCGCGTCGGCGCGATCCACGTCCATGAAGCTTGCGTAGAGCGCCGCGATTTTGTCGGCCTCTGTCTCGGCGGGCGCACCGGCAGCGGGCGCAGCGGTGCCCGTGATAATGTCGCGCACCGCGGCCTCGGCGTTCTCGGCGAGCACCGCAAATGAGCCGTAGCGCGCCTTATCGGAGGGAATCTCGGTACGGGCGATCCAGCGGCCATTCACGTGACGAAACAGGTCATCTTGGGGGCGGATCGCCGGGTCGAGCTCGGCGAGGTCAACGCCTGCGGGGCCGTAATTGCCGGGGGAGACGGTGTCAGCACTCATGCATTCCACACTAACGGGCGGCGCGCTCGGAGCAGCGGCGCGTTCGCTGACAGCGGGTGGATAGCTGCCCGACTACTGCGGTACTCCGAAACTGTGCCCGAGCTTGATCTGCTCCGCAGCCTCGGAGTTCATGAAGTCGAGCACCGCATGCGCGGCCGCGGGGTCCACTGCGGTCTGCGCGACGGCTCCCGAAAACACGGTGTCGATCGCGCAGTCGGCCGGGAGCACCCCGAGGATGCGCACACCCGATTGCCCGACGAGCTCGCTCAACTGCTGGAAGCCCAGATCGACCTCGCCATCGGCGAGCAACTTCGCAACAGGGATTCCCGGACGTGCCTGCACCAGGCGATCGCCGACCGCCGCGGTGAGCCCCCAGTCATCGATCATCTGCACGAGCGCGGTTCCACTGGGCCCTGTCGAGTACCCGACACGGGTGGCGGCCTGCAGCGCCTGACGCACGCCGGCGGCGTCGGCGAACGCGACTCCCTCGGGGCGGGTCGCGGGCTCGGTCGAGCCCGACGGCACGGCCACGGCA
Source organism: Leucobacter shiyiweii (assembly GCF_052446065.1). Taxonomy (GTDB): domain Bacteria; phylum Actinomycetota; class Actinomycetes; order Actinomycetales; family Microbacteriaceae; genus Leucobacter. Next base: position 2,615,349 of record NZ_CM127080.1, on the reverse strand, counting down.
ACCTGGGACAGCACGAGGGGCCGCACGGTCGAGGGATCCACCTGCCCGTCTCCGGCGAGACGACTCAACGCGTCGGAGGCGAGGAAGACGAGGTCGACCTGCTCCCCCGCGGCGACGCGCTTCGCGGCGTCGACACCGCCGACCGATTCAATCTCGACCTCGGGCAGCCCGGTCTGTGCCGCCGCGGCGGCTACATCGGCGAGCACGTGACGCGTCGCCATCGACGAGATGGCTTTCATGCCGCGTCCTCGAACGTCTCGGAGTCAACCTCGGAGTTGCCGACCGGGTTGTAACGGGGACCCGATACTGTCGCCTGTGAGATCAGCTCACCCGCCTGTGCCAGCAGCGCGGGGTCAACCACCAGGTCAAGCGCCGCAGCGTTCTCGCGCATATGCTCGATGTTCGTCGTGCCGGGGATCGGGATCACGTGCTCGCCTTGCGACAGGAGCCACGCGAGCGCGAGTTGCGCGGGCGCGCAGCCAGCCGCGAGGGCAAGCGCGTGCCACCGCGGCAGCAGCGCGGCGTTGCTGGGCCAGTGCTCGGGCTGGAAACGGGGCATCGCCCGGCGAATGTCTTTCGGCGCGAGCGAGCCTGGGTCGCTCATGCCGTCGGCAAGGAATCCGCGAGCCACCGGAGAGAATGCGACGAGAGCGACCCCGTCGGCGCGGGTGGCCTCGAGCATTCCGAGTTCGGGGTTACGGGTCCACAGCGAGTACTCGTTCTGCACGGCGGCGATGGGCGCGACCGCCTGCGCCTCGCGCAACCGAGCCACCGACACCTCGGAGAGTCCAATCGCACCGATCTTTCCGGCGCTCTTTGCCTCGGCTAGTGCGCCGACGCTCTCGCCGATCGGCACCTGCTTATCCCATCGGTGCAGGTAGTACAGGTCGATGTGGTCGACCCGGAGCCGGCGCAGCGACTCGTCAATCTGCGTGCGCAGGGTCTTTGGGCGGCCGTCGATCACCTTGACACCAGCGACCATCGACATGCCACCTTTGCTCGCAAGCACAACCTCATCGCGACGTCCGGCAATCGCGCGGCCCACGAGTTCCTCGTTCCGACCGCCACCGTACAGTGTGGCCGTATCGAACAGTTCAACCCCGGCGTCGAGCGCCCCACGCAGCAGCACCAGACCTTCGGCCTCGGCTGGGGGCACGCCGTACGCATGGCTGAGCGACATGCAACCGAGGCCGAGACGGGGCAACCTCACGCGAGCTGTTCCTCGAGCATGCCGAGCACGCGGTAGCAGTCGAGCACCTGACGAATTGACGAGTTCGGCTCGCGCCCCTCACGAATAGCCGCGATGAACTCGCGATCCTGCAGCTCGATGCCGTTCATACTGACCGCCACATTCGTGACGTCGATCTGCTGCTCGTTCCCGTCGTACAGATCGTCGTAGCGCGCGACATAGGTCGCGGTGTCGCCGATGTATCGGAAGAAGGTGCCAAACGGCCCCTCGTTATTGAACGAGAGCGAGAGCGTGCAGATCGCCCCGGTTTCACTCTTCAGCTGGATCGACATATCCATCGCGATGCCCAACTCGGGGTGGATCGGGCCCTGAATGGCGTTCGCCTGCACGATCTTGCCCGCCTGATAGGCGAACAGATCCACCGTGTGCGCAGCGTGATGCCACAGCAGGTGATCGGTCCAGGAGCGCGGCTCACCCTTGGCGTTCGTGTTCGAGCGGCGGAAGAAGTACGTCTGCACGTCCATCTGCTGCACGTTGAACTCGCCCGCCGTAATTCGGTTGCGCACGAGCTGATGCGAAGGATTGAATCGACGCGTGTGGCCGACCATCGCGATCTTGCCCGACGCTTCTGCAGCCTCGGCAGCGGCGAACGCCGCCTCAGCATCGGCAAACGAATCAGCCAGTGGGATCTCGACCTGCACGTGTTTTCCCGCAGCAAGGACCGCCTGCGTTTGCGAGGCGTGCAGGCCCGTCGGAGTCGCGAGGATCACGGCATCGACGTCGTCACGCTCGAGCACCGCGTCCAGGCCTACGACGGCGGTCGCAACGCCGTACTGCGCGGCGACGGCGTCGGCCTTCTCCTGCGAGGTGGCGCTCACCACGGTCACCACCGCATCCTTGATGTTCTTCAGTCCGTCGAGGTGCTTCATGCCGAAGGCGCCTGCCGCGCCGACGACGGCGATCCGTACCTTGTCACTGCTCATGCGTGTGTCTTTCTGCTGGGTCGAAATGGGGAGCGTGCGGATGCCGATTACGCGGAAGGGTTGGAGATCACGAGGTGACCCACCGCGGTGTTCGATGCCGGCACGTGGTAGAACCGGTGATCCACCGACGGAGCCTCGCCGCCGAACTGGTCGTCCATGGCACCGCGGGCGATGAGCCAGTCAACCAGCTCAATACCCTCAGAACCCGCCTCGTCAACGTACTCCATATGCGGCCACTCGGTCAGCCCCAGCGGGTCGGCGATGAGGTGATCAAGGAACGCGTTGTCCCACTCCTCGTTGATGAGGCCCGCGCGCGGGCCCTGCAGTTGGTGGCTCATACCGCCGGTACCCCAGATCTGCACATTGAGCGGCTCGCCGTCCCACTTGTCGAGCGCGCGGCGCAGTGCCCGTCCGAGCTCGTAGCAGCGGCGGCCCGAAGGCACCGGGTACTGCACGACGTTGACCGCGAGCGGGATGACCTTGCACGGCCATTCCTCAACGTCACCAAATACGAGCGAGAGCGGCACGGTCAGGCCGTGATCCACCACCATCTCGTTGACAAGGGTGAGATCGAAGTCATCCTGGATCACGGACTGCGCGATGTGAGCGGCGAATTCGGGGTGGCCCTGCACATCGGGCACCGGACGGGGACCGTAGCCCTCGTCGGCGACGGGGTACTCGGCGCCGGTGCCCAGCACAAAGGTCGGGATGATCGAGGAGTCAAACGCGGTGGCGTGATCGTTGTACACCAGGATCACGACGTCGGGAGTGTTCTCCTTCGCCCACTTGCGGGTCCAGTCGTAGCCGGAGAAGACCTTTTTCCAATACGGCTCCTCGGTCTTGCCGAGGTCCATAGCCGCACCGATCGCGGGCACGTGCGAGGTGAAGAGCGCCGAGGTGAACTTCGCCGGCGCGTCGGGGCGCATGACCTCGGACTTTTCGGTTGACGGCGGGGTCCACCCGTCGAGATCCTTCAGCCGCACGCCCTCGGGCCGCCGACCGCCACCGATCATCATGTCACGGTAGGCGGCCTCGCTCATGCCGGTCATTGAGCCGGCCATTTGCTGGAAGCTGAGGCCGTGCGTAGCACCGATCTTGCTCAGGAAGTAGATGTTGCCGCCCTCGGCCATCATGGCGTTGAGATCCATGTCGAGCACCGCCTGGCGCTGCGCGGGGCTGAGCGGCCACTCGTCGAGGTAGGCCTCGCGGTCGGCGAGGTAGCGCTCACGGTTCTCGGGCTTCATGAGCGACATCGAGAACTGGTTGAGGTGATAGCCCTTTCGGGCTTGCTCCGCATCGAAGATTATCGTGCCGGGGACGTCCTTGTACGGCTTGTCGAGTGCCATGTCATGCTCCTTCGGGCCAGTAGAGGCGGGTGGGGTTATCGACGAGCAGCTTGTGCTGCAGTTCGGGGGTGGGTGCAATGTGCGGGATGAAGTCGACCAGCAGCCCGTCGTCGGGCATGTGATCCTTCAGGTTCGGGTGCGGCCAATCGGTGCCCCAGAGCACCCGATCGGGAAACTCCTCCACGACGCGACGCGCGAACGGCACGACGTCGGTGTACGCGTTCTGCTCGCCGCCCAGGGCTCGCGGGCCGCTGGTCGAGAGTCGCTCGGGGCAGGAGACCTTGGTCCAGACGTTCGGGTTCTCCCGCATGAAGCGCAGGAACAACTCAAACTCGGGACCGTTCGGGTCTTTGGTCACGTCGGGGCGACCCATATGGTCGACGACGAGGTCGGTGGGGATCGCCGAGAAGAAGTCGTACAGTTCGGGCAGGTCCTCGGCCTCGAAGTAGATGACCACGTGCCAGCCGAGCGGGGCGATTTTTGCGACGATCTCGTCGAGTGACTCGGTCGGCACGCGGTCCACCAGCCGCTTCACGAAGTTGAAGCGCACACCCCTCACGCCGGCTGCGTGCAACTCGGCGAGCTCTTCACCGGTGACGTCACGGCGCACCGTGGCGACACCGCGCGCGCGGCCCTGGCTGCGCCGCAGTGCGTCGACGAGGGCTCGGTTATCAGCGCCGTGGCAGGTGGCCTGCACGATGACATTGCGCTCGAAGCCGAGTCGGTCGCGCAGCGCAAACAGTTGCTCGGCCGAGGCATCGCACGGCGTGTACTTGCGCTCCGGCGCGTACGGAAACTGCTCGCCCGGACCGAACACGTGGCAGTGCGCATCAACTGCCCCTGCGGGCACCCGAAAGGTGGGAGTCGTGGGCCCGTCGTACCAGTCAAGCCAGCCGGGCGACTTCTCGAAGCCGCCACTCGTGTCGCCGTGAGCCATGGTGTTCAGTCCTCCACGTACTCAAGGCCAGCCTTGGCCAGCGGCTCGCGCATGTTGTAGATGTCGAGCCCGAGCACGCCCTCGCGGAACTGCTGACGCTTGGCCTCTTCGTTGTCTTCGCGCTTCTGGCTGGCATCGGCGACCGCGCCGACGAGCTCCCGCGGAACGACCACAACACCGTCGACGTCGGCAACCACCACGTCACCCGGGTTCACGACCACGTTGGCCACGACGACCTGCACGTTGACCGAACCGAGGGTCGCCTTGACGGTGCCCTTCGAGTTGATCGCTCGGGAGAAAACCGGGAACCCCATCTTCTCGAGGTCGGCGACGTCGCGCACGCCGCCGTCAATGACCAGGCCGTTGCAGCCGCGTGCGGTGAGCGAGGTGGCAAGCAGATCCCCAAAGAATCCGTCTTCGCTCTCGGTAGTGCATCCGGCGACGACCACGTCACCCTCCTGCACCTGCTCGGCGGCGACGTGGAACATCCAGTTGTCACCTGGCTGCAGCAGCACCGTCACGGCCGGGCCACAGAGTTTGGCACCGGTGTAGACAGGCCGAATGTACGGGCGCATGAGGCCCACACGCCCCATCGCTTCGTGGATCGTGGCGACGCCGAACTGTGAGAGGAGGGCAACGTCTTCTGGGTCCGGGCGCTCGATGGTGGTGTGGACGATGCCGAGATTGTTGAGGCGCAAGATCTTCTCCGTGTCTGGTTCTCAGGTAAGGAAGGCTGTGGCGGTGGATCAGAGTCCGCGGGCAGTGAGTGCGCGGTCGACGCGCGGGTAGATGCGGCGGGCGTTGCCTTCGAAGACCTGCTGGCGCTGCTCGTCGGTCAGGTTCGGCGTCGCGTCGACGTAGCGCTTCGTGTCATCGAAGTAGTGGCCGGTGCGCGGGTCGATGTCGCGTACGGCACCGATCATCTCGCTGGCGAACAGGATGTTGTCGACGGGAATCACCGAGGTGAGGAGGTCGATGCCCGGCTGGTGATACACGCAGGTGTCGAAGAACACGTTGCCGAGCAGGTGCTCTTCAAGCTCGGGCTTACCGAGCGCCATCGCGAGGCCACGGAATCGACCCCAGTGGTAGGGAGCTGCGCCGCCGCCGTGCGGAATGACGAGCTTCAGATCGGGGAAGTCGCGAAACAGGTCACCCTTCAGGAGCTGCATGAAGGCGGTTGTGTCGGCGTTGAGATAGTGGTCGCCGGTGGTGTGGAATACCGACTTGCACGAGGTGCTGACGTGGATCATGGCCGGAAGCTCGTACTCGACGAGCTTCTCGTAGATCGGATACCAGGAACGATCGGTGAGGGCCGGTGCCGTCCATTTGCCGCCCGACGGGTCGGGGTTCAGGTTCACGGTAACCGCGCCGAGCTCTTCTACCGCGCGAGTGAGTTCTGCGAGAACGGTCTTGGGATCCGCATCCGGAGACTGGGGCAGCATCGCGCCGGGCAGAAAGCGGTCGGGGAAGAGCTCGCTCACCCGTGCGCACAGGTCGTTACAGATGCGGGCCCAGGTCTCTGAGACCTCGAGATCTCCAATGTGGTGCGCCATAAATGAGGCGCGCGGGCTGAAGACGGTCACGTCGCTGCCGCGGTCGTTCATGAGGCGCAGCTGATTTGCTTCGATGGTTTCCCGGATATCGTCGTCGCTGATGTGGAGCGCGGCGGGATCGGGGGCTTCGCCATCTCCGTTGGCGAAGGCGATCTGCAGGTCACGCCAAGCCCCGAGCTGCGTGGGGGCGGTGGTGTAGTGGCCGTGGATGTCGATGATCAACGTGTGGCGTCCTTGTCAGTGAGGTACGGGGTGGCGGAGCATCGGAGCCCGTGAGCGGGCGACGCTGCCGAATGCGGTTGTTCACGACTCTAAGCGGGTTCGCGAGTATGGTCCAATAGATATACTGCTCGCACCCCATAGATATGATCGATGCATGGCTCTCCCCGACCTGAACCAGCTGCGGACCTTCGTCGTGCTCTATGAAATGCGCAGTCTCACCGCCACCGCTGACCGCCTGCACGTCACCCAGCCGACCGTCAGCTACACCCTCGCTCGGCTACGCGAACGGTTTAGCGATGATCTGTTCAGGCGGGAAGGGCACGTCATGGTTCCGACGGCACGGGCCACCCAACTATTCGGTCCGCTGCACGAAGCGCTTGCCCAGATCGACGCCGTCGTCAGTGTTCCCGATGATTTTGATCCTGCGCGCTTCACGGGCGAGCTGACACTCGGGCTCACCTCGATCGGCGAGCAGACATTCCTGCCCCCGATCATGGCAGCGCTTGCCCGGGAGGCCGCCGGCCCCCACCTGCAAGTGGAGCGGCTCGACGCCAATCAGGTCGAGGACGGGTTGATACGCGGCACGATCGATTTGGCCATGACTGTTTCAAGCATTGGCACCCCCAGCCTGTGGCGCACCCGGGTGCGCGCGGTTGAGTACGTCGCGCTTTCTGCGGACTCGCACCCACTGCCCCACACCTCTCCCAGCATGTTCGAGGGTCGCCGATTCGTTCGTGTCTCGGCCCGCGGCGGCCACGTATTTCCGCTGCGCGCGTTGTCTGAGCACGGCTTGCTCCCTCAGGTCGCGCTCACGGTCGAGGAGTACGCGACCGTGCCGGCCGTGCTCGAGGCGACCGACCTGGTCGTGCTGCTCCCGCGGCACGTCGCCGAGGTGTTCTGCGGCTGGTTTCCTCGACTGCAGATTGCTGAGCTGCCCTGGCCGGGCCAGAGCACGCCCGTCTCCCTCTATACGCGTCGCGAGGCGAGCCTGTCTCCCGCGCAGAAGTGGTTCCGCTCGCTCGTGTTGGGCGCGGTCTCCGACGGTATCGAACTCTCCGAGCAGTTGGGCCAGATCGGCCACGCTGACTAACGGCTCGGGCGGTTCCAGCTGGCTTTGGCTGGCGTGAGTGGGCTGCGCACGTGGATCGCCCAGGTCGAGTGCGGGTGGATCGACAGAATCGCACGTTCCCACCAAGCCCTGGCCTCATCCGAAAGCTTGGGGAACACGGCATCCTTGTCGACTTCATCTTCCGGTCGCGGACGCAGCGCCTTCCACACCAGCTGTACCTCCGGGGCACCGGTCGGGATGCCGTCGATGTCGAGTACGGCCCGATCCCACGGTAGCTGCAGACGTGGGTCGCGCCGGTACAGCCAGGTGCGAGGAATGCCGTCTTCCACGTTGATCTGCAGCACCCAGGCGCCAGTCTCCTCGTCGAGGATGCGCACCGGCTGCAGGTCAGCGTCTTCGGCCGCATCGGACCACGGCATCACCGCGTCTTCGCCGCGCGGAACCCACGGACTGTAGCGTGCCGGGAGCGCTTCGATCAGTTGTGAAATATCGGCCGGGATGGTACTTACATCCATGTTCGGACGATTGCGGATCGCCTCACCCAGCCAGCGATCGAGAGCGGCCCCGCCCGAGAGCCACCAGCGCGCCGACGTGCCCTTCAGCAACTCGGCGACACGCTCGGGCGTCAGTGGCTCCCAGTGTGTTTCGAGAGTCGGTGCGGATGTCATGCAGCAAGCGTACCCGCCACCTCCCGTCGATCCATTTCACCCTCGCACTCTGACCCCCGCAACCCAGGCACCCCAGGCACCCCAGGCACCCCGGCAACCGATCTATCTCGCTTTCTCTCTGTCCGTTCCTTCGTTCCCGCTCAAGATCAGTGAGGCGCGCGCTACCGTGGTGAGCATGCCCACCACAGTGGATCGCCGCAGCATCGACCGCCGCATCGCTTCACTCGCAGTACCGGCGCTCGGTGCGCTCGTCGCCGAGCCACTGTTCCTGGTGGTCGACACCGCCCTTGTCGGACATCTTGGCGCGATTCCGCTGGCGGGGCTCGCCATCGCGGCAGCGGTGCTACAGACCGCAGTCGGGCTCATGGTGTTTCTCGCCTACGCGACGACCCCGCTCGTGGCGCGTCGCCGAGGCGCGGGCGACCTGCGCGGCGCCGTGCAGGCGGGGGTCGACGGGTTATGGCTCGCGGGCGGCATCGGCATCGTGCTCGCTGTGGGATTGTGGGCGGCGAGCACGCCGGTCGTGCATGTGTTTACTCGAGACCCCGAGGTCGTGGATCAGGCCACCACCTACCTCGCAATCTCATGCGCGGGGCTGCCCGCCATGCTCGTAGTGTTCGCGGCGACGGGCCTGCTGCGCGGCCTGCAAGACACGCGCACGCCACTGTATGTGGCGGGCATTGGGTTCACCGCGAACGCCCTGCTGAATTGGGTGTTTATTTACGGGCTCGGCTGGGGTATCGCGGGCAGCGCCTGGGGCACGGTAGCGGCGCAGTGGGGCATGGTCGCCGTGTACGTCGTAGTTGTGGCGCGACACGCTCGCACTCACGGCGCCACCGCGTGGCCGCAACGAGCTGGTCTCCGGCACGCCGGCCGCAGCGGAAGCTGGCTGTTCATCCGCACGATCGGACTGCGCGCCGCGCTGCTGCTCACCGTCGGGGCAGCGGCAGCCCAGGGCACGGTCGCAACCGCCGGCTACCAGGTGGTCTTCATCCTGTTTTCGACCGCAGCCTTCGCCCTCGATGCCCTCGCAATCGCCGCGCAAGCTCTGGTCGGCGACGCGCTCGGCGCACGCAACCCCGGGCGAACGCGGGCCATCCTGCGCCGCACGGTGTTCTGGGGCCTCGCCAGCGGCACGGTTATCGGCGCGCTGCTCGCGGCCCTCAGCCCCATCGTCGGTCGCATTTTCACGAACGACCCCGCGGTGTTGGCCGCGCTTCCACCCTCGATCCTCGTGCTCGGGGTTTCGCTCCCGCTCGGCGGGTTCGTGTTTGTGCTCGACGGGGTGCTGATGGGCGCGGGTGACGCACGCTACCTCGCCTGGACCAGTCTCGTGAACCTCGCCGCCTACCTGCCGGTGCTCTGGGTCATCACGCAGCTCGCGCCCCCGGGGCCGCCCGGGCTGGCGCTCCTCACCGCCGCTTTCACTCTCGCATTCATGTGCGCGCGAGCGGTCACCCTCGGTCTGCGAGTGCGCAGCGAGCGGTGGGTGGTGCTCGGCGTATAGCGCCCTGGCGACGCGGCCACGAGGGTGGATCGCCGATCCACCCCCCTAAGTCGGCTGACCCGCCTCACTCCCACCACGAAATGAGTTTCCCCATATTGATGGTTTGCCCCTGCTGACACCTCAATTCGGGGAAAGTGGAAGGGGCCAGACGAGTTTTCTGAGAGAGCAAGCCGTCGGACTGGCGGCCCAGGAGACGAGGTGGCGCGTCAGTCGTCGGTGCAGACCGTGCCCTCGGGGGGTAGCTCGCCGCGCAGCAGGTACGCCGTCGCCGCGTCGTCGGCGCAGCTCGAACGGTTTGAGAATGAGGCGATGTGCCCGCTGCCCTCGAGCGTGAGCAGCCTGGCGTTCCCGAGTTCGGCTACCATCTGCTGGGCGCCCGCGTACGGGGTCGCGTGATCGCCCGTAACACCGAACACCAGAATCGGCACATCGCTCGTGTTCTCAAACATCATGTAGTCGTCGCCGCTGCGAGGAAGCGCATCGCACGAGAGGTCAAACACTGGCCGAAGCGTCTCATCGCTGAGCTCAGGGCCACCGAGTCGGAGCGGGAGCCCGTGTTCCCGCACGTACTCATACAGACCGACCAGGTTCGGATCCCGGGGCGAGGAGAGGCAACGCACGATCATGCCGCTCAGACCGACGCTCGATCCGCCGCCGCTCATCGCGTCGGCCAGCTGATCGATCGCCGCCTGCTCGCCGCTCAACGACCGGCCTACCACGTCGAGTGCGGCCTGTCGCCCCGAGGGCGCCTGGTACAGCGCAGCGGTCAGATACCCCGACAGCAGGCTGCCGTCAATCTGAGTGCCGTCGCTCGCAAGCAGGGGCGCAAGATCAAGCTGATCGGAGATATCTACCAGGGCATCCTCGCCGTTCAGCGGGCACAGGGCGAGCCCATACTCGGTGGCGCACTGCTGCAGGAGGTCGTTCAGCGCGAACGAAATCGCCTCCCGCTGCTGGTGAGAGCCGAGCGGGCTCGACCAATCGCTTGGCCATGCACTGTCGAGCATCATGCGTCCCAGGCGCTCGGGAAAGAGCGTCGCGTAGGTGGCGCCGATGACCGTTCCATATGAGAAGCCCGCGTAATTGGTTTTCTCGTCGCCCATGAGATGGCGCAGCAGCTCCATGTCTCGGGCGACCTGCGCCGTACCCATCGAGCCGGCCAGCGGGTTCGCGTCGGCGCACAGCGCGATCGCCAGTTCGAAGATCTCAGTCTCGTTCTCGCACTCCACCGGCGTGCTACGACCGATGCCCCGGGGGTCGAAGCCGAGGAGGTCGTACTGCTCGTGCACGGCGTCGAAGCTGCGCATCGTGGTGACACCGATCGCGTAGTCGACACCGCTGCCGCCGGGCCCGCCGGGATTGCTGAACAGGGTACCGAGCGACTCGTCGCCGGTTGCGGGCAAGTGCACCGCCGCCAGGGTAATCGTCTCGTGATTCCCGGGGTCACTCCAGTCGAGCGGCGCCTCGATTCGCGCACACCGGGCGCCCTCGACGGTGCCGCCCGCATTGGCGACCAGCTCCGCAAAATCATCACGAAACCCGAACTCTGAGTCACATTCTCGCCACTCAACATTCTGCGCGTACACCCCCGGAAAACTCGTTTCCTGCAGCGCACTCGCCCCTTCGGTTGCGCTCTCAGCCGCGCACCCTCCGAGCGTAAGGGTGAGGCCGATCGCCGTCACCGTCGCCACTATTCCAGCGATTCGAACCATGGAAGCCCCCCGGGCGCTCATCACGCGGCCAACAGTCGCGTGAAACTTACACTGTATCCATCTTATGCGAAGCGCGCGGCGCCGCCCGCATCCGAGCGCGCGGCGCCGCCGATCCACCTAAGAGACGGGAGTGTTCACCACGATGACCGACATGACCGTCGCAACGACCATCACCACCGTCGAGACCCCGGTGATGATGAGGCGCAGACGGAAGCTGCGGATGATGGCAGCAATACCGAAGAGGAACAGTGAGATCGCAAGCAATACGGTGCCGAGTGTCAGCTGATCGCCGAGCTCGTTGAACTTCGCCGAGCTTTCCAGTGCGGCGTTGGCCTCAGCCTTGACCTCCTCGTATCCACTGAAAAGCACCGACTGGTACTCCTCACTCGCCTGCGGGTGAGTGAAAAAATCGGGATCGGCCTCATTCTCGGCGGCGGCCCAGTCCATCGCCGCCGCGAAATCCTCGGTCATCGACTGAAAGCTCAAGACTTCGATCGTCTCCAGGGCCACGGCCGCAGCCGCTGGATCGGCACTCGCCGACTGAATCTCGAGCTCGGTCAGGCGATCAAACAACTGCCCGTCACTCACGTACTGCTGGTTCCCCTCGAGGTACAGCGACTCGGCCTCAGCGGCCAAGACGCTCGCCTTGGTGTTCGCCGCCGACATCTCGCCGTCGTACAGCGAGGCCTGGAACGAGGCCCAGGCGGTGATCACCGAGGCCACGCCAAGCAGCACGGCGATGAAAAGTTCGAACTGGCGGCTAAACCAGCTCTCGCGAGCGGGCCCTGCCTGTGTTGGGGCCGTTGCGGGCGCGGGAGACGTGGTTTCGGGCACAGAAGTCATGGGTGATTCCTTGGGTCTCGAGACGGGGGAAAACAGGGGTCAAGCACGCAGAGCAACAAACAAACAAACAAACAAACAACCGAACAACCGAACAACCAAACAACCAAACCGCTAAACGAGGCGAGAACGAGAGATCTCGTGAGACGCGTCAGTCATCAAGGCAAACGGTGTTCGCAGCAGGCATCTCACCCGAAAGCAGGTATCTGGTCGTAGCCTCATCGATACACGTGGATCGCGCCGAGTACGAGGCCGCATGCCCCTGGCCATCCAGCGTCAGGAGGGTCGCGTCCCCCAGCTCTGACGCGAGCACTTCGGCGTACTGGAACGGGGTCGCGTGATCTCCGGTGATGCCGATGATGAGGATCGGATCCGCCCCCGTCGCATCGTAGGACTCGGTGAAGTCGAGCCCGCTGCCGGGAAGCGTGTAGCAGGACAGGTCGGTGAACGGCGCGAGGGTCTCGTCGGTGATCTCGGGACCGCCGAGCAGCCTGGGCATGCCGACGCTCTCGATGTGCTCCAGCAGCCCGGGAATGTCTGGCTCGATCGGGAAGGAGTGGCACGTCACCACCCGCATCGCCATGTCGGGCACGTACTCCCCCGAGAAATCGGCCCCGATCGTGTCGATCGCCTCCTGGTCGCCGAAGAGCGCCAGCGCAATTGTGTCGAGTGTGCGCCCGCGCTGGAAGTGGCTCTGGTACAGCGCGCCGGCGAGATACTCCTGCAGCAGCTGGCCCGTGATCGCCGTGCCGTCGGTCGCGAGGAGCGGCTCGGCATCAAGCTGCGCCAATACGGCGAGTAGCGTCTCCTCATCGACGAAGGGGCACACCTCCACCTCGTCGGCGTACTCCGTACGACAGGCGGTCGCGAGCGCAATCGTGGCGTTTGAGATCGCGACCGACTGATCAAACAGGTGGATCAGGCTTGCCCACTCCGCGTTCTCGGCGCTATCGAGCACCATCCGTCCGACCCGCTCCGGGAAGATACTGGCGTACGTCGCGCCGAGCATCGTGCCGTACGAGTAGCCCAAGAAGTTCAGCTTCTCGTTCGCCATGAGCGCGCGCATGAGCTCCATGTCGCGTGCCACCTGCGAGGTGCCCATGGTGTGGGTGAGGGGGTTGTCGGCAATGCAGGCACCCAGTTGCACAACGGGAATCTGCGATCCACCGCCGTCACAATCGATAGGGGTGGATCCCCCGATGCCGCGCGGGTCGAAGCCGAGTAGGTCGTAATTGGCCGCGACCTCTTCGAAGCCTGGCGACATGGCCATGCCGAGCATGAAGTCGACCCCCGATGCGCCGGGCCCGCCGGGATTGCCGAGCAGCGTGCCCAGCGGCTCGCCACTCGTCGAGGGAATGTGCACGATATTCAGCTCGATCGATTCTTCGATCGAGGGGTCTTCCCAGTCGTACGGCGCCTGAATGTAGGCACAGCCGATTTGGTCGAGGTCGAAGCCGGCGGCCGCAAGCTCATCGGCGTACCACTCTTCGAGGCCCTCCTCCTCGCCGCATGCATACCACTCAATCTCTTGCTCGTAGTAGGCCGCGAAATTCTCAGCCTGCCACTCGCTGCTCATGCTGCGTGGATCGAGCGGGTCAACCCCACCCGCCGCGCCTGCACCCGCTCCCAGGCCGAACACTGGACTGCAGCCGCTGAGTGCGAGGCCCGCGACGAGGACCCCAGCAAGCATTGCCACGCGTGGTCGCCTGCGAGAGAGAAGATTCAAGACCATGGGGAAATGCTAGTGGGAAAATCTTCCTCACTTGTACACCATCCATTATTGGAGCCATGCCCAGCTCGCAGCGTCGGTATTGTCGATCAGCGCTGTTCCTGATTCCAGGTGCATCAGGGGCTCCGCGATCGTGAGGGAACACGATGCACCCGAACCGGTAGGCCCGATCCAGCCGGTCACCTGCCTGGACCTACTGGCGGGCGAGAGGTGATCGACCGCAGTCATGCGCGCGTCCCCGTCACCGCCCTCGTGGCCCGCACTGGACAGAGAAATAATGGGTGGGCGAGTCGTCCTTTCGAACGATGTTTCCCGCGCCTCGTCTCCGTATGATTTAGCCCATGGCCTCCCCCACGCTCACCCCGGTCTACGTGGTGTTGCGTGTGGGCGCGCACCTGCTGTTCTTCGCCCTCACCGCGCTGGTCGTCATCCGCGAGATCCTGGCTCCCAGCCCGCGCAGCGTCGGCGTGATCGCGTTGTCGGCAATCTTCCTCCTGACCTATGCGCTCGGCGCAGTATTCGCGCGACCAGGCGGCCCCCGCTTTGGCGCGCTTGGGCTGTGGTGGATTGGCGCACTCAGCCTGGAGTGGATCGTGCTCCTCTGGATCAGCTCAGAGGCCGCATATCTCGTGTTCCCGCTCTTCTTCCTCTACCTGCACTTCTTCGGACGCTGGTGGGGGCCCGTAGCAATCCTCGTCGCGACTGCGTCAGCGATCTGCGCGTTGGGTCTGCATGGCGGGTGGAGCGTCGGAGGAGTTGTTGGGCCGCTGGTGGGGGCCGGTGTCGCTCTGCTGATCGGCGTGGGAACGCGGGAACTCACGCGTGAGGCCGTTCAGCGAGAGCGGCTCGTGCGAGAGCTGCTCGATACCCGCAGTCAGCTGGCTGTCACCGAACACGAAGCGGGAGTCCTCTCCGAGCGCGCGCGTTTAGCGAGAGAAATCCACGACACTGTCGCGCAGGGGCTGTCGAGCATCGGCATGCTGCTTCATGCCGCAGAACGCGCAGACCCGGGCCGGCCCGGGATCGAACACCTCCAGTTGGCCCGCGAAACAGCGGCGGTGAATCTCACCGAGGCGCGACGCTTCATCCGGGAGCTCACGCCTCCTCAGCTCGATAATGACGGTCTCGGTGGGGCGCTGCGCCGACTTGCCGACGCACAGTGGGCCGCGCAGGGACTTGTCGTGCACGTTCGGGTGTCAGACACGGTGAGCCTCCCGATGCACGTGCAAACTGCGCTCCTCCGCATCGCCCAGGGAGCCATCGCTAACGTCATTCAGCACGCGCACGCGAGCACAGCGACAATCAGCCTGGCGGTCGACCAGAACACCCTGAGTTTCGTTGTGGTTGACGACGGTGACGGATTCGACATGCGCGAGATAGCTGGCGGGCAGCCCAGCAGCACGGATTCGTTCGGCCTGCACGCAACACGCGAACGCGTACAGCAGCTCGGTGGCACGCTCTCCGTCGACTCAACCCCGGGCCAAGGGACCAGGCTCGCCGTGACCCTCAAAAACGTGGAGGCACCATGATCCGCATCGTGATTGCCGATGACCATCCGATCGTGCGCGCCGGACTCATCGCTTTAATGAGCCTTGAGGAGGACGTGTTCGTCGCGGCCGAAGCCGCCACCCCCGACGAGGCAGTGGCAGCAGCCGAGCGTGAGAACCCGGACCTGGTGCTCATGGATCTTCAATTCGGAGGGGTTGGCGGGCTGACCGGGGCAGACGCCACCCGTCGGATCAGGGCGCTCGAGGCCCCGCCCTATGTTCTGGTGCTCACGAACTACGATTCCGATGCCGACATTCTCGGCGCCGTTGAGGCGGGTGCGAGCGGGTATCTACTCAAAGACGCGCCACCACACGAGCTGATCGCTGCGGTGCGGGCCGCAGCGGCTGGCGAGAGCGCGCTCGCGCCGATAATTGCTTCGCGGTTACTGGATCGCCTCCGTACACCGCAAGTCAGCCTCAGCAGCCGCGAGATCGAGGTGCTCGAACTCGTCGCCAGTGGGTGCTCAAACACCGATGTCGCTGGACGGCTGTTTCTTAGCGAGACGACCGTGAAGTCGCATCTGGCCCACATCTTCTCCAAGCTCGACGTCTCCTCACGAACGGCGGCCGTGTCTGCGGCCCGTCAGCGGGGCATCCTGCGCTGAGCGTCTCAGGCTGAGTAGACCGAAGCGACCTCTCCAGGCACCGTGCTGACGCGGGCCGACACATGACCAGCGGAGTGCCCACGCTGCCCGACGGCCCGTCGACGGTGCCGTCGAATACACTCGTGTGGTGACTGCCCGATCCCTCTCCGAGCGCCAGATCGTCGTGCGCTGGGTGCGCACCATGCTCGGCATCTTTCTCCTGCTAGGACTCAGTTTTGGCACCTGGCTCAGCCGCCTGCCCGCGGTGCGAGATCGGCTCGACGCTTCGACGCTTGAGATGAGCATCTACGGGTTGTGTCTTGCCGCCGGCAGCGTCGTCGGCCTGGTGATCTCCGGCCAGGTCGTGCAGCGTTTCGGCCCCAAGCGCACGATGCTCATCACCGGTCTCGCGCAGGTCGTGGCGCTGCCCCTGGCAGTGACAATCATCCTTTTTGGCGCGATTCCGATCGGGCTAGTCGTGCTCTTTGTGTTCGGTTTCTTCTTCGCGACCGCAGATGTCGCCATGAACGTCAGCGGCGCGAATGCCGAACGCGCCCTGGGCCGCGCGCGGCTACCCCTCATGCATGCTGGCTACAGCACCGGCACCGTCGCCGCCATGGGCCTCGGCGCACTCGCCGAGGCAGTAGGAGTTGGGCCGCAACTGCACTTTGTTGCAATCTTCACAGTCATCGGTGTGACTCTCATCCTCCTGCTGCGCAACGTGCCCTCCGATGAGCAGGCCCTGCGCGCGCGGACTGCGGAGACTGCCGTGTTTGACGCAACCGGACCCATCCCGATCGTCGAGTCATCATCTGGGCGGCAGCCCGCGTTCTCGACCATGACTGGGGCGATCCCCGTCGTCACGTCGCAAATCCCCGTGCCGCCCTCAGCCTCGAACGCTCAGACACCGCTGGCCTCGCCTCCGACCACCGGGCCGCCCGCACGGTACTCTCCCTGGCGCGACCGACGCGTGCTCCTCATTGGCCTCATCGCCCTCGCCACCGGCATCGTCGAGGGCACTGCGGCCGACTGGCTTCCGCTCGCGCTCGTCGACGGACGGGGGGTCGCCAACCAAACCGGCGCGCTCATGTTGGGAGTCTTTTTCGCCTCGATCATGCTCGTGCGCGTTGCAGGTTCCGCCCTGCTGAACCGGTTCGGGCGCGTCAAAATTCTCTACGCGTGCGCTCTTCTGAGCACCATCGGCATCGTGACCGTGCTCGTGGTTCCCGGCACCGTCGGCCTTCTGCTCGGCACGATCGCGTGGGGGCTGGGCGGCGGGCTCGGCTGGCCAATCGCAATCTCCGCGGCAGCGGATCGCCGAGAGACCGCCGTGCGCGACGTCGCAGCGGTCTCCGCGCTCGGCTACGGATCCATGCTGCTCGGGCCGATGGCATTCGGACTGCTCGGCGAATTCGTCGGTCTCCTCACCGCGTTCTGGGCGCTGCTAATCTTCACCGCGATCACCGCGTTGGTGGCCCGCGCTGCACGCGAGGGCGGATCCACTGAGCTTCGAAAGGGTAGGCTGTCACGGTGAGAATCGTGGTGGCTGACTGCTCTGTCGACTATGCCGGAAGGCTCAGTGCGCACCTGCCGCGCGCGACACGGGTGCTGATGCTGAAGAACGACGGCTCGATCCTAGTTCACTCAGACGGCGGCTCCTACAAGCCGCTGAACTGGATGAGCCCGCCGTGCTCGATTGCCACCGAAGAACCCGACGACGAGCAGCGCGAGTTCGGCATCACCGAGGTGTGGCGGGTGGTGCACGCGAAGACAGCGGATCAGCTCGCCGTCTCGGTATTTGAGGTGTTTCACGACAGCTCGCACGACCTCGGGGTGGACCCGGGCCTCATCAAGGACGGCGTGGAGGCGCACCTGCAGGAGCTACTCGCTGAGCAGATCGACGTGCTCGGCGAAGGCCACGCGCTCGTGCGCCGCGAGTACATGACCGCGATCGGTCCGGTCGATATTCTCGCGCGCGACGCTGACGGTGCGGCGGTGGCGGTCGAGATCAAACGCCGCGGCGATATCGACGGGGTCGAGCAGTTGACGCGCTACCTCGAGCTCATGAACCGCGACCCCGTGCTCGCACCGGTGCGGGGCGTGTTCGCCGCGCAGGAGATCAAGCCGCAGGCGCGCACGCTGGCCGAGGATCGCGGGATCCGCTGCGTCGTGCTTGACTACGACGCGCTGCGTGGCATGCAGAACCTCAACACCCTCTTCTAGCCGCTTCCCTCGCGCTCGGCCGCCCCGGAATCTCGCGCGGTGGACACTCACGCAGGGTTCAGTCGCTGCGAACCGTGCGCGGCCGTCAACCCGAGCCTTCAGCACCACTCCCCACGCGGCGCACCCTTCCCCGGCCGCAGCCCCCCTTCCCGGGTGGACGTTCGGGCAGGGTTCGCGGACGCTGAACCCTGCGCTGGCGTCAACCCGAGGCGCTCACTACTTCCAGCCGCGCGGCGAGGCCCGCGAGGATGACAGCAACGCCGCGGTCGAACGAAGCTTCGAGGTCGGCTCGCGACGCACCAGGTGGATCGGCGGCCGCGTCTGCCGGGCGACCCGCGGCGAGCGCCGCGAACTCCTGCGCCTGCAGCAACATCTGGGTGGACTGCGTGTGTCCGAACACGAAGTGCAGCAGGGTGCGCGCCGACTCGACGGCTTCCCAGGGAGTCATGTCGTCGAAACGCTCGCGCAAGAGTTCGGCGAGCCGAGCCTCGACCGCCGACGCTCCCAACCGATACGCGGAGGCGGTCGCCACCACGTCGGCACCGTCGCGCACCGCGAGCATCGCCCGTCGCAGGTCGCGGCACAGCTCCGCGGGGCCCGACCCCCTGACACTAGAAACCATCTCATCGGCCATGAGCGCGAGCAGCGTCTGCTTGTCGGGTACGTGGTGATACAGCGCGCTCGGTTGCACATCGAGCGCGGCGGCGACCCGACGCATCGAACAGAATTCGAGACCCTGCTCATCAAGTACGCGCAGCGCGGCGGCGACGACATCAGTGCGACTGTGACCCATACCGTGGATCCTACATGTCGCACCTGAACACTGTTCAGTGTATGGTGAACAGTGTTCAGGTGCGAGCACAGGAGCACGCACCCTCACGAGAATGGAAGACCCATGGCCACGATTCGCGCACGCCGCAGCCCCGCCACCGACCTTGCGCTCATCGCCACCTTCGCTGCGCTCATCGTCGCCGCCTCAGTGCTGGCCTTCCCGATCGGCGCGGTGCCCATCACCCTGCAAACCTTCGCGGTGCTGCTCGCCGGCGCGGTGCTCGGCGCCAACCGGGGCTTCCTCGCAGTGCTGCTCTACCTCGCGATCGGCGCGATTGGCCTACCGGTCTTTGCTGGTGGATCCGCCGGACTGGCCCCGTTTGCTGGCCCAACCGTCGGCTATCTGATCGGCATGCCCCTCGCCGCGTGGTTGACCGGCTTCATCGTCGAACGCCTCCCCCGTCGCTCTGTAGCAACCAATGCCGTCCTCATCTTCCTCGCCGCACTCGTTGCCAACATCGTTTTCGTGTACACACTCGGCGTACTCGGCCTCGCCTGGCGACTGGGCCTGACCGTCGGCGAGGCCTTCATGATTAACCTGGCATTCGTGCCGGTTGACCTCGCGAAGATCGCACTCGCGGCGGTCGTTGCCACCGCGGTGCACCGCGCGTTCCCCGACCTGCTACCACGCCGCCGTGCGCGCTCGACCGACAGCCTGGACGGCCATGACTCGACCCCTGCAGCGAACGAGCGAGTGGCCACCGACCACGCATGATTGAACTGCACGAAGCTTCGATTGTCGCGCCCACCCACGACGGTGAGGTGCGCGTCCTCGAGCCGACCACCCTCACCCTGACCGAGCACCGCATCGCGCTCATCGGGGCCAACGGCTCGGGCAAGTCGTCACTCGCGCGCCTGCTGAACGGGCTGGTGCTGCCGACCACTGGCAGCGTGCGGGTGCGCGCAGAGACCGACCGTTGGCTCGACACCGCCCACGATGGCGGTGCGGTGCGGCAACTCGTCGGCTTCGTCTTCACGAACCCCGCCACCCAGCTCGTCATGCCCACGGTAATCGAGGATGTGGCGCTGTCGTTGCGTCGGCAGCACAAGCGCAAGGTGGATCGCCTCGCCGCCGCGCGCGACGCGCTCGCGCGGTTCGGCCTCGAGGCGCTGGCCGACCGCAGCGTGCACACGCTCTCGGGCGGGCAGCAGCAGCTGCTGGCGATCGCCAGCGTGCTCGCGACCGAGCCCGCGATCCTCGTCGCAGATGAGCCCACCACACTGCTCGATCTGCGCAACAGCCGGCAGATCTCCGAGCTACTGCTCGGCCTGCCGCAGCAGCTCATCGTCGCCACGCACGACCTTGAGTTGGCCGCACGCTGCGATCGGGTGCTCGTGGTAGCCGGGGGTCGGGTGGTGCACGACAGCGCCGCCCCAGCCCCCACCTCGCCAGCTGAGGCGGTCGAGTGGTACCGGGAGCGCGCGTGACCAGCGCCGTACTTGGCGCGTACCGTCCCGGCCACTCCGTACTGCACCGCATGCGCCCGGGGGCGAAACTGCTCGGGCTGTTCTTGCTCGGCGTCGCGGTCGTGGCGGCACCCGGCTGGCCATCGGCGCTCGTCGCACTGGGCCTCGGGGGTGCGCTCGCGCTGACCTCGGGCATGGGCGTGCGCGGGCTGATTCGCGCGGTGCGGGGCTTCGCGATCATTGCGGTGCTGCTGTTCGCCTTTCAGACCTGGCAGAACGGGTGGGAGCGGGGCCTCGAGGTCGTGGCCGACCTCCTCGCCCTCATTCTTGCGGCGAGCGCGGTCACCGCGAGCACCGCAACAGACGACATGCTCGACACTCTGGTGTGGGCACTCGGCCCGCTGCGCCCGCTGGGGGTCTCCCCTGAGCGCGTCGCCCTCGCGTTCTCCCTTACGTTCCGCGCGATCCCGCTCGCGATCGACATCGCGCATGAGACCCGCGCCGCCGCCCGCGCGCGTGGCCTTGATCGCAACCTGCGCGCCTACGCCACTCCTCTTGTGCTGCGCATGGTCGCGCACGCCCGCCACACGGGCGAGGCGTTGCAGGCCCGGGGCCTCGGCGACGACTGACCACACTCCACCACACGCCCGCAGGCCCAGGCACCCGCAAACACGCCGTTTCGAGGGCTCCAGGCCCGTAGGCTAGAGGCATGGCTGAAGCGCAGATTCCCGAGGGGCTCACCGCCGACTACGAGAACACCGGGGTGCGATCGGCGATCCGCACCCTACAGCAGGCACCCGACTACGCGCACCTGGCGGCGTTTCTGACCACGCTGCGCGAGGGGTTTCTCGTGGTCGACGTCACGGGCACCGCGAAGAAGAAGGCCACGCATATTCGCACGATCCGCTCGACGAAGGGGCAGTTACTGCTGCCCCTCTTCACCTCGATGGACGAACTGCGGGCGGCCCTGCCGAAGGGCAAGGGCGAGCAGGCGAAGGGTGCGATCATGCCGATCGACGAGGCGCTGCGCCTGATCCACACGGGGAGGTTCGTCGCGGCTCAGTTCAACGCGGGATCCGATGCGCTCGTCGTGCTGCGCAAGTACATCGACCTCGCGCTGGGCGAGTCCGTGATCGACGCCGCCAGCCTCGAAGCAACGCGCTGACCCCGCGCTCTCGGAACACGGGGTCAGGGCTCAATCGCCTCTATCGCGTCTCCCCATTAAACGTCCACTGAGTGCGCGGTACGCCCTCGACGGTCACCCAGGTGTCGGGGCGTTTCCCGTCGGGCCCAGTGCAGTGCTCAGCCACAACCTCGTCGATCGCGACGGCAAGCCGCTCGGCAAGCTCCGGGTCTTGCTGCAGCCGGTGCTCAAACATTTTCACGGTGACCAGTGGCATATCGCTGCTCCCTTCGAGCTATGACCAGACGCGATCGAGACGAGCCCGACGTTCGGCGCGCGCGGCGAGGGCCTCATCCATCGTGACCGGCTGGAACCGCACCTTGGTGCCCGGTGCCATCCGCGCAAACAGGTCCATGTCGGCACTGATCACGGTGCCGGCTTGCGCGTAGCCACCGCCTGAGACCGCGTCGCAGTGCAGCACGATCGGCTGAGTACCGCCGGGAATCTGGATGGATCCCACCGCGTAGCCCGCGTCGGTGATGTTCGAGGGGTCTTGCCCCGCACCAAACGGCTGCTCCTCGGTTTTCCACGGCGCCCCCGGCCCGTCGAAACGCAGGCCCATGCGATCCGCGACCGGAGTGAGGGTCCACTCCGACTCTGTCAGGTTCGCGAGGCCCTCCTCGGTGAGCTTGTGGTCGTAGAGACCGAGCATGAACCGCACCGTCACCTCCCGGTCGTACGAGGGGAGGAGTTCCTCAGGAATCGACTCAATACGCGGCAGCTTCTCGGGAAGCGGACGCCCGACCGGCACAACATCCCCGGTCTGCAGAGAACGGCCCTCGAACCCGCCCATCTTGCCAATGGGGTAGGTGGATCGAGATCCGAGCACCTCAGGCACATCGATCCCTCCGGCAACAGCGATGAAGAACTTGCTCCCGCCCTTGAGCATCCCAAATGACACCTCGTCACCAGCGGAAAGCTCGAGCCGTGAGTTCGCTGGCTGTGGCTTCCCATTCACCAGCACCTCAAGCGGTGCACCGGTAACCGCAATGACGGTGGGCGCGTCAACCGTAAACTTGGGCCCCAAGTATGTGCACTCGAGCAGGGCCTCGTCGGCGGTGTTGCCGACCAAGCGGTTTGCGATGCTCGCCGCGTACTGATCCATCGCACCACCCTGCGGAATTCCGAATCGGTAGTACCCAAAACGGCCGCGATCCTGCACCGTCGTCGCGAGTCCAGGAACAAGAATCTCAAGCGCCATCGAGAGCCTCCAAGAGTGTGCGGTTGTAGCCATCGGGATCAGCCAGTGCGTCGGCGAGAGTGAAGGTCACCGGGGCCTGTTTGTAGCGGTATGTGCCAGCTGCCACCTCGGCCTCAATCTGGCGGTACTCGGCCTCCTCCACCGGACGGTACTTGACGATGTCTCCGGTGCGGAAGAGCACCATGAAGTCGAAGAAATCGGGAAGCTTCTGCTCGGGGTCGAAGATCGGTGTCGGTGTAATGCCGAGCATTTGGTACCCGCCCGCACCGCGCACCGAGTAGTGCGCCGTGAAGCACCCGCCGTAGCCGATGGTCAGGGGCGGGGTGTCGGTGCGAGGGCTCAGATACTTCGGCACTTCGAGCTGACGCTCGCGGGGGGTGAGTTGAAACAGGAACGGCAGCCCCGCCACGAAACCCACCATCGAGACGAGCCAGGGCGTCTCGTGGTGCCGGCGAATGAACTCTTCCGCACTCGCAAGGCCGTTGACCTCGGCACTGTAGTCCAGGTCGGTTCCCTCAGGTCGCTGATGATACCCCTGGCGAAATCTCGCCCCGGTCTCATTTGTGTACGGATCGTTGTACCACACTGGCACCTCGATGATCCGGGTCTCGAGCTCCTGCACCGTCGCGTGACGAACCTCAGATTCGAGCTCCTTCACGGCAGCCTCGAGAACTCGGTAGTCGAGCACGTCCGGGTCGAAGCGGATCAGGAGTGAAGCGTTGGCCGGGCAGATGTCGACGATGCCGGCCAGCGCCCGCTCTTCGAGGCCAACGGCGATGGAGTTCGAGACAAAGTTCGCTTCCAGCGACATGTCCGGGGCGATTTCGACAAGGAGGAACTCGTCGCCGCCCCAGCTATAGCGAGCGTAATCAGGCAGAGTCATGCGGATTCTCCTAACAGACCAGGAACGGATTCAATGTAGGTGGTGTGGTGCTTCGCTTCGGCAAAGTCCTCGAGATCGACCAGTCTCCGCATGAGGGGCACGGTGGTCTTGATCCCGGTGATCTCGGTCTCCGCCAGCACTCGCTTCGCCCGGGAAATCGCCTGCTCGCGATCCTTCGCCCACACAACGAGCTTCCCGAGGAGGGAATCGTAGAAGGGCACCACGGTCTGACCAGCCGAGAAACCGAAGTCGCTGCGCACACCAGGTCCTCCTGAGAGGTCAAGGCTCTCGATGAGCCCCGGGCTTGGCATGAAGTTATTGTCCGGATCCTCCGCGTTAATGCGGAACTCAAACGCGTGTCCGGTAAAATTGACATCCTCTTGCCCGTAGCCGAGCTTCTCCCCCGAGGCGATGCGTAGCTGTTCACGCACCAGGTCGATGCCGGTGATCGCCTCGGAGATTGGGTGCTCAACCTGAAGACGCGTGTTCATCTCGATGAACGCCACCTCCTGGCGCTCCGGATCGTAGAGAAACTCGACCGTGCCGGCGCCCAGATACTGTGACTGCCTTGCGAGTTCGACCGAGCTGTCACGCATCTGCTGACGCAGGTTGTCGGGGATGTTGGGCGCGGGCGCCTCCTCGATGACTTTCTGCTGCCGCCGCTGCATCGAGCAATCTCGGTCGCCCAGGTGCACCCAGGTTTCTCCATCGCCGAGCACCTGCACCTCGACGTGGCGCGCCCGGGTGACGAACCGCTCGAAGTAGACGGCACTCGAGTTGAAGGCCGCCTGCGCCTCGGCTTGTGCAACTTCGACGGTGGATCGCACCTCCGCGCGCGATTCGATACGGCGGATGCCCCGTCCGCCGCCGCCGGCAGAGGCTTTGACGACCAGTGGATACCCGATCTCGTCAGCGATCGCTTCGATGTCGCCCGAGGTGTCGAGTGCCCCCTCGGTGCCGGAGAGCACCGGCACACCGGCGGCGAGCGCGGCCTCCCGCGCACGAGACTTGTCTCCCATCAGATCGATGGATTCCGGGCTCGGGCCTACCCAGGTGAACCCAGCGGCTGCGACCTTCCGCGCGAATTCCGCGTTCTCCGAGAGAAAGCCATACCCGGGGTGGATCGCGTCCGCACCCGTCTCCCGGGCGGCAGCGATTACCGCCTCGTGGTTGAGATAGCTGAGGCCCGCCGGAGCGGGACCGATCACGACCGACTCGTCGGCGAGTCGCTCAGCGTTGGAACCGCGATCCGCTTCGCTCACGACCGCGACCGTCAGTATGCCCATTTCTCGTGCGGTGCGGATGATGCGTACCGCAATCTCACCGCGATTGGCGACCAGCAGTTTCTTCAAGATGGAGTCCTTTACCTATTGGGTGTGTCGCTCGTTAATCGATGGTGGCGATGACGTCGCCCGGACCGACCATGCCGTTATCTTCAACTGCGAATCCGCTCACCACACCGGCTGACTCGCTTCTGACCTCGGTGAACTGCTTCATGATTTCGATGACGCCGATGGTCTGCCCGACCTCGACGGTGTCGCCCTCCTCCACGAAGGGAGCCTTATCGGGTGCTGGACGCCGGTAGAAGATGCCGGGAATCGGGGCGATGACCTGTGTGCTCATGAATAGTGCTCTCTTCGTTAGGGGTGTGTGGAGTCTGGCTGAACGTCAGTTGCTCAGGACAGCGCGTACGGCCTGAGCGACCTCGACAGCGTTGGGGGTATCAGAATGGACGCAGATGCTGCCGAAGTCAATCGGCAGTTCCGTCCCATCAACCGAGAGAATCGTGCCGTCGGTGATGGCCTTGCGGGCACGCTCGGCTGCAGCCTCGACATCGGTTGTGTGCGGCTGTCGCAAAATGATGAGGCCGCCGTCTGAGTTGTAGTCAAGGTCGACGTACAGCTCTCCGACAAACTCGACGCCCTCGCGCTCAGCCACTCGCTGGTGTGCGGTTCCGGCGATTCCGAAGACTGGAACGCCGTAGTCCCGGGCGACGCGGACGGCACCGGCCATCAACTCCTCGTCACGTGCCAGCATTCCGTAGAGCGACCCGTGCGGCTTGATGTGATTGAGGGGCACGTCGTACTTGGTGAGAAATCCGCTCAATGCGCCCACCTGGTATCGAATGATTGATTCCACTTCTTCGGGAGTCAGTTTCATCTCACGTCGGCCAAACCCAACGAGGTCGGGTAGGCCCGGATGGGCGCCGACACGAACGCCGTGCTCCTTCGCAAGCCTGACCGTATCGTCCATTGCCCCAGGGTCCCCAGAGTGAAAACCGCAGGCCACATTGGCCACGTTGACTACCGACATGAGCGCTTCATCGTTGCCAAACGTATGCAGGCCGAAAGCTTCACCCATATCTGAGTTCAGTGAAATCACATCGCGTCGTTGAGCTGTCATGGCCTCAAAGGTACGCCGAGTTCCCGCGCCACGTTACTATGCATATGCAAGAAAGAATCTGGTGTGATTGTGCAAATGCGAGAGAGGCGAGTTGATGCGTGTCGCAGATCTGCTCACAGAGCACTCCCTCCAGCTCCGGCTGGAGACGCCCAGTGGTTCCGAGCGATTGGGCCGGGAGATCCTTCGCTGCGCTCCGACCGAACATCTCGACCCGACCCCGTTCCTCGACCCCAACGTCCTGCTCCTCACCTCCGGAATCGGAATGAATTTCACGGAACAGAGCATCTGGGATGGCTATGTGGAGCGCCTTTCCCGCGTGCCCGTTGCGGCGGTGGCCTTCGCCATCGGAACCGCTCACCGCACCCTGCCCCGTG
The DNA here is from genome assembly GCF_052446065.1 of Leucobacter shiyiweii. Taxonomy (GTDB): domain Bacteria; phylum Actinomycetota; class Actinomycetes; order Actinomycetales; family Microbacteriaceae; genus Leucobacter. Next base: position 2,588,958 of record NZ_CM127080.1, on the reverse strand, counting down.
GCCTGGTCGAAGCCTGTGCCCGGCACGACGTACCGTTACTCGAGGTGCCGACCACCGTGCCACTCCTCAAGATCGATCAGCACGTGGAAGGCATGCTGCAGGCAGAGCGCATCGCCGTGATCGATCGCGGTTGGTCTCTTGCCGATGATTGCGCGCGGCTGGCGAGTCAGGGCGCGGAGGTTTCGACGCTGCTTGCAACCATCTACGCGGCCTTGGAACGGCCAATTGCCGTCTATGACGCATTCGACTCCTTGATCGCGCAGTACCCGGAGGCGGTGACGTGGCGTACCGGAGCCGCACGCGCGGCCCAGCCCGACGTACTGACCGTCCCACTCCCCATGGGCCTCAGCAATCCATGCCAGTTGGCGGTCAGACTGTACGGCACTCCGGGTGACGTCGAGTCTCTGCTGGCGTCCGTGACATCGATCCTCGCGCTCCAGCTCAACCGCTCCGTCGTGGTCGATGCCAGCAGCCATCAAGACATGCTGCGATTTGTGAATCGTTGCGTCGCCTGGTCCGAGTCAACTCGGAGCGACGTCGCAAACGCCTTCCAGGAGCTCGGGCTGAGCCGCCGCACCGACACCACCCTGCTCGTTGCCGACATGAGTGGCGAGCACGCCGCTGCCGGGTGGAAGCTGCGCGTCGCACTGCACGACAGTTTTCACGACGTTCGCGTAGCGGAACTCGACGACAATCTCATCGCGTTGGCGCAGTTCCCGCGGGAAGAATTCGCCGAGATCTCGACACGCTTACTGGGGATCGGACCCGAACTGCCCCTGGTGCTGCACGGGCCCGCTCGCACCATTGATGAGCTTCGCATCGCGCTCGTGCACGCGCTCGACCTCGTGCGGCACGTCACAGCTCCCGTGCGCGCGCCAGCGCTGGGGCTGAGCGCGGTGGTGGCGGCGGCGGCGGGACGCGGGGCGCGTGAGTCGGCTGAACGCTTCCTTTCGCCGCTCGTTGAACACGATCAACAGCGCACCACCGAGTTGCTGCCGACACTCAGGATCTGGCTGCGCAATGATGCACAGCCCTCGCGCACCTGCGAGGAGCTCTTCATTCACCGCAATTCGCTCAGCTACCGGCTCCGCCGCATTGAAGACCTTCTGGGCATCTCGCTCGACACCCTCGATGGCCGGGCTACCTGCCTCATGGCGCTCCGGCTTGTCGAGCTCGAGCCGTACTAGCCTGACGGGGCTCACCTACAGGCCTGGAAACACCAATCGGCGACGCACCTCGTGAAACACACGAGGCACGCCGCCGAAACGGTGTCAAACTAGCGGGTTCCCACTACCTTGATAAGGCCGGTACGACTGGTCGGCCGTGCTTTCCAGAGGATCCCGTACACGAGCGCAGCAGCGACAACCGTGAGGATCGGACCCCAGGTTGAGCCGATGCCCGCGAGATCGGGATTGAACTGCCCGAGCTGCAACATGATGACGCCGATGACGGTAGCCACGACCCACGCGATCAGACCGTTTGAGTTGAACGGTCGATAGTGCTGGTCGCCAATAGCGGAGTGTTCTTGGCCACCTCCGCGGCTCAGCAATACGTGCGTCAGCGCGATGGACACCCAAGCGGTAACGAGCACACCCTGCCACGCCAGCGCGATCAGCAGGTACTGCACGATCGGGAGCAGCATGAGCAGGAAGATAATCACCGACGAGAGCAGCACCCAGAACAGGTTTGGCAGCTTGACGCGGAACACACGCTCGGCAAAAGCCTTGAGGTTTGAGGCACCGAGGTAGTAGTTCGCGGTGTTGATTCGCGTCTGAGAAGTCCAGACCACGAGCAGGCCGAGCAGCCCCATCATGGTGACGAGGCCACCAGCGATGCCAGTTTCCGACGCTTCCAGACCCGGGATGGTGAAGGTCAGGAAGATGCCTGCGACAGCGGAGAAGCCGAAGGCGAGCACGTAGAAGACCGGCCCGAAGGTGATCCACTGATGGAACTTCGTGTCCTTGCGCTTGCCGAGAGCCGCGAAGTCCATGGTGAACATCATGAGGATCCACATGCCCATGTATCCGGCGAATGTGGCGAGCCAACCCGGGCCACCCATGGCAAACGGCACTGGCAACTCAGGTGCCTGAGTGAGCCAGGTGTCGCTGAAGCCATACTGCACGCCGGCCCAGATGATGGCGGCGACGAGGCCGAAGAAGTAGATCGGAAGCAGCCATCCATTGAGCTTGTCGAGGAAGCGACGCACACCGCCAATAATGAGCGGGGTGGAGTAGGCCACAACAATGAGGCTCCACATCCACATCTCGCCGCCAAACGCAGTCATGAATGCGTACGCGACGATCGAGCCCTCGAACACTGCGTAGTAGATCGCGATGAGCGCGAAGATAATTGTCGCGATCGAGGAGCCGGCCGTGCCCAGGATGGTGCGCGAGAACTGCGCAACCGTGGTGCGATTGTTGATTGCGTACTTCGAAAGCACGGCGTTGATGACGCCGTACACGATGATCGTCAACACCAGGCCGATCAGCGCGTTCGCCGTGCCGTAGGCAACAGCGAACGCCGCACCCACATACACGTAGAACATGGCGCTCGCGACGCCGTACCAAGCCATCGAGAGAGAGCCGCGACTCATCTGGTCGCTGTCGTTGCCCTCTCGAGCCAGAGCATCGGTCGCTTCGACGTCGTCGTTGCTCCCGGTTAGGTTGAGACTCACTGTCTGTACCTCCATTGGTTTTCCAGTAGGTGCTGCGGAATTCGACACATGCGCACGCATCAGTGCGTGAACGAGGCCGAGCAGCGGGGGAATTCGTCATCGGCCGGGGCCGCGGCGAAGCTGGTGCAGAACCCCGGGATACCCTCCGGTGTTCCGTGTAGCCATCTCATTGTTGTCAGTGGATCCGCCGAGAAGTACTGGGCAGCAGCCGGAATGAGCGGCCAAAATTCTGTCAGTTGCACAAATCTATGTCTTTAGGGTGGGTTACCTGTGCTGGCAACCCACCCCGCTTACACGGTCAGTCGTATGCTCGGACGAGCGACTTAGGCGTCCCAGTGGTCTGCCGAGCGCCGCTGCATTTGCTCGCGATGCTGACGCGTGGTCTCCTCGAACAGCTCGCCGGTGCCCCAGTCGAGGATCACGCCGTGGCGTCGAATGACATCCAGCACACCCATCTCGCCTGAACGGTACTTCTGGGCGACTTCGGTCGGGTCCGTGAGCAGCCACGACGCCCGATTCTCGCGGATCCACGCTCGCTTCGCGCGCGTGGCATCCTGGTCGATCTCGTACTGATCAAGATCTGGATCGATCTCCCGAATCACCACTCCGTAATCCTCAGAGGCGCGACCAATCGAGACGTAGTCGTCGATCACATCCTCGAGCACCTCCTCAGGGGACCGCTCGAGGGGGTCGCCAAACCCGCCACCGCCAGCAGACGGGCGATAGAACGTGTCGCCCGGCCCAACGGGAACCGACGAGAAGATGGATCCGAGGAACCGCTCGTTCTCCGTGTCCTTGTTCATCCACACGCCGTTCGGAATGGACGGCAGTCCTCCCTCGATACCCCAGGTAATTGACCGGGCACGGTCGCAGCAGTAGCTCATCACTGTCTGCTCGGCGTCGGTGAGAATGCCGCCCTTCTCGATCCCGCAGCCTCCACGGAACTTTCCGGGCCCGCCCGAGTCGGTGCCGATCTGATGCATGGTGGTGATCACCGGGGACAGGCGCTCCTGCCCTTCACACGGCTGCACCGCAAGCCCCACGCCGAAGACAGGTGCCGTCGCGCTCGAGCCATCCTTGCTCACTCGGCCGCCCCACCCGCCAGCCATCCAGTCGTACCACATGAAGTACGGCTTCGAATCAGTACGGGCGTCTCGGCCGCCGACGAGCAGATACTCAAGGTTGAATGCGCAGGCCATCGCGCGCTCGGGCATGATCTGCGACCACAACTCGAAGATGCCGTTCATCAGCTTCTCGTAAGGGCCAGACACGGTGCCGGTCACCGCGTAGGGCCAACCGGCGTTGACGACCGTGCCTTCGGGCCCAATGTCGGCCGTGACCGCTGCGTAGAAGCCCGAGTTCAGCGGGACATCGGGGAAGAAGGTCTTCGTTCCCGCGTAGATTGCCGAGAAGGTCGTACCGTATCCCGAGTTTAGGAACGTCTTAATCGCCGGGCCACCCTTGATGTCATAGTGAATCCCGCTGCCCTCGAGGGTCATCTTGATTCTCACCGGCACGAGACTCTCGGGTGCACCGGGGTCGAGGTCGAGATAGTCGACCGTTTCCCACGTTCCATTCGGCAGCCCTTCCAGGCGTCGCCGGACGGTGCGCTCGACGTAGTCTTGCGTCTCCTGCATCGCCGCCTCAACGGTTTCGGTGCCGTACCGGGCGACGAGCCGCTGGATTTCTCGCTCGCAGACCGCGGTGGCTTCCGACTGGGCGTGCAGATCTCCCATTGCCTGTTCAGGAGCACGAGTGTTCGAAACGAGTAGCTGGGCCACGTCGTGCAAGAAGACACCCTTGGACCAGATTCGCACCGGGGTAATGCGCAGGCCCTCGCCGAAGTGCTCGACCGCCTCGACATCGAAGGAACCCGGCACCCGGCCACCGATGTCTGCCCAGTGCCCCTTGTTCTGGGCGAAGGCGATGATGCGACCCTTTGAGAACACCGGCCGAATAAACGACACGTCGTTGAAGTGCGTACCTCCACGGTACGGATCGTTGATGGCGAAAACGTCGCCGGGATGGATATCGTCACCGAATTCCTCGATAACCGCCTTGCACTGAAAGTGGAGCGTGCCCACGTGCACGGCAATATCCCCGGAGCCCTGCATCACCGTGTTGCCGGTCGCGTCGCACAGCGCCGACGAGAAGTCGCGAGAGTAGATCACGAAGGAGTAGCAGGTGCGCAGAATCTGCTCGCTCATCAGGTCGACGCTGGTGGCGAAGGCGTTCTTCAGCACTTCGAACGTCACCGGATCGAGGGTAGATTCCCGGGCAGTTTCCGGCGAGCGGGTCAGTACTTCACTCATTAGTTGGCCTCCTCAAGGTGGATGCGAATATTCAGCCACTCGTCGATCTCTGCCCGGGTGTGCGGGGGAACAACGGTTGTGGAATCGAGCTGGTTAACAATTGCCGGGCCGTGGAAATAGGTGCCAGCGGCGAGCTCTTCCCGGTCGTAGACGGGAGTATCGAGCCACCCGTGGCCGCCGAAGTACACCGGACGACGTTCGGCGGGGCTCCCCGGTGGCTGCGGAATAACCTCAGCCGGTCGGAACGCAGGCTTCGGTGTCTTGCCGACTGCGGCAAGGTGCAGTTGGTAGACCTCGACCGGGGCGCCGTCCTGTCGGAATGAGAACTCTCGCTCGTACTCCTCATGGAAGGTGCGGACGGCCTGCTCAAGCGCGCCGGGCCCACTGCCCATGGGCACCTGGAGTGAGCGCCATTGCCCCGAGTAACGCATCGAGATCTTGCGCTGCAACATGGCATTTTCGTCGGAGACACCCTCGTGTCGCAGGCGTGCCGAGGCTTCAGTCTCGAGAGCGACGAACGCTTCCTCGATGCTGTCTTCGTCGGCCGCCGCAGCCAACCCGGTGTACATCTGAGCCAAATCGTGCCGGATGTCGACGAGCAGACACCCCATTGCCGAGGTCACGCCGGGGTTCGGCGGCACGACCACGGTGGGGATCCCAAGTTCACGGGCGACATCGGCCCCGTGCAGAGCACCCGCACCGCCGAAGGCCAGCAGGGCGAAATCTCGGGGGTCGTAACCGCGGCGGATCGACACCAGCCGCACCGCGTCGGCCATGTTCGCGTTTGCCACAGAGATGATTGCCTGAGCCGCTTCCTCAAGACCCATGCCGAGGGGCTCGGCAATGACTCGACGAACGGCCCGCTGGGCCAGAGACTTCTCAAGTTGCTTGACCCCACCGGCGAGCGACGACCCCAAGCGACCAAGCACGACGTTCGCGTCGGTGTTCGTGGCCTGATCGCCGCCCGTGTCGTAGCAGGCCGGTCCGGGATCGGCGCCAGCCGACTGCGGGCCGTTGCGGAGAGAGCCGGCAATGTCAATGTGCGCAAGCGATCCGCCACCGGCACCGATCGTGAGCACTTCGATCGAGGGGAAGATGATGGGGTGGCCGTACTCCACCTGCCACTCCTGGGTAATGCGCAGTTCCCCGTCAGCAACGAGAGCGATGTCGGTCGAGGTGCCGCCCATGTCCAGACTCACGGCGTTGTCGTATCCACACTGCTGCGCGATGTGTTTCGCCGAAATCGCACCGGCGGCGATGCCTGACGCGGCGAGCCGCACAGGGAACTTCTCGACGAGTCGAGGGGTCATGGATCCGCCCCCCGAGTGCAGCAGCAACAGGTCACCCTGGTAGCCGCCTTCGCGCAACTGATCCGAGAGCCGATTCACGTAGCCCGAAACGAGGGGCGCCAAGACCGCGTTTGCGACCGCAGTGTTGAACCTGGGGTATTCGAAAATCTCGGGCAGGATCTCGGCAGAGGTTGAGACCGTGGCCTCAGGAATGACCTCTTCGAGAATCTCGCGCATCCGGGTTTCGTGCGCCGGATTGGCGTAAGAATTCAGGAAGCACACTGCAATGGTGCTCACCCCGCGACGCTTCAGCAGCTCGGCGAGCTCTCGGGCCTCGGTCTCATCGAGTGCAGTGAGGGTGTTCCCCGAGTAGTCCACACGCTCGGTGACCTCGAAGCGATCGCGCCTGCGAATGTATGGCGCCGACACGTCGTTATACGCGTCCCAGAGGTCATCTTTGGTGCCGTCGCGGATCTCGAGCACGTCCCGGAATCCGCGGGTGGTCACGAGGGCCGCGGCCGGAAAGTTCCGGGTGATCAATGCGTTCGTCGCCACGGTGGTGCCGTGGGAGAAGAGCGAAACGTTGCTCAGGTCGATCTCACCGCGTTCCACGCCATTCATCACCGCGATCATCGGGTCGTGGGGGGTGGATGGCACCTTGGTGACGCGCATCTGTTTGGTCTCGTCATCAAAAATGCAGACATCGGTGAATGTTCCACCGACATCGACTGCTACACGGACTGTGCTCATTGGCTCCTCCAGAAGTTCAACGTTGAGCTCGGGTGAACTCAACCTTCGTCTGATCACCGGCGGGGGTCATTAGAGAATCCGAAGCATTAGGGGGACCCTGTTGTAAATTCCACAAAATTGGGCAATAATCAACTCTCGAAACATCCAGTTAACACAATTCCAGGAAGATTCTCGTGACAACTTCGTCAGGCCAACGCTCTGAGCTTGACCGTCTCCGCGACACCATCGAGATCACCAACACCCTGCTCACCGCGATTTCCTCAACGGAACCAGTGCATACGCTCGCGAGCCGCATCGGTGTGCTCTGCCACGGCACCGCCATCATTTACGATGTTGACGGCAAGATCGTCGCAAGCACCGGAGTTGCTCCTGCCCAACTCATTTGGAATGAGATTGCGGCCACCAATCAAAGCGATCTCGCTCTGGAAATCGGTCGCTGGCACGTGCTCAGTCGTCGCGTGGCGCTGCGCGATGGGATCCACGTCATCGCGATTGCAAGTCGCGGGCTTGAAACGCTCGAGCAACTTGGTGAGCTGATTCTTGACACGTCTGAGCGTCTGCTCGGCGCGGTGCACGGCATTCAGTACGGCGCGATTCGCAGGGATCGGCGCGACAACGAACAACTCATTGCCTCACTGCATGACGGAATTCTGCCGTCTCGTGAGCATCGGTTCTGGAGCCGCATGACGCAGTTTGATTTTCCCGCTTACGCACCGGTGCGATCGGTAGAACTCGCCCCATTTGATGGGGAATCGGCGCGGGAGTCCCAGGTCACCCAATTGGTCTCGCAGGCCCGGTCCACAGCCACCCCGCTCCTCATCATGTTGCATCGAGCCGACCGAGAGGCGCCAGCCACGATCGCGGCACTCGTTCCCGATTCTGCCAGCGGTGAAGCGTGGCTCCAGGCGGTGTCTCGCCGCTACTTGGTCGGTGCGTCAGGCCCGTTCGACTCACTGGGCCGAGTTCCCGAGGGAGTTCGAGAGGCGGAAACGGCGCTCGACATTGGAAAACAATGGGCGGCGGCCGCTCGCGATCCGGCGGTCATCGGGCCCATTTGGACTGACCGGATCGACCTCGCGACCTGGCTCCTCTCTCACGTCGATCCCAAACAACTCAAGACCCGCATTGCAGCGACGCTCGCGCCCCTGCGCGATCCCGGACTGCGTGAGACACTCGTCACTTACCTTGCCTCCGACCAGCACATCGGTCGCACGGCCGATGCCCTCTTCGTGCATCCCAACACGGTCCGATATCGGCTCGGAAAGGTCGAAGAAGCGATGGGGATGCCCATTACGTCTGCCCCTGCTTTGGCCAACCTTGTGCTCAGCCTGCGTCCCGAGATTGCCGCAACTCAACTGCGTGCAATTCGAGGCAGCGATACCGACCCCAACTAGGCTGTCCCGAACAGCCACTGCGGCTGACCCACCACCGTTAGTCCAGAGAAGGAGATGACATGACCACCGGAGCGCACAGCGAAACCCAGATTGAGAACGAACACTTCCGCGTCACGAAGTGGACGATCGACCCGGGAGGCGTGATCCCCATGCACGTGCACGAGCACGAGTACGTCGTGGTGCCGATGGTCACCGACACCATGCACGTAACCAACGCCGATGGCAGCGAAATCGTGGCTGAACTCACCGCAGGCGTCAGCTACACCAGGCCCGCTGGATCCGAGCACCAGGTTGAGAACCGCACCTCCGCGTCGCCGGTCGTGTTCGTCGAGATCGAAAAGCTGTCGTGACCGGCGTCGTTGTGCGGCCCGTCGCCGCCGCAGACCGCGAGACATGGGCAACTCTCTACCGCGGCTACCGAGATTTCTACGCGATGCCCCACGACCCCCGGGTGTTCGAAACAGTATGGGGATGGCTGATAGATCCGCAGCATGAGACACGCGGCTTGGTCGCCGAGGCCGACGGAAAGATCGTCGGCCTCGCCCACTACCGCAGGTTTGCTCGCCCGATTGTGGGGGCAACGGGCATCTTCCTTGATGACCTGTTCACTGCTGCCTCGACGCGCGGCCAAGGGGTCGGTTCCGCCCTGCTCGTTCGCCTCGCCGAGATCGCTCGCGACGAGCAGGCGACGGTGGTGCGGTGGATCACCGCTGGCGACAACGAGACGGCGCGAAGCCTCTACGATCGGGTTGCGCGCGAGACCCCCTGGGTCACCTATGACCTGAGCCCGGCACCCGCGGGGTAACTTCGACGGGGTTGCGCCGAGGAATTCGACCTCGGCGCAACCCCGTCCACGTGCGACTTATAGCGCGGGCTTGAAGACGAACGCCCGCACGATCTGTACCGCGCCCATCACGATCATCGAGATCCCGAGCAGCAGCCACAGCGTGATCGCGCCAAGCAGCGGCGACAGGATGAGAACGAGGCCCGCGACCACGCTGATGATGCCGTAGATGATCGTGAGCACGCGGTGGCCCGACTGCTTGAGGGTGGTGAACGAGAAGATGCCCTCGATGATCCACAGCACACCGATCATGATTGACAGGAATGCGGTGAGTACCGCGGCGGTCGCAGCAAGGTTCGCAAAAATAATGACCGCGCCGACGATGTAGAGCAGTCCGAGCACAACGTTGCCGGTTCGGGGCCAACCCTTCATCGACTTCGAGAAGAGCGCCGACCCGAGGTACACCACGCCTACGCCAGCCGCGTACAGCGCGACGATGACAGACACGATCTGCATCATGACTGCGCCCGACTTCACCGGGTTCACGAGGATGAGAATGCCGACGATCAGCGCGACGAGTCCGCCGACTCCCAGCATGGTGCGGATCGCGTCGACCGCGCGATTCTCGGTGTTGAGGGTAGAGGGGCCAGCCATAGGGGTGCCTTTCACGTGACGAACTCAGGAATATTAGCGACCCGCTGGGGCGCCTGATTCATGATGCACCCTGATATCCCCTGAGCGGTACCCCGAGCCGGGAGCGCGGCAAGTTCACCCCCGATTTCGCCCCTCGACTGCATTCGAGTGCCCCAGCCCGCGGATGCGCTCGGTACCCAGGGTCGTGTCACTGTATCCGTGCGCCTGGGGCCGCCCCTCGGCATCCACCGCAACAAACACGATTTCTTCGAGCGTGAGCACTTCCTGCCCGGTCACTGCGTTTTCAACCCGGCAGCTGATGGTGAGCGAGGTGCGGCCAAACTTCAACACCCGGTACTCGAGCTCGAGCAGGTCACCGCGATCCGCCCTCGCCACAAAATCGAGTGCCGAGAAGTGCCGGGTTACTACATCGATCGACCCCAGCTGGGTGACCGCCACAATCGCGGCCTCCTCGTCAACCCATTGCAGCAGGCGGCCACCAAACAGCGCGCCGTGCTGATTCAGGTCTTCCGGCTTGACCCACTTGCGAACGATGTGACGAAATTCGTTCATCCGACGGGCCTACTCCTCTTCGTCAGATTCAGCCTCGTCTGCATCATGCTCGTCCTTCGGCTGCCCCGACTGAATATGCGTGGCGGGCCCAAGATGTGACGCTCCGCCCTCCTCGCCCCATCCGTCATCGGGAGTGCGCGCCGGGTCAGACTCGTGATCCTGCGTGCCGGGGGCGTTGTTCTCGTTCATGGTGGCTCCTTGTCATCACGGGCCGCGGCGCTCGGGCCCTCTCTCCAGCGTACGCCCGCAGCAACCAGGGGCGCACCCATGCTGGCCACCGGCCACTGCACTATCCTCAGAAAGATAGTGGATCACAGGCCGACCCTGGCCACCACATGACGAATGGAGACCGCCGAATGAAGCGCGTGCTCACCTACGGCACCTACGACCTCCTGCACTGGGGGCACATTCGCCTGCTGCAGCGCGCCCGCGCTCAAGGTGACTACCTCGTCGTGGCGCTCTCGACCGAGTCGTTCAACGAAGGCAAGGGGAAGAAGACCTACCACGACTTCGATACCCGCAAGAAGATGCTCGAAGCGGTGCGTTACGTCGACCTCGTGATTCCCGAAGACTCTTGGGATCAGAAAATTAGCGACGTCAAACGCTACGAGATCGACGTCGTCGTGATGGGCGGTGACTGGGAGGGCGACCCGCGTTTCGAGGTTCTCACCGATTACTGCGACGTCGTGTATCTCGACCGCACCGAGGGCATCTCGACCACCAAAATCAAACGCGACCTAGGAATTAACGCATGAGCACCCAGCCAACCCTGCGCGGTCCCCTCGTCACCCTGCGTGACCCCAATGAACAGGATGTGGATCCGCTGGCCTCGATCCTCCTCGAGCCCGAGGTCGCGGTGTGGTGGGTGGGCTACACCCCCGAGCGGATCCGCGAGGAGTTCCTCGCCCACCCCGACACCGCGCGCATTATCGAGGTGGAGGGGCAGACCGCTGGCGCGATGTTCGTGCTGCGCGGGGAGGATCCCGAGTACCCTACGACCGTGATGCACATCTTCCTCGGCACCGCATTCCGCGGGCGTCGCATCGGCGAAGAGGCGGTCGCACTGGCCATTCGTCACGAGTTCAGCGAGGGAATCACCCGCGTCACCCTCGACCCGAACATCAACAATGAGGGCGCGATCCGCAGTTATGAGCGGCTCGGCTTCCAACGCATTGGGGTGCTCCGCGATTACCAGGTGCGCCCCGAGGGGCACCTGGAAGCGGCGCTGTTCATGGATCTCACCCGCAGCGACTTCCCCGACGGGCCGCCTCTCCCCCCGCGCGGCTAGCCTCGTGCACGAAATCGGCCCCGCACCTGTCACCGAGGTTGCGGGGCCGATTCACTTCTGTGGGCAGGCGCCGTGGGCTACAGCACCTTCGAGAGGAAGGCCTTCGTGCGTTCGCGCTGCGGGTTCGCCAGCATCGCTGCGGGATCCCCTGATTCCACCACCACGCCACCATCCATGAAGGCCAGCGTGTCGGCTACCTCGCGCGCGAAGCCCATCTCGTGCGTCACGACGATCATCGTCATTCCGCTCTCAGCAAGCCCCTTCATCACGTCGAGCACCTCGCCGACGAGCTCAGGGTCGAGCGCGGAAGTCGGCTCGTCAAACAGCATCAACTTCGGCTCCATCGCAAGCGCCCGAGCGATCGCCACGCGTTGCTGCTGCCCACCCGACAGGTGTGCCGGGTAGTAGTCGTGCCGCTCCGCCAGGCCCACGCGCGCGAGCAATTCCATTGCCTTCGTCTTCAGCTTTGCCTTGCTGCCCTTCTTCAGCAGCATCGGCGCAGCCATGACGTTTTCGAGCGCAGTCATGTGCGGAAAGAGGTTGAAGCGCTGAAACACCATGCCAATGTCCCGGCGCTGCTTCGACGCTTCCCGAGGATTCAGCTCGTAGATCTTGTCGCCCTGCTGACGGTAGCCAACCAGCTCGCCGTCGACCCACAGGCGGCCAGCGTTGATCGTCTCCAGGTGATTGATGCAGCGCAAGAACGTGGATTTGCCCGAGCCTGACGGGCCCACGAGACATAGCACCTCGCCCCGGTTCACCTCGAGTGAGATGCTCTTCAGCACCTCGTTCGAACCAAACGATTTCGAGACGGCTTCGGCTAACACCATCGGCGTATCGGTGGATCCACTCATCGTCCATCACCTCCAAGTGCGGGGGGTGCCGGGAGGTCGGGGGGTGCGCTCTCGTCTCCGGCCACGCCAGGCTCGGCGGCGCGTCTGCCCGTACCGGATGCCACATCGATGGTGCCGGTCTCCAGCGAAATCTTTGGCGTGTCGGGCCGCGCGTCGACTCCCTTCGCGAAGTGCCGTTCAAGGTAGTACTGGCCGACCATCAGGATCGAGGTCACCACGAGGTACCAGATCGAGGCCACGATAAGCATCGGCACCGGCTTGTAGGTCACCGAGGCGATGTCGCGTGTGCGCGTGTAGAGCTCGAGCGTGAACGGCACGGCCGTGACGAGCGAGGTCGTCTTCAGCATCGAAATGACCTCGTTGCCGGTTGGCGGGATGATCACGCGCATCGCCTGGGGCAGGATCACCCGTGTCATGGTGTGCCCCCACCCCAGTCCGAGTGCAGTCGCAGCCTCTTCCTGGCCTTTATCGACCGAGAGCAGGCCAGCGCGTACGATCTCAGCCATATAGGCAGCCTCGTTCAGGGCGAGGCCGATGATCGCAAGCACGAAGTAGCTCAGCAGATCCTGCGTTCGAAACGAGAGCCAGGGCTCGGTGAACGGAATGCCGATGTCGATGCTTTTGTAGATGACGCCGATGAGGCCCCAAAACACCAGTTGCACGTACACCGGGGTGCCGCGAAAAATCCACAGATAGGCCCACGCCACCGAACGGAAGACCGGGTTAGGCGAGAGCCGCATGATCGCCAGGGTGACCCCGAGAATGACCGCAATGATCATCGAGTACACCGTGAGCTGCAACGTGTAGCCGATCGCCTCAATGACGCGCGTGTCGAAGAGGTACTTTCCTACTTCATCCCACGAGTAGACGGGGCGGTTGAACGCGGCATCGACGATGAACAGCACAACCAACAGCAAGAGCACGGTAGCAAATACCGCACGCCACGGGTGCCGGAGTTTGATCGCTTGTATCTCCTCCGGTACCGCGTGGCTATCGGGCCGCGGGGCGCGAGGCCCCGCGGCCGGGGGCTGCGTGTCAGACATGACTCGCGAATCCGCTTCGACTACTCGGTACCGGCGTTGATCGTGGCCGATTCCACAGCACCCGGGGCAATGCCCGCGGCCTCAAGGATCTCGAGGTAGGTGCCGTCATCGATGAGCGACTGCAGCGCAGCCTGCACCGCCATGGTCATATCGCTGCCCTTCATGGTCGCAAAACCATAGGGAGCCGCATCGAAGAGGTCGCCGACGAGTTCGAGCTCACCCTCGAGCTCGGTTACCGCGGCGCCGGTGACCGGAGAATCGGCAGAGAATGCGTCTGCCTGGCCGTTGACCACGGCGTTCGTCACTTCGGGCTGCCCGTCGAACGGGAGGATAGCGATCGCTTCCTTGCCTGCCGCGACACACTCGTCGTTCCGCGCGGGCAGCTCGTCGGTGTGCTGAATCGTGCCGGACTGCACGGCCACGGTGAGGCCGCACGCATCTTCAGGATCCACATCGGAACCAACCGGAGCGGCCCACTGGCTACCTGCATTCAGGTAGTTCACGAAATCAACCGTCTTCTGACGCTCAAGGTTGTCGGTGAACGAAGATGCGCCGACCTGCAGCGCATCTTCCTCAATGCGGGGAAGGATGCTGTCGAAGGGAAGAATCTCCCACTCGGGTTCAAGGCCCAGCTTCGCGGCGATGGCCTCGGCGAGCTCGATGCCCCAGCCCACCGGGTTGCCCGAAGAGTCCTTGTACTCGTTCGGCGGGTACTCGGCATCGGTGCCCATGACGAGCACCCCCGATTCCTTGACCTCGTCAGGGAGCAGCGCTACCGCAGCCTCATCGGGCTGGATTCCACTCGCATCAACGCTGGCGGTGGTGTCACCTTCGGTGTTTGTGCACCCGGTGAGCGCAAGCGCGGCAGCTGCGGCGAGTGCGGGCAGTACAAATCGAATCTTCATCGATCCATATCCTTCTCTATAGATGAAACTAACCATTTCTGGTTGAGCGGGTCTGGCCCGCATCACATTTGGAGCCTACCGCGCGGCCGCCCCGCGGCGGGGTTTCAGCCCATTTTTGGGATCATTCCGAGACGTTCGCGGGATCCACCGTTCTGAGGCTGTAGACCCTGGTCAAAGGATCGCGCTGTGAGCACCTAAAATTGAGTGTTTGCGGAAAAAATTGGGGAGATACGTGTAATGAGTGGGGACACGATCGAGACCCAGATATCGGCCGGGGCCCGGTCCGCCCAAGATCGCACTTCTGAAGCAGCACAGGCCGAGCTATTACGTCGCGCGCCCGTTGGCCTGATGACGATCGACCTGCAGGGAAAGGTGATCGCCCATAACGACATGCTCGCCCTCTGGCGAGGGTGGGCGCCAGACGAGGCACCGGGCGCCTTAATTGGCGAGAACGCTCTCGGTTGGTTGTCGGCCGAGTCTCGGGAGCGTTGCGTGGCTTTGCTGTCGACACCAGCACTCAGCGAGCAGCAGTTTCGTGAGATTGTCATCGACGGCAAGACCATGAGCGGCGATCTCGCGCCGATCATCTTGAACGCCGACCTCGTTGCCGACGAGAGCGGCCAGATGCTGGTGCACGTCGCGCTCATCGATGCCACCGAGCGGGGCCGCTTCGAACGCGAACTCATCGAGGCGCGTCGCAGTGCGGACCGCGCCAACGATCAACTTCATGATCTGCAGGAACGGCTGCGACACCAAGCACTCCACGACCCGCTCACTGGCCTCGCGAATCAGGCTCTCCTCGAGGAGCAGCTGGGGCGGATGCTGCTCGCTGCGACACGGTCGGAGAAACCGTGCGCCGTGATCTATCTCGACCTCGACGGGTTTCGTTCGATCAATCAGGAGTGCGGGCACGCGGTGGGCGACGAACTACTGCGGATCTTCGGACGCCGGATCCAGAGCGTGTGCCCGGATGGTGGAATCGTAAGTCGCCTCGGCGGTGATGAATTCGGTCTTGCCTTGGGCCCGACCGACGATTCCGAGTTGCGGGCACTCACCGAGCGGATCCTGGAGCAAGCTCGTCTGCCGTTGCGTGAGCTTATCGGCGATCGGCCGCTCTCGGCGAGCATCGGCGCGGTGCTTTGGGCGCCGCGTCCGGGCGAGGGAGCGCCGCTTGCGCGCGACTTCATCGCCGCCGCCGATCAGGCGATGTATGCAGCGAAGCGAAGCGGCAAGAACAGGGCCACGCAGTGCATGTGGAGTGACATTGTCGGCAAATGGTGAGTCTCCAGGTAGATCAGTGGCACCGGTTTTGGTGCTGAGTGCCGCCACTTGCTAAGCTGATCTAGTTGTCTGGCCGAATTGTGCCGGATGACGACTCGCGCGAGTGGCGGAATGGCAGACGCGCTGGCTTCAGGTGCCAGTGCCCGCAAGGGCGTGGGGGTTCAAGTCCCCCCTCGCGCACGAATGGAAAATGGCCTCTGACCTGGGATTTTATCTCTCGGGTTGGGGGTCATTTTCGTCAGAAGTGCTAGAAAAAGTGCTAAGCCTTGCCGAGGTGGGCGGCGAAGCGGGTCACGGCCGACCGTTGCATGGTCGGAGTGACGTGGGAGTAGATGTTCATCGTCGTCGTGATCGTTGAGTGACCTAACCGCTCCTGAACGACCTTGGGATGCTCGCCGAGTTCGAGCAGTAGGGTCGCGTGGGTGTGACGCAGCCCCTTGATCGTGACCCGGTGCATGGTGTCGTACTTCTTGGTGAGCCAGTTCATGCGGCGATCCCAACGGCTCGTCATCGCGTCGGGCGACCGGAGCTTTCCGTCGTCGTCTCCGAACACGTAGGCGTCGGCCTTGGCGAGCGTGAACGAGAGTTCCGCGCGGGCGACCTTGTAAGAGGCGAGCACTTTCAAAGTGTCCTCGTCCACGTCGATCACCCGAGCATTGCCGGTCTTGGGCGGTTTCGTCTTCGTCCAGTCGTCGGTATCGACCGCTCGGCGGATGCTGACCGTCATCCGCTTCGTGTTGATATCGCTCCACTTCAAGGCGAGGGCTTCGCTTCGGCGCATGCCGGTGTAGGCGATGAGTCGCCACATGGGGAACAGCTCGTCTTTCAGCTCGTCCTCGTTCCAGGTGAGGAACAGGGCGAGCTGTTCGCTTGTCCAGGTGACGATCTCGGGCTTCTGCGCTCGCACCTCGCTCGTCGTCGGTGCTTTCACGGTGCGCTTCTTCTTCGCCGGGTTCACCGTCAGATGCCCATCGTCTATCGCCGCGTCGAGGATCGCCCCGAGCACGACATGCACTTTGTGCACGCTGTTGGCTGACAGCGGCTTACCCTTGCCGTAGGTGTCCTTACGCCCCGACTTCTCCAAGTCGCGGTAGTGGCGGGCGATCCTCGTGGCGGTGAGCTTGTCGAGCCGGATGCTGCCGAGCTGCGGGCGGATGTGGTTGCGGATGATCTTCTTGTACCCCTTGATCGTGGACGCCGCGAGCTTCAACCCCGCCGCCCACTCATCCGCGTAGGTGCCGAGGGTGGGCACCTTGTTGCCGAACTTCTCGTTCTGCTTGCGCTGCTTGAGCGCTTCCTGCAAGGCGTCGTTGGCCTCGTCGGTGCTGGTGAACCCGGAACGGGTCAGACGCCGCGATCCCATCTCGGGATACTCAGGGTCTTTCAAGACGTAGATCTGGAACCGCCACCGCTTCCCCTTATCCGTGTCGTAGCCCTGGATCGAGCCGGGCTGCCGGGAACGCGAGCGACGCTGCTGCTTCTCACCCCCACCGCGCTGCTGGTCGGGCTGCTTCTTTGTGGTCATGACCGTGTGCTCCTTGCCGTCGTCGTGCCGGGCTGGTGGGTCTGGGCGTAGTTGTCGATGTAGTCGGCGGCGTTGAACACGCGCCCCTCGGGATCGAGCTGCACGCCGCGTTCCCGGATCACGCGCGCTCGTGCCCGCGCTGTCTCCAAGCGCTCTTGATAGGCGGCGATGGTCTTGGGGTGCGCTTGCGGCTTCTCGGGATCGTCCGGGCTCGGTGCGGTCATGCCCGCGAGCGTGGTTTCGAGGGCGTGGATGCGGTCGGTGCAGATGACCCATTCCTGCTGCCAGTAGTTGAACAGGCCCTCGTCGGTGAGTACGAGTTCCCCGCGCATCCATCGGTCGATCTCTTCCGGCTCGTAGTCGTCGGGTACGCCGGTGAGGGTCGTCTGCTCATCCGGCGGGGTCAGGAGCGCGGCCGGGGTGGTGCGCAGCAGGTAGGCGATGACGGTGAGGTCGTCCACGTCGACGCGGCGGTCTCCGGCTTCGAGTTTGCTGATCCCCGACGAGGAGAGCTTTCGCCCGGTGGCGGCGATTCCGTCGGAGAGGGTGCGCAAGTCCATGCCGATCGCCTGCCGGGCGGTGCGGATGTTGGTGGCGACGTGTGTGTTCGTGATGCCTGCGGGGTTGCCCCGCATCCGTTCTGTTTCCATAGAAGAAATCTACAACGCCATACTTGACAGCGCAAGCCCCGTCGTTCTATCTTGGTGTGCACCCCTCGCGCGCGTAACTGGAACGGATGGTGTGATGATGCGGCAGAGCACTCTCGACATGGAAGACCTGCGCAGGCGGCGCAGCCTGGTCATCACCCGGAAAGAAGCTGCCGAGGCGCTCGGGGTCGATCCGCGCACGATCACCACGAGCATCAACGAGGGCACCATCCCCTCGGTCAAGCTCGGCAGGCGGGTCGTGATCCCGCGCGAGAAGTTCCTCGCCTTGTTCGCCGAGGTTCGTGACGACGACGGATGAGGCAGGCCGGGTGTGCCGAATCCGCACCACAGCCCTGGCCACGCTCGGCCCACTGCGGCAAGGTGGGTGTAAGTAAGGAACGGAAGAGCGCATGAATGACATAACCGAGGCGCAGACGCCGCAGGCGGGCTTCGAGCGCGTCTCCGACGCGATGGTCTATGACATCGCCCGGCATACCGCCTCGGTACTCTCCTCGATCCTGCTCAATCGCAAGAACGATGCCGCCGACGATGCCGAGCGCGACCACTGGGCCGCGCGCCGCCGCCTGGTCAAGCAGCAGATACGGGCACTGGATGCCGACGACCGGGCCGGGCTCATCGCGCAAGACGAGGTGTGGCGGCTGGAAAAGCTCGCCCTTACCGGCACCGAGTGACCGAACCGGTCGGCTCCCGATCCTGGCTCGCTCAGGTCTTCGGCGCTGACGCCCGCGACTAGCGTGTTGGAAGCTCGTTGAGCCACCTTACGACGGTGGCTTTGATTCGGTACCCCGGCATGTCTTCTGGATTCAGTGCAGCCGCTTGCGCGAGTCCGTCGAGGAGGGCGGCCATCTCCGTGACCGTAGCGTCGACCTCGATGCTGGCAGGTAGCTCGCCGATGGTTCGCAGAGCGATGACTGCTTCTCGCATCAGGTCAGTCAAGACAGCCCGGTCCTCGGCAACGAGTTCAGCAAGCTCGGGATCGGTGCGCGATTCAACGAGGAACGCCAAACGCACCTGTTCCTCCTCGACCTGTTCCGGCGTCACGGGGAGCAACGCCCACATGTTCTCCTCGATCCGGTTTCGAACCGAAAGACTCTCGGGCACTGCTTCGATGCGCTCTCTGGCCTGTTCGTTGATCATGCGGAACGCGTAGATCTGTAGGTCGCGCTGCTCGCTGAAGAAATGGCGCAGAGCTCCTACGGACAGTCCGGCTTCCTGGGCTACTGCGCGCACCGACGCTCTCGCCAGCCCGGCACGGCGAATCACGCGCCATACAGCTTCAGTGACTTCCCGTCGCCGCTGGTCATGGTCGATATGTCTTGGCATGTACCCAGTGTAACTTGAAACATCACAACCGTACTAGTACGATTGTATTTCTATGGTTCGGAGAAGTGCGCCTCATCGGTCGCGGCAGAAGCACACCCTGACGGCCGCCACCTTTTTGGGCGGTTCGGGTGCTGCCGTGGACTTCCTGCTTCCGCTGTTCGCCGGTGCCGCTATCGGTTTGACTCCCTCGCAGATCGGCCTGCTGTTGGCATTGGAAGTCGCGGCATCGTTCGCGATGCGCCCGGTCGCGGGGTCGCTGGCGGATCGGTTCGAGCGACGCGGGATCGCCGCAGCCGGGGCGCTCTTATACGGGCTCTCCTGCGCTGGCTATGCGATGACGCCGGAGGTTACCGGAGCGTATGTCGCCGCAACGGTCGGCGGGATCGGCGGGGCGTTGCTGTGGGTGGCGCTGCGGGCGATGATCGGCGAACGTATGGCTGAGGACTCAGGGTCGTTCGCGAGATTGGCGGTGGCCGAGGAGGGCGGGAGCTGGGCGGTCTTCGTACCCATCCTTGCCCTGGTCGGAGTGCTCGGCTACGAGACCGTGTTCTTCCTGCTCGCCGGGCTCAGCCTCATCGGTGCCATCGCGTTGCTCACAGCACCACGACTCTCGCAGATCACATCTCGCACACTCATCGACCCAGGAGCGGAGGGGGATGAGGCTTCTCGATCAGAAGCAGGTCTGCTGCGACGTCTTTCTCCGATGCTGCTCACTGTGGCGCTCACGATGACCGCCGAGGGTCTAATCAGCCTGCTGCTGCTCCTGCATCTGCAACAGGAGTTCGCGCTAGATCCCTGGCAGATCGGGCTCGTCTTCCTCCCCGGCGGCATCGTCATGGGCGTGCTCCCGCCATTCCTCCACGGCCTGGTGCGCCGCTACGGGCGCACCAGAGTCCTGGCGCTGGCTTCCATCGCCAGCGCAGGCTTCGCTTTCAGCTTGGCCTTCGCCCCGAACCCGATCGTCATTGCCGCGTGCTGGATTCTCGCTGGAGCGGCCTGGGCGGTGGTAATCCCGGAGCATCAGGCGGTCATCGCAGAGGCCTCCGGAGAGATCAGCCTCGGCAGGGGCTTGGGGTGGTACGAAGCGGCCGCTCTCCTCGGTGCACTGCTTGGCACCGGCGCTGCCGGAATCCTCTATGAACATGGATCATGGCGCATCGCATGCCTGGTCGCGGCCACGGTGATCCTTGCCGGTGCAGTCCTCGTGCCAGCAGCCCTCAGAGCCCTCGGCGTCACGCAGCACCCCCAACGTGTCGACGGGCAGTGACCGGCCGAAGCCCCTCAACAGGTTCTATGTTCAGACACAGCGATCGGCCGCTCGCGCAGAACCTCGCACCTCGCGGTCGCGTTAGTCGCAACACCATACATTGAAAGGCGGAATACCCCGGGGCATCAAGACTGAGCAACGCGTTGCCCTGGATCACAGGCCCAGGCCCGGTCCATCACGGTAAGGCGTGCTGCTGCGGTGCTCCTGCTCGATGTCCTGCTGGCGGGCGCGCTCTTGCTCAGCACGCTGCGCCTCGCGCGCGGCCTGCGCAGCGCGGCTCTGCTCGATCTGCGCTGTCGCCTCCGCCGGGGTGAGGGTGGCGAGTAGATCGGCTTCCTCCCGCGCCTGCTTTGCCGCCTGCGCCGCCCGCGCCCTCTGCTGGGCGGGATTGGCGCTGAGGTAGCTCTGCCGGTTGCGGAGCACGTTGTCGGTGCCGAACACACGCGCGTACGCGGCCAACCGAGCCATCTGCGCCTGCTCGGGCCGACCGATTAGGGCGTCGCGCGCGGCCCGGTGCTCGTGCTCGGCCTCGGTCACACGGGAGTTGCCATCGACCAGCGGCCCGGTGACGCGCTTTACCCACGCCTCGCGCTTCTCGTTCCACCTCGGCGGGCCGCTCCACTCGTCCGTGAGGTGCTGTCGGGTCTGCTGGGCGCGGGCCCGGGCGGTCTCGTGGTCGGTGCGAGCGCGACGCTTCCCGAACCACGACACCGACCGCACCTGCTCGGCTGTCGCCTCGACCTCTGCGCTGGCGTCCTGCCAGTCGGTCAGTGCGACCTCTGCCGCTGAGACGATCGGGGCGGCGACCTCGGCGCGCACCTCTGCAACGCGTTGCTTCGCCGCCTCCTCGGCCACGCGTGCCCGTTCCCGCGTCGCTGTCTCGCGTTCGCGGAGGTCGGTGAGGGCGGTGCCCACTCGTTGCCATCGTTCTGCCTGCGCCTTGGCGGTCTGGGCGCGGTGCAGCAGCGTGGCGACCTCCTCGTTGACGAACTGCACGGGGCCGTCGTCGGTCAGCCCGGCCACGGCCTCCGTGGCGCGCTTGGTGGCGTCAGTGAGGCCGCGGTCGGCGCGGTCGCGTGCGATCGCCTCGATGAACTGCGCTCGCGCACCCGCCTCGTCCTCCGCGACGACGTGCAGCAGGTTCCGCTCACGGCCACGGGTCATACCGACGTAGACGCTCGCCCCACTAGTGGCGTCGCTGAGGAGCGTGTGCGATCCCGTCACGGTCGCTCCTTGGACTCCGTAGGAGGTCGCCGCGTAGGAGAGGTGCGCGTGCTCGGCGACATACTCGGCGGGCAGGCGCACGGTGTGCTGCTGCTTGCGTCCATTCGGGTGTTCGCGGACGCGGAGTGCGCCGTCGTCCTCGACCTGCTGCACGATCCACTGCTGCCGGTTCGCGACCCCGATGCCGGAGTCGTTCTGCCGCGTCTGGATCAGATCGCCCGCCCCGATGGCGAGGTCGTCGCTGCCGTAAGTGGTGCGGGTGTCGTCGACGAGGCCTTGGGCGACCCGCTCAGTACGAATGGCCGCGTTGAGGGTGCGGGCTTCGTCGTTGGTGCTGACCGTCACGGCCTCCCCGTCCACCCGTTCTCGGGCGACGTGCTCGCATGCGTCCTCACTGTTCGCGTGAAGGCGCACGAGGCCGTGGGTGGCGAGCTGGTCGAACACGTCGCCGGGGTTGGTGCCGTCGCGCATCTGCAAGGTGAGGTCGGCGTAGGTGGGGTCGGTGAAGCGGTGCACCTCGGCCATGTCGAACGTGCGACCACGGATCTGCGCGGCCATATCGAGTACCCCGCCACGGCCGACCGCGGCGAGCTGTGCCCGATCCCCGACGAGCGCGACCGTCGCCCCGGCTTCGGTGCAGACCGTCAAGAGGGCGAGAGCGGTGTCCTGGTCGAGCATCCCGGCCTCGTCCACGATCACCCGCTCACCCCGCGCAAGCCGCGCCGCCTCGGACGGGCCGCGATAGTTGCGCCCCGTCTCAGGGTCGGTATCGCCGGGGGCGAGGCGCGTCCATGCGCCGTCATCGTTCCACCGCCATCCGTGCGCGTGCACGAGCGCCGCAACACTGCTCGCAGGCACGTCAAGTTCCTCGTGCGCGACCTGCGCAGCGCGCAACGTCGGAGCAACCATCCGCGAGGCCTTACCATGTTGCGCGGTGACCTCGATTGCAGCGCCGAGCATGGTGGTCTTGCCCGCGCCGGCGGCACCCTCCACGACCACGAGCGGATCGCGCGAGGCCACCGCAGCAGCAGCCCGCTCCTGCCCTGCATCCAAGCCCCGCGCCTGCGCCACCGCGGATACATCGGGATGGCGCGACTCTCGCTTCGCCGCGCGTGCCGCCAGGAGGTCGCGCAGCTCGGTCTCGGCCTGCACGACCCGCAGGCTCGTGAGGTGCGCAACGTGCTCGGGGGTCGGTGCGCCCGGCGGGAGGATCGAGAAGCAATCCTCCATCGCCAACACGGTTGCGACGTGCACGAACTCGCGTAGCTCACCGGGCGCTGCGTGCACGCCGTACTCGGTCATGATGCGGGTCGCGTGCTCCTGCACCGTGTGCCGCGTCCACGCTGACCCACCGGCAGCGCACCGATCCAACGCACGATTCGCGACTTCCTGCACGGAGAGGTCGTCAAGCGCTACTCGTGCACGCGGACCAGGCCGCTGCAACGTGTCGGGGTCGTAACCGGCCTCCCGCAACTCCGACATCCACGCATGCTCCTCGTGCAGGGTGGTGGGCTTCTTCGCGGGCCGCTCATGCGCCCAAGCTTTCGCCGCGAGACGGGCGGAGACAACCGGCCCCATCGTCTCGCCCGGATGCGCGGCCTCCCACTCGGCCTCGAAGCGTTCCAGGTGCTTGCGGACTTGCTCACCGCGCTTGCTCATCACCGGGTTGAACCGCTCGAGCTCAGTGACCTCACCGGTCACGGGATCGAGAGTGAGGCCGTGCCGATCCAGCGCCTCGGCAAGCTCGGGATGCGCAGCGATCACGGCAGTGCCGAGGGCACGGATCGCGCCCTGCTGCTTGAACAACGCCGCCGTATCCAAAGCACGCCACTTCCCGGCCGCTCGCACGCGGGTGCCGATCTGGAAATGGATATGCCGATGCGGATCACCCGCACGGCTGGTTCGATGCGACACGGCCACGGTCTGCACCTCGCGAACGGGCACGACCTCCTGCTTCCCACGCGGCCCGACACGCGTCACGGAGTGCAGAGCGATCCAGCGCTGAATCTCCGCCACCGCATCCTGCTGCGCCGCGTCCAAGGCAGCAGAGACCGCCGGGTGCAGGGCGGCGGCGATCGACAACGATTTCGGCGCGTTGACGACCATCTCCGCGAACCGCGGCGACCCCTGCTTCCCGACACCCGGCAAACGCGGTGTGCCCATCGACTCACCCGTGACCGGGTTCGTCCAGTCCACCCACCCGGCATAGGCCTCCGGGTCGAGCCCGAGAGCAGCGGTGACGTTGCCCTCCCCATCGAGAGTCGTGAACTGCGCGACGGAAGCGTCGTCGCCGAGATAGTAGTCGTCGGCGCGGGAACGGTCGGACTCGACATAGCGGCGCGCGTCGGCTCCGGTTCCCCGGAACAGGATCACGCCGCCATGCATGCAAACCACCGCCTGATGTTTCTAATACAGCAACTATAGTATCTACCACGGTAGCATACGTCCATTCAGGAGAACAGGGTTAGGCGGGTAGATCTCCGGGTTGGCAACGGCGAAGAAAGGTGGCGAATGGGTCGTTTGCTCCATGTATTGAAGGATGTCAATATAGAAGCATGTCAATTCAAGAAGCCGAGGCGCGGTCTGCCGGCGTCGCGGGACGCATGACGAGTTTGGATCGGTGGCTGCCGGTCTGGATCGGGCTGGCGGTGATCGCCGGACTCTTGCTCGGCCGCTTCGTCCCGGCTATCTCGGACGTGCTCACGCGGATGGAGGTCGCCAGCATCTCGGTGCCGATCGGCCTGGGTCTGCTGGTGATGATGTACCCGGTGCTGGCGAAAGTCCGCTACGACAAGATCGCCGCGGTGACCGGCGACAAGCGCCTCCTCATCTCCTCGCTGGCGCTGAACTGGCTGCTCGGCCCCGCAGTCATGTTCGCCCTCGCCTGGATCTTCCTGCCTGACCTGCCCGAGTACCGCACCGGGCTCATCATCGTTGGGCTCGCCCGCTGTATCGCGATGGTCGTGATCTGGAACGACCTAGCCTGCGGCGACCGCGAAGCCACCGCGGTGCTGGTCGCGATCAACTCGCTCTTCCAAGTCATCGCGTTCTCGTTCCTCGGCTGGTTCTACCTCACGATCCTCCCCGGCTGGCTGGGCCTCGACACCCAGGGCCTGGACGTCTCGGTCGGACAGATCGCCCTCAACGTGCTCGTCTTCCTCGGCGTGCCCCTGATCGCGGGGTTCGCGACCCGCTGGATCGGCGAGAAACGCAAGGGCCGCGAATGGTACGAAGAGCGCTTCGTGCCGAAGATCGGGCCGTGGGCGCTCTACGGGCTGCTGTTCACCATCGTGCTGCTCTTCGCACTCCAAGGCGAAGCCATCACCTCCAACCCCCTCGATGTCGCCCGCATCGCGCTGCCCCTGCTGGCCTACTTCGCGCTCATGTGGTTCGCAGGCCTCTTGCTCGGCAAGGGCATCGGGCTCGGCTACGCCCGCTCGACCACGCTGGCGTTCACCGCGGCGGGCAACAATTTCGAGCTCGCCATCGCTGTCGCCATCGGCACGTTCGGCGCCACCAGCGGTCAGGCGCTGGCCGGGGTCGTGGGTCCGCTGATCGAGGTGCCGGTCCTCGTCGGCCTGGTCTATGTCTCCTTGTGGGCGGCCCGCCGCTGGTTCCACACCGATCTCCGGTCCGTCGAAGTGAGGACGTCATGAGTGCTGAGGAACTGCCGATCGCCCAAGCGTGCATACCTACGACGGTCGAGGCGATCAGTATTGAGGCCGCCACAGAGATGTCGATCGTCTTCAAGGCGTTGACCGATCCGTTGCGAGTGCGGATGCTTGCTGCCATCGCGTCCGATTCGCGTGGTGAGTGCTGCGTGTGCGACCTCGCCGAGCTCGCTAATGTCTCCCAACCGACGGTCTCCCATCACCTGCGAGTCCTGAAAGACTCCGGGCTGGTCACCTCTCAACGGCGAGCTACCTGGGTCTGGTACCGCCTCGCCCCTGGCAGAGAGCCGACTGTGTCGACGTTGCTGACGATACTAAATGCGCGCCCTGTTCCGGCAAACGCGAGGACGTCGGCATGAGCGAGAACAACCCATCAGTGCTGTTCGTCTGCGTTCACAATGCCGGTCGGTCCCAGATGGCCGCCGCTTTCCTCGCCACCGGCTCCGCTGGTCGAATCGACGTCCGTTCCGCAGGCTCGGAGCCTGCCGACCGACTCAATCCGGCGGTGGTCGAGGCCATGCGCGAGGTCGGCATCGACATCACGACCGAGCGGCCCAAGCTGCTGACCACCGACGCGGTGCAGACCGCTGATGTCGTCATCACCATGGGCTGTGGTGACACCTGCCCGATCTTCCCCGGCAAGCGCTACGAGGACTGGCAGCTCGACGATCCCGCAGGGCTTGGGCTCGACGCTGTGCGCCCCATCCGCGACGACATCGAGAACCGCGTCCGCGACCTCATCGCCGAGCTGCTTGGCTCACAGGCGCCCGATGAGTGAGCACGCCGACGTCGTCGTCGTGATCGGCGGTGGCCAAGCGGGCCTGGCCGCCGGCTATTACCTGCGCCGGGCGGGGCTGGACTTCGTGATCCTCGACGGCCAGGCCCGTGCGGGCGGGGCCTGGCGTCATGGTTGGGATTCGCTGCGGCTGTTCTCCTCGGCCGAGTACAGCCCGCTGCCGGGTTGGCCGATGCCGCGCCAGCGGGGCGAGACGTTCCCCACCGCCGGTCACGTCGTCGAGTACCTGCACGACTACGAACAGCGCTACGAGCTGCCCGTGCACCGGCCCGTCCAGGTCAGCGGAGTCCGCGCCCACAGCCGCGGGCTCAAGGTTGAGACCGACCGGGGCACCTGGCACGCCGCGTTTGTCATCAGTGCTACCGGCACCTGGGAAACCCCCTTCATGCCCGCCTATCCGGGCATGGCCGAGTTCGCGGGCGAGCAGCTACACACGGTCGACTACTCCGTCCCGGAGCGATTCCGCGGTCAGCGGGTGCTGGTCGTCGGTGCCGGCAACTCCGCCGCGCAGATCGTCGCCGAGGTCTCCACCATCGCGGAGACGACCTGGGCGACCCGACACCCGCCCCGGTTCATGCCCGATGATGTCGATGGCCGCGTGCTCTTCGACACCGCCACCCGAGAAGAAGCCGCCCGGAAGGCGGGAACCCAGGCCGAGGGCGTCTCCGGTCTGGGCGACATCGTCATGGTCCCCAGTGTCCGTGCTGCCCGCGACCGCGGCGTGCTGCGTCCCCGCCCCATGTTCGACCGACTCACCCCCGAAGGCGCGGCCTGGAACGACGGCACCGCCGAGCCCTACGACGCAATCATCTGGTGCACCGGCTTCCGCCCCACCCTGGGCCACCTCGCGCCTCTGAGCCTGAGGCGCGTGAACGGCGTGCCCAAGACCATCGGCACACGCTCCGCCGACGAGCCCCGCCTGCACCTGCTCGGCTACGGCGACTGGACCGGCTTCGCCTCAGCCACCCTGATCGGGACGGGCAGAGCCGCTAAGGAGGCGGTCCGGGACATCACCAGCCGCCTCCCTGCGGCGTCACTCTCACAATAGATAAGCCGTCGCTTGTGTCATAAGCAGTCGCGTGTTAGTGTGGAGGTATGTCTTCACCGATACAAATTCCGGCCGTGGCCTCGGACCTCTCGGCCAAAGAACGCGCCGCCTACCTGGCCCCCACCCTCTCGGCTCTGGCCGATGAGAACCGTCTGACAATCGTGCTGTGCCTCGCCGATGGCGCCAAGACGAACAAGCAGCTGCAGGAGGCCACTGGCCTCAGCCAGGCGCTGGTCAGCCATCATGTCTCCGCTCTGCTCAAGGCGGGGCTGATCGAAGTGGCCCCGCAGGGCCGGTCGAATCTCATTTCGATCTGCTGCGAACAGTTGGCCGCTCCAGTCCAGTGGCTGGCTCATCTGGCCACGCTGACTCCCGCCGGGCAGCGGGCCTGCTGCACCGAGGTCGAGATCCCGGCACGCAGTGTGGTGACCGATGCTGACTGACACACTCGGAACCTTCGCACTGCTGCTGGGCCAGCTGCTGGCCCTGTTCCTCGTCGTCTCGACCGTCGTCGCGCTGATCAACCGGCGATTCGGGCCGGAGAAGATGCGTGACTGGATGAGCAGCGGGAGGGTCCCCGGACCGGTCAAGGGACTGCTTTTGGGGGCGGTGACTCCGTTCTGCTCCTGCTCGACCCTGCCGATTCTGGTCGGAATGCTCAACGCCGGGGTCGCCTTCCAGACAGCGATGACCTACCTCATCGCTTCGCCGCTGCTCAACCCGATGATCGTCGGCGGCATCGGGATCGTCTTCGGATGGACGACCGCCATCGTCTACACGCTCTTCACCCTGGCCGTCTCACTGATCATCCCGTGGGTATGGCGCGGCCTGGGCCTGGAGAAGGCGCTCAAGCGCGTGCGCGTGCAGGGCGAGAAGACGCCCGAGCCGTGGAAAGGCCTGCGTGGCGAGATGCCCGGAGCGCTCCGCCAAGCCTGGACCGATCTGCGCCCCCTGCTTGTGCCCATGCTCATCGGCGTGTCGATCGGAGCCGCGATCTACGAGTTCGTCCCCGAGGACCAGCTGACCGCCTTCGCCGGAGCCAACATCTGGTGGGCGGTGCCCCTGGCCGCGGTCATCGGCATCCCGCTCTACATCCGCCTGGAGACCATGCTCCCGGTCGGGCTGGCCCTCCAGTCCGCCGGTGTGGCCCTCGGCCCGATCTTCGCCCTGATGATCGGCGGGGCCGGGGCCTCCCTGCCGGAGGTATCGATGCTCACGGCGATCTTCAAGCCACGGCTTCTTGTGGCATTCGTCGTCACCATCCTGGCCGTGGCGATCGCCGGCGGCTACATCCTCACGATCACAGCCTGATCCCCACAACTGTCCCCCGTAAACCCACCACAGGAAAGGAACCACCATGGGACTGAAGGACCTGTTCACCGGACGCTCGAAGAACGAGCAGTCGGACTGCTGCAACGTCGAGATCGTCCCGGCCGACGAAGACGATAAGCAGCAGAACACCAACACTGAAGCACCTCAGCAGGCAGGCATGAGCTGCTGCCAGGACGCCAAGACGGAAGTCTAGCCACTCCGCAATCCTTCAGCGCTGTCATAGGAACGACCGCGGGGCCTCGCCATCGGCGAGGCCCCGCTTTACCTCAGCCACTCACTGGTTTGGGTCGAATCATGATTCCGGTCCAAAGGTTGGGCCGGTGGACCGGAAGACGACTTACCCTGTGACTTCGATTCGCAATGGTCCACCCTGCCCGGCAGGAGGCTGCACAGGCCGCCACACTCATACGTACAGACGTGACACAACGCTGGCTGCTTCCCTACCATGCGGCCCGTGTGTCACTTTCACCTCGGCAATTCCAATGGGTGTTCGTTGTTACATTCGGCGTAAGCCCGCGCGTCTACGTCACGATTTTGCGCACCTAACTCATGGCCCGATTGATTCGGGCAACCGATATGTCCATAGCAATGTTCTATCGACGGGTCGGCTGGCACAGTCGCGGTCACGCCGCAGTCATCTTCCGCCACTACCTCGGAATGAACCCCTCCGAGTACCGCCGCTACGGATCACCGACCGCCAGCCGAAGCGGGCCAGGTATGGGCGTCGCCCACGCCGCCAAAAGTGCTAACGAAAGTGCTAAGCAACCTGTAGGTCGAGGTATCGCGGTGGAGTTATCCGCAGGTCACATGCCGTAGATCGTTGATTTTGTGCGGCTGAATGCCCGATGCCGATTCGCGGCGCGAGGGGGTCGAGGTCAGTTCAAGTCCCCCCTCGCGCACGAGGTGGTGTCGCGAAATTAGCGAGACCACTATCGTGAAATTGGAAAATGGCTCGGATCAGCATCATGATCCGGGCCTTTTTTCGTTTCAGCGACGCTCACCACACCGCCGCGCACCCCGAAATGGTGCCGCCGGCAGATCCAGCTGTAACGCAGAAACGACGAGTAACCCTTTCGGGCTATTCGTCGTTTCAGATATTCAGTTCAAGGATGTCGGAGTATGGCTACTCCGTCGCGACTTCGGGTGGCGCCGACTCGGCAGCACTGAGCACTTGCGTTTCCGTGTTGTGGTTCAGTCGGCAGCGGCGGGTATCGCGCCGCTTCCGCACACGGTGTTTGGGCTGACCGTCACTGTCGGTGGCGTTGAGCTTGATGAGGCCCTGGATGATGCGACGGATGTTCGTCGCGACGGAAGCGATCAATGCCGCGAAGTAGTTGTACGCGTACCCGCGGCCCGTGCGCACCACTTGCTGAGCAAGGTTCGTGCTCCCTGGCCGTTTCAGCAGCATGTTGCTCATCTCGACCTGGTTCCGCTGCCCATACGCACGGAACCAGTCCTCCGACTTCCAAGCGAACTTCTGCAGGTGCTTGATGACTTCCTTCTCAAGCCCAATCGTGACACTCCCCGTCGGGTTGTCATTCGTGAACTTCCCCGTGGCAGGGTCAAACCCCACGTAGGTACGGGGGTCAGGGTAGGTGAACCGCTGATGCCCGTCAGCGTCAACCTTGCCCTTCGGAATCATCTGGTACACCTCTCGCGCCCGATGAATCTCGTCCCGCTTCTCAAGCGTGTAGGGCTTCCCTGTAGCCGGGTCCTCAACACCCTATGCGTGCCAGAGCGAGATCATGACATACGACTCCGGCATACGGTTCACATACGGTACCCCGTCAACGATGATGATCGGCTTCCCCGGAACTGACCCCTGGGGGCCAAGGTCCGTGTACTTGTAGTCGTAGACCGTCTCGAACCGCATCCGTCGCACGGGCTCCTGGAACTGGTGCGTATCGAGCCCGTTGAACGCACGATCCACCACGACGAGCCCGCGCTTGTCTGTGAACGCCGCATGCTGTTCAACCGTGGTGATCGCCGTTTCCGAGATTTC
Organism: Leucobacter shiyiweii; assembly: GCF_052446065.1. Lineage (GTDB taxonomy): Bacteria > Actinomycetota > Actinomycetes > Actinomycetales > Microbacteriaceae > Leucobacter. The sequence goes on along the minus strand of NZ_CM127080.1, from coordinate 2,558,322 downwards.
CGCAGGGCGATGGAACGAGACCCCGGTGATCAGCGGGAATGGGAACGCCCCGTTCTTCGTGTCGATCATCACCGTCGTATCGAGTTCGTAGCCGGGCTGAGCCTTGTCGCTTTCCGTGCCATCATGGTTGCCCTGGCGCACATACCAGCCACACTGGTAATCACCGTTACGCATCTCCCGCTTCGGGAGACCTTTCCTGGTCCGCAGCGAACGCTTCGAGTAATCGTTCGGATTCATCGCACCTTGCACCTCCACCAGGGTCGAATCCAGTGCGAGGTCGCCACGATAGGGGTCTGCTGAGGCTTTGGTTGAGTCCGGGGTTTATGCCGCCAGAGCGACGGCATCCATCATTATGGCCTCGAACTCGACCGGTGTCAGCTTCCCGAGCCGGCGCTGCCGACGTTTGCGGTGATACTTCCCCTCGATCCATGACACGATCGCGAGGCGCAGCTCCTGCCGGGTCCGCCACGAGCCCCGGTCGAGCATGTTCTTCTGCAGCAGCGAGAAAAAGCTCTCCATCGCAGCGTTATCTCCGCACGCCCCCACTCTTCCCATCGACCCTTTGAGCTTGTATCGCTTCAGCGCCTTCTGGAACTTCCGGCTTCGAAATTGACCGGATTCAACCGGTCCAATGCTCGGTGATGTCCACGAGCCATTTCTCGTCAAGCCCGCTCGCAGTGAAATCACGCTGCACCAGATCATCACCCACCGGCGCCCCAGCCCGCCGGTAACGACGTTTGCGCTTCGTAATGACCGACTGGATGCCAGCTACCTTGCACAGACGCCAGACCCGCCGCTCACTGATGTCGTAGCCGAGATCGTGAAGATCATCGGCGAGGACACGGTAGCCGCCCTCGGGGTCCTCCTCGTGTAGTTCTCGCAGCACCCCGATCAGGTGCTGATCCGCAGCCTCACGAGCTGACACTGGCCGTTTCAACCACTGATAGTAGGCCTGCTCGCTGAACCCGAGCACCCGGCACGCCACCGCGACCGGCACCCTGACACGGGCACCGGCCGCAGCCATCTCATGGACGAGCGGGAACACTATTTTGGGGGCGTGATGTGTACCTGTGACAAATATGCTGCCGCACGCCTGAGGACCTCGTTCTCCATCTCGAGCTCGCGGATCCGCTTCAACGCGGCCCGCATCTCGCGCTGCTCATCAGGGTCCTTCGACGGGGTCATTCCATAGGTTTTGAACCTGGAATCTTGGATCCACGCGCCGAGCGCGGACTTCGAGATCCCGAGGTCTTTACACACGGTTTTCTGGGAGATACCGAAGTCCACGAGCGCGACAGCGTCACGCTTGAATTCCTCGCTGTACTTGATCGGCATGATCATCATCCTTCCAGCACAGCCCCGGAAAGCTATGCAGACTTGGACTCAACCAAACCGACAGCAGACCCCGCCCTCGACCTCGCCAAACAGAACATCCCCACCACCATGACACCGGGAGACACGGCCGGGCGCACACAGCTGCCGCTCACGGTCATCACCGGCGGCCGCGACTGGAAAGACACACCGCTACTGAAGTCGCGGATGGCGGGCGGGTTCTGCCTCCGCGCGCCCGCGCAAGGCGCATGCAGCTACGCGAACATCTGCGAACACTGCCCGTCTTACCGGTCCGAACCTTCCTCGCTCCCGATCCTCGCCGCACAACGCGTCGACGCCGACGCGCTCGCCCGTGACGCCGAACAGCGAGGATGGATCGACGAGGCCGAACGCCACCACAAGCTCATCGCCCGCCTCGACACGCTCATCGCCGATACGGAGGCCCAGACCGGATGACCAGCCCCACACTGAACCAGATCGAGCGAGCCTGCATCGACCTCGCCCGAGATGGACTCCCCATCACTATTGCCGCCGTTGCCGATCGCGCCGGAATCTCAAGATCCACGATCTACCGCAACACTGATCTGCGCACCATCATCGAGCACCAGCAACGAACAGCTCCCGACGGCAGCATCATCGCGATCACCGATGAACTCGCCACTCTCCGCCAAACCGTCCAGACCCTCGCGGATACCGTCCGCCAGCACGACGCGCAACTACGCCGACTCACCCGCGACTGACCACGTTATCCGGCCAAACCCCAACCCGGCACCGATTAGCCGGATAAGGACTCGATAACGCGATGATGGAATCGTTCTGGTCTTCGATACAGATCGAGCTTCTTGACCGGAAACGCTGGTCAACCAGAGTCGAGTTGGCGAATGCGATGTTCGAGTACATCGAGGTGTTCCACAACCGGAAACGACGACATTCAGGGATTGGGTATCGCACCCCGATCGAGGTCGAGATAGCCTACAAGCGGACACTCGTCCCAGCTTGATACTCAACACGGCGTGAGGTAACCAAACTGTAGGGCAGGTCACTTTCGGGCCCCGTAGCACAAGGCCCCCTTCCTAGGCCGCGTTGGGCGGTAAAACCTCGGCGCGTCCCTCCCAACGGGTGACCGGGGGGAACGCGTCAGAGTCGGTAATGACCTCGATCAGCGTCACTTTGCCGTTGCCGACCGAAGCCTTCAGTGCCGACTGCAGCTCCTCAACCGAGGTGACACGCACACCCTCGGCCCCGCACGCACGCGCGATCGCCGCATGGTCGACCTCAGCGAACTCGATCGCAGAGGTGGTCTCTGAGAACTGCACGAGCTCGGCATGCTTCTGGAAGCCGAGGATCGAGTTGTTCAGCAGGATAACGGTGAGTGGGACGTCTGCCCGCACAGCAGTCTCGAGCTCCTGCCACACGTGGCCAAACCCCCCGTCACCGGTAATGCAAACGACCTCTGCCTCTGGCCGGGCAATCTTGGCGCCGATCGCCATGGGGTAGCCCCAACCGAGCCCGGCCATGCCGCGTGGCGACAAGAACTGCTGCCCTGGCGCACGAGCGGTGAGGTAGTTCGTCATCCAAATGGTCGAGTAGCTCGCGTCCGCCACGAGCACCGTGTCGGCGTCGATCAGCTCGTCGAGCTCGCGCATGACGCGCTCGGGACGTAACGGCACACCGTCGAGATCCACCAGCTCCGCCAGCATCGCCTGGCTGCGCGTACGGGCATCCAAGATGCGCGCTTCCAACGCGGCGCGAACCTTGCGCCGCCGCACCAGAAGCTCGCCTGAACCGAGCGCCTCGGTCAAGTCCTCAATGCCGGCGCGGACGTCGCCGGCGAGGCGCAGCGCTTCATAGGTGCGACCGATCTCGGTGCCGTCGATGTCGAGATGAATGACCTTCGCGTGCTCAGGAATCAGCGCCCAGCCGTCGGTGCCGTTCTCGTTCGTGCGGTTGCCAGCGAGCACGACGACGTCTGCGTCGGCAAGAATTTCACGCTGGAAGCGCGTCGTGGAGCGCTTGCCCATGACATTCCCGACGACGCCCATCGACAGCGGGTGACGCTCGTCAACCGAACCCTTACCCATGTTCGTGGTTGCGACGGGCAGCCCTGCCATTTCCTGCAGTGCGGCGACGGCGGCGGTCGCCTGGGAGCGCTGCACACCACCGCCGGCGATGAGGATGGGGTGCTCGGCCTCGGCGATGAGCCGGGCGGCTTCCGCCACCGCCGCACGATCGGGGCGCGGGCGGTCGAGCGGGAACTGGCCGAGCTGCGCCGAGCGCGCGAACGGCGCCGGCTGAGCCTCGGCAATCATGACGTCTTTGGGCAGCATAAGCACGACCGGGCCGGGTCGCCCGCTCGTCGCCGCCGCGATCGCCATGTCGACGTAGTCGGCTGCGCGCGCCGGGTCGTTCAACTGGCGAATCCACTTCGCGCAACCGGAGAAGAGCGCGAAGTGATCGATCTCCTGAAACGCATTGCGGTCACGGGTTGCGGATGGCACGTCCTGCACGATCGCAAGCATGGGCACTGAAGCGAGCATGGCCTCGGTCATGGGCGGCACGAGCAGCGTCGCTGCGGGCCCATTCTGGGCTCCTATGACCGAGATGCGACCCGATACTCGGGAGTACCCGTCGGCCATTGCGCCGCCAGCGTTCTCGGTGCGGTACATGACCTGGCGAATTCCCGCGCGTTCGGCGGCCAAGAAGAAGGCCGAGGGCAAGCTCTGCCCGAACACCTCGGTGATGTTGTGCCGCACGAGGGCGGTGACTACTGCTTCAACAACGGTTTGTGACATGCGTATTCCTCTTGTACAGCTGGCACATCACTACTGCAACAGTGGCGCCTAATCGGTGAGCGCGAGCGCCCGAATGGGGCTTGCGCTTGAACCTTCGAGCGGCAGCGGCAGGCCGACAAACTCGAAGCGGTGCGACGGAATCTGATCAACGTTCACGAGATTCTCGATGATCGCTATGAAGTCGTCCGGCGCGAGGCCAAGGGACTCCGGCCTCAGAAAATTGGTGTGGATCGGCGAAGACATCGCTCCATCGGTAGTTTCAGGCGTCGAGCAGTCGACCCCGAGGGTGCGAATGCCCTTGGCGCGCAACCACTCGCCCGCGTCCTTCGTGAGCCCCATGTGATCTCGCAGATAGGTCTCGGGGTCGGATGTGGCGTACCTCGACCAGCCGGTGTGCAGCAACACGATGTCGCCAAGCTGAATGAGTTCACCCGAGGCTTTCTCGGCGCGCTCTAACACCCCGGCCGTGATCCTGCCGCCGGGGCCGAAGACCTCGGTGCAGTCAAGCCAAATGCCCGAACCGAACCCGTACTCGAGCGGAATGCGCTCGGCCGAGAACTCCGTGTCGGGGTTCGCGTGCCAGGGCGCATCCATGTGTGTGCCGGTGTTGCCGTTCATTACCCACTGCTCGTTCTGAAACGAGACGCGCTTGCCGTCGTAATCATTTCGACGCTCGGTATGGGTATAGCCCCAGTGGTTCAGCGACCCGATGATCTTCACTGGCGTGCGGCCGTGCGAGGGGTGCCCCGCCATGCCTTCCCGGATGACATGGGTGAGATCAGTCACGGTCTGCTGCTGCACGATGGTGCCTTTCATATGAGCGGGTCGAGCTGGGGCGTGCTGGTGGGACCCGAAGTGAGCCCCACCAGCACGCCGAACCTACTTAGCGGGCTTCGTTCCAACCCGGCAGCGGGACGTTGTTCGGCTCAGAGAGCGCGAGGTCGAGCGGGAAGACCGGCACACTTTCGCCGTCCTGCCACTGGCTGACGAAGAACAGTGCGCGCTCGTTCTGACCGTTCTTGTTGAACTTTAGGCCCGAACCGTCCATGCCGGTGCGCTCCTCAAAATCGATCGCGTCAGCCGCGGCGGCGATGCCCTCGGGCGTCAGCTCGTCTGCCGTCTTCATCGTCGCGAACAGCGCCATGGCGCCCATGAAGCCATTCATGTCGAACGCGCCGGGCAAGGCCCCGCCATTGGCAGCCGAATAACGCTTGATGAAGTCGTCGTAGTGCGCCTTCGCCTCGGGCACGAGTCCCTCAGAGTTCAGCTGCGACGAGAAACCGACATTGAAGATGCCGTTGCCGCTGGGACCCATAGCCTCGATCCACGCCTCGTTCAAGTGTCCACCACCCGAGCCGATGATGATGGGAGGCGAAACGTCAGCCGCACGCATGGCACGGCCCAGGGCCGCTGCGTCAGCGTCGTAGCTCGAGAGGACGAGCAGGTCGGGCGCCGCGTCGCGAATCTGTAGCGCGACGCTGGTGAGATCCGCACTGTCGAGCGGGTACGGGGCATTCAGCTTGACATCCATGCCGAAGCTCTCAGCCGTCTCGTTCACGCCGTTCATGATGTCGGTGCCGTACGAGTTGTTGACGCCGGCCCAAGCCACCGTCATGTCCTCGGGCGCCTTGCCGATCTTCTCAGCAAGATTTTCGGCAGCAAACGTGACCGAGTCAACACCGATGTCGCCCGCCGTCTTCGATGCACGGTAGACATTGTCGTACTCGCCGCCCGTGATAGCGACTGCCGACGCACCCGTCTCCCAGTACAGTCCACCCTCTCCGGTGATCACCGGAATTGCGGCGAGGGCGAGAGAGGAACCGAAGGTGCCCAGCACGATGTTGACGTCCTCGTTGAGCATGCGCTCGGCTGCCTTACGAGCCGACTCGTCGTCAGGGGCGTCTTCAGTCTTGTACTCGACGGTGACGCCGTTGATGCCACCCTCGTCGTTGATGATCTGACGCGCGATCTCCGAGCCATCCGCGACCCGGTTACCGGTGCCGGCGAGCGGCCCGGTCAGGGGGAGGATGCGCCCAATGACAACACTGTCACCGCTGTCCCCCGCAGCCGAGCTGCCTGAGGCGCAACCGGACAGTACCAGCGCCGTCATGGCGCCGATCGCCATGCCGGCAATGAGTTTCTTGTTCATGTGTGATTTCCTTTTCCTTAGGTATTGCTAAATGCCTAGGTAGGCCTTTTGCAGTTCTTCATTTTTTAGAAGTTCTTGGGCGCCGCCTTCGAGCGCGACCGCACCCTGCTCGATGACGTAGCCTCGGTCTGCGGTGCCGAGTGCCTGGGCCACGTTCTGCTCTACAAGCAGCACCGTCACCCCGGCGTCGCGCACCTGGTGAATGACTTCAAACACCTCGGTGACAATCTTGGGTGCCAGCCCGAGTGAAGGCTCGTCCAGGATCAGCAGCTTCGGTTCGGCCATCAGCGCTCGCGCGATCGCGACCATCTGTTGCTGACCGCCCGAGAGCAAGCCCGCGTGCTGCTTGCGCCGTTCCTTCATAATCGGGAACAGCTCGTACATACGGTCGAGCGTCTCGTGCTGGTTCTTCCGCGCGGCGGGCGTGGCAGCACCGAGGAATAGATTGTCTTCGACCGTCATGCCGCCGAAGAGGCGCCGCCCTTCGGGGCAGTGCGCGATGCCGAGTTGGGCGATCGCGTGCGAAGGCAGCCCCGAGATGGGTTCTCCGTTGAAGGAGATGGTCCCGGAGCGCGGACGCACCAGCCCTGAGATCGTCTTCAGCGTCGTCGTCTTCCCCGCGCCGTTTCCGCCGAGCACGGCGACAACCTCGCCCTCGTTCACGGCGAGATTGACGTCCAGCAACACCTTCGCCCGGCCATACGAGACCGCGAGATTCTCAATGCGCAACATGTTGGTACCCTTCCCCGAGGTAAGCGGTCAGCACACCGGGATCCTGCGTGACCTGCGACGGGGTGCCCTCTGCAAGGTTCCGTCCACGTTCAAGCACGACCACGTGGCTGGAGAGGCCCATCACGGCCTTCATGTGGTGTTCGATGAGAATGACCGAAGTGCCGCCATCGGCAAGCTGGCGAATGAAATCCATCATCGCCTGCACCTCGGAGGGCACGAGCCCGCCCATGACCTCGTCGAGCAGCACCAACTCCGGCTCGGCGGCCAGCACGCGCGCGACCTCGAGGCGTTTTCGCAGCCCTATGGGTAACGCCCCGGTAATCGCCTCGGCGTAGTCCATGAGTCCGAGCTGCTCAAGCAGTGGATCGACCAGCTCGTGAGCCTCGCGCACCGTCTTCCGCCGATTCAGCGCCCCCACTAGCACGTTCTCCCGCACGCTTAGCTGCGTCAAACCTCGCACCTTCTGGAAGGTGCGTACCAGGCCATCCTTGGCGATTCGTTCAGGCAGTCGCCCGATCAACTCAGCGCCGTTGAACTTCACAGAGCCTGACGTCGGCTTCATGAACCCGGAGACGATATTGAACAGCGTGGTCTTGCCCGCGCCGTTGGGGCCGATGACACCGGTAATTTCGCCGCGTGCCGCCGTCAGATTCACGTTCTCGAGAATCTTCAGGCCGCCCAGCGAGATGCTGAGGTCTTTCACCTCGAGGATGTTGTCAGTCATGACCGGTCCTCCTTCGCCGTCGCAGCCTCAGCAACCGAGCTCTCAGCCGGCAGCGATTCATCGCTCACCACCCGCACCACGGTTGTCTCAATTTCGTCGGGCACCTTCGGTTCTTTCGTAATCAAGCGGCGCACCCAGCTGTAGCCCGAGCGGATCAGGCCCATGACACCGTTGGGAAGCAGCAGGATCGACACGATCAGCAGGCCACCGTAGATGAAGTTCGACAGACCAGGAATGGACGACCCGACCGATTCGATCACATAGTGCTCGAGAAGGATGATCAGGACGGCGCCGATGAGGGGGCCGAACACGCCCGCCATACCGCCAATGATCGCCATTAGCGCGGGCTCCCACGTCACTGCCACCGAGCCCACATTGCCGGGGGTGATGTACAGCGTGTACTGCGCAAACATCGCGCCGGCAAGGGCCGAGAAGAAGCCCGAGAGGCCGACAGCGAACATCTTCGTGCGCACGGCGGGAATACCGATTGAGCGTGCGCTCACCTCGTCTTCCTTGACCGCGAGCATCTGGTAGCCCCGCTTCGAACGGGTCAGCATGATGACTACCGCCGCAGTGATGACGTACAGCCCGAGGGTGACGTACACATACTCTTCCTTGGTGGCGAAGATGAGGTTCCAGAACCCGGTTTCCTTCGGGATCGTGATCCCCTCATCGCCTCCGGTGAGGTTCGGAAAGTTCTGCAGCATGATAAACATGATCACAGCGAGACCCAGCGTGGCCAGGCCAAAGTAGTGACCGCGCAGACGCAGGCTGATCGCGCCGATGAACAACGCGACCAACACGGCGATCAGTGCGGCCAGCAGGATCGCGACGAACGTCGGCAAGCCGAAGTTCAGGCGCAGCAGGGTCGTCCCAAACGCGCCAATCGCGAACAGCGCACCGTGGCCTAGGGAGAACAGACCCGTCATGCCGCCCGCGATGTTCCACGCGGTCGCGAACGTCGCGAAGATCAGGATCGTGTTCATCAGGTCAAGCGTCATCCGGCTCGGTCCAGTGAGCGTGAATCCGATGACGGCGACCGCAATGATGGCGAGCGGGAGGAACGGCTTCAGTTTCTTCAGCATGATCTAACCACCTACCATCGCGGAGTCGAGGGACTTTTTCCCGAACAGGCCCCGAGGGCGCAGCGCGAGCATCACGACGAACAGGATGAAGACTGAAGCCTGCATCCACTGGGTACCGAAGTAGTAGCCCACGAGCGTCTCGATCACGCCGACCACGAGGCCGCCGATGAAGGCGCCACTCACGGAGCCCATGCCGCCGAGCACCACGACGACGAAGCTCGTCAGGACGAAGTGCAGGCCCGTCGTCGAGGAGACTGCAGTGAAGGGAGCAAGCAGGACGCCAGCGGCGACAGCGAATGCTGAGCCGAGCACGAATACGGTGGCGTACGTGCGGTTGATCCGCAGTCCCACGACCTTCGCCGCGTAGTTGTCCTCGGACACCGCGCGAATCTGCTTGCCAGCGCGAGTGCGGTAGAGGAAGTACCAGAGGCCCGCAACCAGCAGGATTCCTCCGAGGAAAGCGATCACACGCCCCACCTCGACCGCGATACCCAGCACCTGAATGCGGGACGATGCAAACGGGTCAGAGAACGCAAACGTCCGCGAGCCAAACGCCATCAGCGCTACGGCCTGCAGCGCGATGCTCAGGCCGAGCGTGGTGAAGATCTGCACGTTGAGCGACTTCCCCAACGTCTGCCGGATGATGCCAACGTAGATCAAGTACGACAGCGGAAGTGATGCAATAAGCACCAACAATCCCACCACGTACGGATTCATGCCAGTTGCCGTCGCCACCACAGTCGTGGCCATCATGCCGAGCATGACGAACTCTCCGTGGGAGAAGTTCATCACGTCCATGACGCCAAAAATGAGGGTGAGGCCAACCGCCACGAGGGCAAGAACCCCGCCAGCCATAATGCCAAGAACAAGCAAGTCCCACATCGGGCGGCTCCTTTCTATTCAGTCGAATGAGTGTGCGGGGGGATCCCCGCCTGTGCGCACGCATCTTCGTTGGTGCGTGCGAAAGCTATGGGTGAGTTCAAGTCGTGCTCGTTGTGCCCGAGGATCGGGCCGAGACCTCCTTCGCGGCCAAGAAATCTGATTCCCAGTCGGCGACGTTACGTGCCACTTCCTGACGCTGGCTGCGATCCCACATTGCGCTCGTATAAAACGGGCGCAGCCAGTGTACGAAACGGTAAATTTTGGGAATGTAGGTGGTGCGGGCGCGACGGACAACCGCGCCGGCGTAGGCGTCTGCCACCTCGTCGAGCTCATTCGTGATACTGAGCGGCCACGGCAAAGTCTTATTGGCGGACTCGCGCGAACCGGGGCCCTGAATCAGCGGCGTCGGTGTCCAGCCCGGATAGAACACGCCGACGTCGACACCCCGGTGCATGACCTCCTGGCGCAGCGAGCCCGCGAACGCATCGATGCCGGCCTTTGCCGCCGCGTAGGCCGACGACTTGGGCGTGTGCTTCAGCACGGACGCCGAGCAGGTAAAGGCGATGTAGCCGCGCTGGGCGATGACGTGCTCAAGCGTCGCCTTGACAGTGCGTATTTGGCCAGACAGATTGATGTCAATGATGCGAAGCAGTTGTTCGGCTGATGTGGCGCGCACGGTGGACGCGCTGCCGATCCCGGCGTTCGCGATGACGACGTCGATCTTGCCCAGGCGTGCGACCGTCTCGGCGGCCGCGATCTCGAGCGATGCAAGATCGCTCACGTCAGCCTGCAGGCCAACGTGGCCCGCCCCCAGGCTCGCTGCTGCGGCGACTGCCTGGTCCCCGTTGCGGTCGACCAAGGCTAACTTGCCGCCGCGCGCTGCGAGTCGTCGGGCGGTCTCAAGACCGATACCGCTGGCGCCACCGGACACGAAAATCACCTGGCCAGCAGGCGGTGGAGTGCGGGATGAATGCTTCATATGTTGTCGACCTTCGAAATAAGAGTGACCGCGAAGCCGGTGCGCGGCGGGGCTGTCGCGCACATCAGAGCGCAATTACTGCATGTGAGAGCCGCCGTTAACATCGGTCGTGGTACCGGTGATGAACGACGAGTCCTCGTCACTGAGGAAGCGGACGGTGTGCGCCACATCGTGCGCGGTACCCAGACGACCCACCGGGATGGTCGACGCGTAGTCAGCGTTCACTGCTTCGCTCACCATCGCCGCCATGCCACTGGCAATGCGTCCGGGGGCCACTGCGTTGACCGTGATGCCGTGTTCGGCGAGCTCATGCGCGAAGGCACGAGTGATACCGAGGACTCCGGTCTTGGTTGCGGCGTAGTGTAACCCGCCCAAACGTCCACCATACCGCGCCGCGACCGACGCAATGTTGATGATGCGGCCATAGTTCGCCTCGATCATGCCAGGGGCGAGGCACTGGATCCCGAGGAACGGGCCAGTGAGGTTGACCCCGACGACGGCGTTCCACTCATTGAGCGGAATGTCGACTCCGTTGAGCTTCTTCCCATCATGCTTCGGGGAGATACCGGCGTTGTTCACCAGAATGGACGGTGCGCCAAAGCGATCGAGCGCGACTTCGCGAATCGCAGCCCATCCACTCGGCTCGGCGACGTCCGCCACCACGGCGACCAGGCGATCGCTCGCCTGCGCGACCTTTGCCTGCAGCGCCTCGAGCGCGGCGGCACTCACATCGGACGCGACGACGCGGTCCCCGCGCTCGAGAAGGGCTTCGACGATCGAGGTGCCGAGACCTCCTGCGGCCCCGGTGACCACTGCAACGCGGCCCTGCTGCACTGCGCTCATGCTGATGCCCCTACCTTCTCGATCTCGTATGCTTCTTCGACAAACTCGCTGTTGACCTCACGGAAGGTGAACGAGAAGTCGGGCCAAAGAGTGGTGAGCCGCCCGCTGCGGGGGTCCACGTACCAGCTGCTGCACCCGCCCGAAAGCCAGACAGTTCCCGCGCTCAGCGCCTCAAGCTCGGCCATGAAGCGTTCCTGCTCTTCGGCACGCACCTCGAGAATTTCGCCCTGGTGCGTCCGCTTCAACGCTTCCATCACATAGTCCAGCTGCGCCTCGGCGATGTAAATTGCCGAGTTGTGGCCCAGCCCGGTGTTCGGCCCCTTGAGAAACCAGAGGTTTGGGAAGCCGCTTACGGCGGTGGTCTTGTACGCCTCCATACCACGGTCCCAGCGGTCATGGAGCGAGAGACCGTCGCGGCCGAAGGTGCGGTACGCCATGGGAATGTCAGTCGCCTCGAAGCCGGTCGCCGAGATGATGACGTCGACCTCGTGCTCGGTGCCGTCGGCGGCCACAATGCCGGTCGGGGTGATCGCCTTCACTCCACCCATTTCGAGTACGACGTTGTCGCGTAGGAAGGTTGGGTAGTACTCGCTAGACTTCAGGATCCGTTTGCAGCCGATCGTGTAGTCGGGGGTCAGCTTGTCTCGCAGCTCGCCCGCGGGGATCTGGCTCTCGAGGTTTCCGAGGGCGGCCTTCGTCGCGGTTTCGATGAGCGTCTGCGTACCGCGACGCTGCGCATACCGCTCTTCGTTTGCCCAAAAGAGGTCTTCTCGAATACGTTCCATCAGCTCGGGGCGACGCTCGAACATGCGCTTCTGCGCTTCGGTGTAATGCGGGTCGTGGCGCGGGGTGACGTACGCCGCCGAACGCTGCAGGACGACAAGCTTCTCAGCTACCTTGCCGACCTCAGGTACGATCTGGATCGCGCTTGCACCCGACCCGATCAGCGCCACGCGCTTGCCCGCGAGGTCAACCGAGTGGTCCCACTCGGCCGAGTGGAAGAGCTTGCCGGTGAACGAATCGAGCCCCGGGATCTCAGGGAACTTCGCGTCAGAGAGGTAGCCGACGGCCATGATGATCGAACGCGCCTCGAAGACTGCGTCGCCGGCCTTCGCGACCCAGAGCTTGCGGTCTTCGTCCCAACGAATGTCGTCAACATTCATGTTGAAGCGGATGTTCGGCAGCACGTTTTCTGTGGCAGCCACGTCCTCGATGTACCTAAGAATCTCGGGCTGCTTCGCGTGCATCTTCGTCCATCCCGGATTGAGGCTGAACGAGTAGGAGTAGAGGTGCGACGGCACGTCGCACTCGGCCCCAGGGTAAGTGTTATCGCGCCAGGCGCCGCCCACAGTGTGCCCTCGTTCGAGCACGACGTAGCTCTGCTCGGTCTGACGCTCGAGCTGCACGGCGATGCCGACGCCGGCGAAGCCGGCGCCGACGATGATAACGTCGGTGCGCGTGATGGTCTCGGTTTCACTCATACTGTGTTCCTCGTTCATCTCTCGTTACTTCCCTAAACCTTCAGCGGCTCGATGGTCTTGCCCGCAGCCACGGCTGCCGGATCGGCCACGAAATCGTCGATCAGCATAAAGACCTGGGCTGGGCGCTCGACCGTGACGCCGTGACCCGAATCGATCTCGGCGAGGCGCGCGTTCTCAATTCCGCCGAGCAGCATGTAGCTGTGGATGATCGGCACCATCAGGTCTTTGGTCGCGCCGATAACGAGCGTCGGCACGGTGATGTTGTTGACATCAGCCTCGATGTCTATGGTGCGGTTGATCTCCATCTCGACGTCAAAGCCATCGCGGAAGGTCCGACTCTGGATGAGGTTCTCGAGGTCGGCGTCCGAGCGGCTGCGCAGGAACTGTGAGCTGAAGGCCAGCAGCGTCTGGAATTCCTGCAGCGGGCGACCACCATCGGCGAAGAGGGATTTCCAGACACTGTTGCGGAGGCGCTGCTGCTTGTCGGTAGTGATCCAGCCGGCGATAAGGGTGAGCGTGCTGAGCAGTTCTCCGCGGCGTCCAGCGAGCGCCGCCGTGATGACCGCACCGAGCGAGTAGCCGACGAGGTGTACGGGGGTACCGCCGGCGCGAGCCTCAATGACCTCGACGACCTGAGCGATCAGCTCGTCGAGGTCGGAGTCTTTCGTGGTGACCAGGTCAAGTCCTATGACGCGGTGGCGCGCGGCCAGCATTGGAAAGACCGTGCGGAAGTGAGTGTCTGTTGTGCCGCCAGTGCCGTGCACCAGAATGATGGGCGTGCGGCCGTCGCCCGGAACTCCGGTGTCGAAGTAGGTAACTGATTTGCCGGCGAACTGAACCGTGCCGGTTTCCGAATCAGGATGAAGTTTCACTTCTTAACTTCCTTCAAAATCTCTGCTGTCAGGGGAACAAACCACGCAGAGGAGACTTTGGTATCTCCTCGTTGAGAGTGCGCTCCTTTCGGAGTACTCTCTCACTATAGGTACTGAGAGCGCACTCCGCAATCTGAAATCAAGATTCCTCTCTCGTTCCGCATTGACCCCTACAAAGGAGTAAACACGTGAAGATCACTGGCGCCGTGCTCAAGCAGTCCGGACTCGCCCGCCCCTACGCGACGAGCCTTCCCGTCAACATCGTCGAAGTCGACCTTGCACCCCCTGGCCTCGGAGAAATCCTGATCCGCGTCGAGACGGCTGGCCTCTGCCACTCGGACCTGTCAGTCGTTAACGGCAGTCGGCAGCGTCCGCTGCCCATGCTGCTGGGGCACGAGGCCGCTGGCATCGTCGCCGAGCTCGGCGAGGGCGTTACCGATCTCGAGGTCGGCCAGCGCGTCGTGACTGTCTTTCTCCCCCGCTGCGAGATCTGCCCGTCCTGCCTCACCGGCGGAAAGCTGCCCTGCGAAGCGGGCACCCGCAGCAACACCGAGGGCGTGCTGCCGTCGGGCGAGTTGCGCCTCGGCCAAAATGGCGAGCCGATCAAGCACCACTTGGGCGTCTCGGCCTTCGCGACCCACGCTGTGGTGGATCGCCGCTCAGTCGTGCCGGTCGGCGCAGACGTTCCACCGCAAGTAGCCGCGGTGCTGGGCTGCGCAGTCCTCACTGGCGGCGGTGCAGTGAAAAACGCCGGCGCGCTCGAGCCGGGCCAAGACGTCATCGTGGTCGGTCTCGGCGGGGTCGGCATGGCCGCGATCCTGACGGCCGTCGCCATAACCTCTGCCGCCGGTGGACGCGTGATCGGCGTCGATTCCATCCCCGAGAAGCTTGAGGCCGCCCTTGCGATGGGCGCCGACGACGCCGCGACCCCCGAGGACGCGGTCGCCCGCCTACTCCGCGCCCCCGTGGTGATCGAAGCCGCAGGGCACCCGCGCGCCTTCGAAACCGCGGTCGCGCTGACCGCCCCCGGCGGCATAACCGTGACCGCCGGCCTCCCCTCGCCTGACGCCACCTCAACGATTACGCCCCTCACCATCACTGCTGAGGCGCGCACCATCGTCGGCAGCTACCTGGGTTCGTCCGTGCCCGCACGCGACATCCCCGAGTATGAACAGATGTGGCGCGAGGGCGTGTTGCCCGTCGAGAAGCTCACCTCGTCGACCGTGCCGCTCGCCGAATTAAATCACGCTCTCGACGTGCTCGACGAGGGCCGCGCGATCCGCCAGATGATCAGCTTCGAGGGGGCTGGCGCATGATGCTCGATTTCGGCCAGCCGGTCGCTGGCATCGTGCAGTTCGCGTACACCGTACCCAATCTGCAGGCCGCTATGAAACAGTGGACCGACCTGACCGGCATCGGGCCGTGGTTCGTCCGCGGCCCCTTCACAACGCAGCGGGCTAAGTACCGGGGTGAAGTTGTCCCGACAAGACTCGTCGTCGCGCAGGCGTTCTCGGGGCACGCGATGATCGAACTCATCGAGCAGCTCGACGACGCCCCGTCGGTGTACCGCGAGCGCGTTGCGACTGGGGGGTTCGGGTTCCACCACGTTGCACGCGGGACGCAGAACTTCGAATCGGATGTCGCCGCCTACGCTGCGCGCGGGCTCGCTCTGGTGTACGAGAGTGTACTGCCGACCGCGGCCCGGCTCGCATATTTCGATTCGAACGAAGAGCTCGGAGGCATGATCGAGCTCGTTGAGCTCAACCCGGCCCAGGAGGCGGTCTACACCGCGGTGTACCGCGCCGCGCAGGACTGGGACGGGTCGGACCCGGTCCGCGTCCATTGATCCGGGCACCTGCAGGCCCCGCCCACCGCAACCCCGGGAGACACCATGCTGACCACCGCTAGTTCCACCACCGCCCTCATCGACCGCCCGCTGCGGCTCAACGAGGCGGTGACGGCCCCCAATCGCCTGGCGCTCGCCCCCATGACGAACTGCCTGAGCACTGACACAGGCGAGGTTAGCGAGGCCGAGATCGCCTGGTATCGCAGCCGCGCTGACGCCGGGTTCGGCACCATTGTGACGGGTGGCCTCTCGGTGTCCCCCGAAGGCCAGATCCGGCGAAACCAGCCCCGCGTCGACGACGACCGCTACGTGCCAGGCCTCGCCCGGCTCGCCGCGTCAAGACGCCCCGGCACCGTGATGCTGGCGCAGCTGCTGCACGGCGGCCTGCGCGTGGACCACGCGTGGAGCGGGCACACACTTGAGGCAGTGGGGCCGTCCGACGGCTGCGGGGTGCGCGGGCTGACTGAAGCCGGGATCGAAATCATGCTCGACCGCTACGTCGACGCCGCGAAACGCACCATCGAGGCGGGCTTTGACGGCGTCGATATTCACGCGGCCCACGGCTACTTACCCGCCCAATTCTTGAGCCAACTTGAGAACACTCGCGACGACGCCTGGGGCGGCGACTTTGCGGGGCGGACGCGCTTCACCCTTGAGCTCGTCTCGCGGTTCCGAGAGGCTCTCCCGTCCTCGGCTGTCATTCAGCTCCGGATCTCGGCCGAGGACTTCCGGCAATCCCGCGGAATCGACCTCGACGAGTCGGCTGAGCTCGCGGTGCTCGGCGCGGAGGCGGGCGCCGACATCATCAGCCTCTCGGTCTGGGACATCCACCAGCCCTCGCAGAAGCACCCGCACACCTCGCCGGTCGAGCACGTCCGAGCGAGGCTCAGTGACCGAGTACCGCTCGCCATCGCGGGCAAGATGTGGGACTCGCGCGATGCCGCCCTCGGCTTCGCGCTGGGCGGCGACCAGCTGGTCATTGGCCGCGCGGCGATCTTCAATCGCACAGCGCCTAGAGTCCTGCGCACCCCCGGCCTCACTCCGAAACTGCCGCCCGTGGCCGCCGCCACGCTCGCTGACGAGGGCGTGGACGCCCCGTTTCTCGAGTACCTCACCGACAAGTGGCACGCGCTGTTCACGCCTGCCGCGTGAACGCTACCCGACGAGTCGCCCCATCTCATCGATGATCTCTGCCGCCGTCACCGGGTCTTCGAGGTGCGGGTAGTGGCCGATGCCCGGCAGCGAGATAAACCGCAATGCAGCGGAATTCACAATGCGCGCGGCGGCACCCTCGACCATTTCGCGGGTCGCGAGCCAGTCGGCGTCACCGTGCACCAGTGTGACGGGGCAGCGAATTTCTTGCATACGCTCTCGAATGTCGGTGTTGGTGTAGGCCGTGAGGTCTGCCTGCTGGGCAAGCGGGCTGATTTCG
Organism: Leucobacter shiyiweii; assembly: GCF_052446065.1. Taxonomy (GTDB): domain Bacteria; phylum Actinomycetota; class Actinomycetes; order Actinomycetales; family Microbacteriaceae; genus Leucobacter. The sequence continues at coordinate 2,541,173 of NZ_CM127080.1, read as the reverse complement.
CGGACGTTCCACTCGATGAAGTTGCGCGCCTGGGGCAGCGCCCGTTCGCCGACAAGACTCAGGGCGAAGTCGAGGTTTGAGTGCTGCAGCGCCACGCGTGAGTGGGTCATCATCGCAAGAGAAGTCGCGGAGATGGTGGGGGTATAGTCGCTCCCCTGGAACGCTACTGCACCGAGCACGCGGCTCGAGATCGCCGACAGGAGCAGCGACAGGTTGCCTCCGACCGACGTGCCCGCGACGATGAATCGCTCTTCCCCCACGGCACTCATGAAGGCGAGTAACCAGCGCGCGATATTGTCGATATTACTCAGGCAGGGCTCCGCGCCACGAGGCCAGCTCTTGCCGTGGCCGGGCAGGTCGGGTGCGTACAACCGGTAGTGGCCTGCAAGCCGCTCGATCACGCCGTGCCACTGGCGGTTGTCGCGTCCCGCGGTGTGTAACAACAGCACGGGTACGCCCGCTCCCCCACTCTCGTAGTAGGCACGAACGCCGTCGACCACGACGTAGCGGCCCTGCACATCGAGGTACTCTGGGGTGGAATCGGCCGAGTCGGTCAGGGCCGCAGGCGCCACTTCGCCTGCGAACCACCGCGACAGAGGCGGCAGCAGCCACGACACGGCGACGGGATCTCCGCTCACCCGCAGGGTGCCCAGCGCGGCATTCGTCGCCTGCGCCCAGCTCACCTCCCCTGCGAGCAGAGCGTCCCAGGCGGCCGCCGGCCCGCGCGCCGTCAGGTCCGCGGCGGGCTCGGTTGACGCTACATCATCCCCCGACGCATCGGTAACTAAGACAGGATCCGCCAGCAGCCGCACACCAGCGGCATCAATCAGCACCAACGCGCGATCGATCTGCCCGTCATGCTCGCACTCGAATCGTGCCCGTAGCGGGACGAGGTGACTGAGTGCGCGTTGCAGCGGGGCGTCGTCCACCGGACGAGTAGAGTGTGCGCGCAGTTTGACCAAAAATGTAGAGTCGTCCATGACTTCCGTTCCCATTCCAGTGGGCCACCCGACCCGGGCAAATGACCGCAAGAAACTCGCGGATCCGACCGAAGTTCCTTAAAGTGGAGTGCACTCTCATTCTGTCGTATGAACTGAGACTCACGCAACCGAGCGCAGGACTCCTGCTCGTATACTCAGGGTTAGCATCTCCCTTGCTCCCTCAACGAAGCGCACCACAGGATTGACATTGAGCACAGACACGAATCTCCCCCTCCCCGATGAGGAGCCCATCGGCCTCCGCGAACGTGGGCGCCAAGAACGCTTTGCGCGCGTTCTCACTGCCGCCGAAGAACTGTTCACCGCGAAAGGCTTTGACGCGGTCACCACCCGCGAGGTAGCGCAGCTCGCCGGTGTCGGAGAGGCCACGCTCTTCCGGTACGTCGCAAACAAGACGGACTTGTTACTCCTGGTCATCGGCCGCACCCAAGACAGCCTCATCGACGACATCGTGCTGTCCGACCGGCGTACCGAGGACCACTCACCAGAGGCACCCTCTGGTGAGTGGTACATCGATCGTATTGCCGCGATCTACCGCGAGCGTATTCGCTACTACACGCTCGACCCCGAGAATGTTGCGAAGTATGTCGTCTCGGGCCTTCAATCGTCGGGAAGTAGGCTCGGCGAGCGAAGCACTCGTGCCGGTGACCGCATTATCGAGTTGGTGCGGAACATCGTGGTGACAGCCCAGGAACGGAGAGTCTTCCGCGATGACGTTGACCCCACTCTCGTGGCGCGCAATCTGAACGGCTGCTACATCCACGAGGTCCTGCGCAGCCCGGCCAGAAACCTACCGATCGAAACCACCTGGGACCGGCTGCACGAGCGGTTTGACGTGATGCTGCGGCCGTTGCTCGTCACCGTGGACTAACTCCTTACACCGGTCACCTCAAACTGAATAGCACCGCCCAGAAAGCTCGGGCGACCGCCCGATACCTCCGCTGCGCGCCCCCTGTGGCAGCCCTACAACAAGAAAACGGTTGAATCAGCATCTGGTTCAACTGTTCCTGCTACTTCGTATACTCAAGTCTTCCAATTTCGTGAAAGACCCCATCTGTGCGCGAGGGGTGTCCGAATTCACCACATTCTTGACAAGTTCCCGAGCCAATCTGTTGCATGATGGCTGACACACGAGTCGCGACATCGATGACAACCACGACCTCCACGATGAGGCATGAAGCCCAAAAACTTGATCATCGACCTCGCTATCACCGAACAAGGCGTGAATCGGCCTGGGTTTATCACGCCCTCCACTAAACCCGGGGCGATTCATCTCGCAGATGCGCGTTGATCCGGTCCCCGGACCCTTTCCAACTTAAAACACAAGGCCAGTGCGCGGATCCCGGAGCGCATAGACATAGTAGAGAGATGCGTCGCGACTTCATGCGGGATTTGGATGAGCCCACTTATGGTTCAAACATGAGCCAGACTTGATGGCTCTCGTTTGTATGGCCGGAGCGGCTGCGTATAGCTACAGATGAAGGCGCTGGAATAATTACGCGCTTAACCTGGAAAACCATTCCGGCGGGTTCCACGGATCCCTTACGGGACAAGGGCTCCGGGATTCCACGAAACAACCCACGAGTGTCCTGAGTCGCGACATAGTTGACAAACTGGTCGTGACTCAGGACTTTTTCGTGGGTTCATGGTGTTGACAGTGAACCAGGGTCGGTGAGTCGCGTCATCGTTGACAGCGGTCATGAAGGTTTTTTGGGTTGGTAGTCCTTCGCTGGGTCGATGGTGTACTCGCCGATAATTTCTTGCTTTCCGGCCAGAAAGAATGGATAGCGTTGGGTGTATCTAGCCCGACCACCCCACCCACCTCTCAGTCAGAGCCGTTCCTCAGCGCTGAGGCCGGTGTCGTAGAGCGTCGGCCCTGGGTCTGATTGCGTGAACTGGGGGCGCCGCTTCTGTGGCGGTCTGATCGCTGCTTCCGTGTCCATTTCGTTGGCCGCGTGCAGAAGCCCCGCGCGTTCTATGAGCACCCACTCAGCGGCCCGCGTCTGATGCTCGATCGTCATACCGCAATGGAGGCGGAGCGCCTGTTTGATGACCGCGTTCGCCCCACACTCGATGCGGCTGGTGGTCTTGGATCCGCCGACCTTGAGGTATGTGAAGAGGTGGTCGCAGCGTCGGAGCTCCGCGAGGAGGTGTACGCCTTCCTGAGCCTGTCGTGGATATACCACCACTTCTTCCCGGTGGGTGAGTCCCAGAGCACTCCTAAGAGGCGTCGTTTCTCGTAGGAGCGATCCCTGGCGAGGTGGGTGCGCAGATTCATCCAGAGATGAAATATGCAGCGTTGGGTGAGGGTGTCGGGCCATTGCTCTCGGAGTGTTACCCGGACTCCGGTACTACCATCGCAGATCACGATCAGCGGGTTCGGAACTTGTGTCAGGAGCGCTTCCCGGGCGGGCTGTGACTAGGTAGAGCACCATTGCCACGCGAGTGGTATCTGGTGTTCATCGGTCGCGATGAGTAGGCACCAGAACCCAAGATCGGTGCCATCGATCATCACTTAGTTCGGGGGGATCGTCACCTGGGGCAGTATGGGGGTGAAGCGAGAGGAGTCTCGCAGAGGTATCGTGAGCTTCGTGCGCTCGTACGCAGCCACTGCCGGCGCCTCCGCCGTGCATTTAGCGATCCTGGGCAGTTAAAGGAGCAATCACTTCCCGAGGAGCAACACGGCGGATGGGTTCCTCCATCGCTGAGATCCTGTAGCAATTGAAGCGGTGTACGGTGCGGGGTACTGGGTACCCCGCACCCCTAGTCCGCCAACTGCAGCACGCCATCGATGCGCCGCGCCACCGAGCGGTTGCCTTCGCGCAGCTCGACCGGCAGCACGGCCTCGGGCGCGTCCTGCCATACCATTGGCCTCAAGAAGCGCCGGATCGCCGTCACCCCCACCGAGGTGTGCAGCGAGTTCGTCGCGGGCCACGGTCCGCCGTGGTGCTGCGCCCACGAGACGCGCACCCCGGTCGGGAACCCGCCGAACAGCAGCCGACCCGCAATCGGCGCCACGAGCTCCGCGAGACGCGCGGTGAGCTCGACCTCGTCGGCGGCTGCGTGGATCGTCGCGGTGAGGGACCCCGGCACCACGCGTAGCCCAGCCTCGACTTGGGCGACGTCGGAGTAACGCACGAGCACCACGAGCGGCCCGAACGCCTCCTCGGTGTGGTCTACGGAGAAGTCGTCGATGCCGACGCTCAGCACCGCGGCGGCGCTCGAGTACCCGTGCCCGCCCGACTCTCCGCGCGCCAGTTCCGTGACCCCGGTCGCCGCCTGCAGCTCGCCGCGCACGCGCTCGAAGTTCTCGTGTACCCGCTCACCGAGCAGCACGTGCGGCGGCTGAGCGCCGATCTCCGCAGCGAGCGACTCCGCGAACCGATCGCCCGCCTCACCCTCAGGCAGGAAGACGAGTCCCGGCTTCGTGCATAGCTGTCCGCCCGACCCGGTGACGGACACAGCGAGACCAGCTGAGAGCGCCTCACCGTTCGTCGCGAGCGCTCCGACCGTCACGATCACGGGGTTCACACTCTGCAGTTCGCCGTAGAGCGGGATCGGAGTCTCGCGCCCGTCGATGATCTGCTGCAGCCGCTGGGCGGCACCGAGCGAACCGGTGAAGCCGACAGCGCGGATCGTCGGGTGCGCCACGAGCGCCGCGCCCGCGGACTGACCGTAGACGATGCCGACGGTGCCGGCGGGCGCTCCGACCCGCTCGGCTCCGGTGCGCAGCGCCTCGAACGCGAGCCGAGAGGTGCGCAGGTGCGCGCTGTGCGCCTTCACCACTACGGGATTGCCAGCGGCCAGCGCGGAAGCGGTGTCGCCGCCCGGCACAGAGAAGGCGAAGGGGAAGTTGCTCGAGCCGAAGACCGCGACCGGGCCAAGCGGGATCAGCATGCGGCGTACGTCCGGCCCGGGTCCGAGGGGCGTGTCGCCGGCGTGGTCGATCATGGCCTCAAGAAACCCTCCCTCCCGCACGGCCTCGGCGAAGAGCCGCAGCTGGAAGGCCGTGCGGCTAAGCTCTCCGTTCAGGCGGGGGTCGCCGAGCCCGGTCTCCTGGCGTGCGATGTCGACGAGGTCTGCACGGCGTTCCTCGAGCGCATCGGCCATCGACTCGAGCAGAGAGGCGCGCCAGTCGCGGTCGCGACGAGCGATCTCCGGAGCGGCGGCTGCGGCCGCCGCGGTGATCGTCTCGAGTTCGGCATCGGTCGTGAGGACGACGCCGGCGTCGGTCGTGACGCCGGTGGTCGGGTTTGTGGTGGACAGCATGGTGCTCCTGTCGGGAGGGGATGGAGAGGTACACAGAGGGCGTTGGAGAGCGCTCAGCCGAGCCTCGTGAGGCTCGTACCGGGCAGCAGAAACGGAAGAACGTTTGACGAGCGGAACAGCTACGCGGAGTCGCGCGCCGCGAGCGAGAAGCCCAGGTCGAGCGACGTCGGCTCTGCGGTCTCGCCGAGCATGCGGCTCAGTAACAGCTCACCGGCGCGGCGACCGATCTCGAGGTTCGGGGTGCTCACGGTGGTGAGCGGGGGGCTGAGGTGCCGGCTGAGCTCGAAGTCGCCGAAGCCGCAGATCGCGATGCGGTCCGGCACCGCGATTCCGCGCGATTGAGCCTCAAGCAGTGCGCCGGTCGCGAAGATGTCGCTGGCGCAGAGCAGCACGTCGGTCTCGGGATGCTCCCGCAGTGCGAGATCAAGGAGCAACCGGCCTGCCGCAATGCTGATGCCGTTGGCGCCCGAGTCGATAACGCGGATCGGTTCGCCCGGGTAGAGCTCGCGCGTGCGCTGTTCGAAGGCGAGGCGTCGGTCGAGCGCGCGCGAGTCGGAGCCGGTGAGCCAGCCCGCGAAGGTCGGATGCCGGTAGCCGCGGGAGTGAACGTAGTCGACGACGGCCGTGATGGCCGCGCGGTTGGAGAAGCCGACAAGCGAGTCGATGGGCTCATCGGTCCAGCTCCACGTCTCGACGACCGGCACCTTGGCGCCCGCGAGCATAGTCCGTGCCGCCGGGGTGTGCTCCGTGCCGACGACGATGATCCCATCGGGGCGCCGTCCCAGGAACGCGCGGATCAGTTCTTCCTCGCGGTCGGCATCGTAGTCCGTCGACCCGATGAAAAGGTGGTACCCCTTCGAAGCTAGCACCGCGTCGAGCCCGTGGATCGTCTCCGCGAATACCGAGTACGACATGGCAGGCACTATCGCCGCGACCGTCATGCTGCGGTTGGAGGCGAGATTGCTGGCGGCCAGGTTCGGCACGTATCCGGTCTCGGCGATCGAAGTGCGCACGACAGCGAGAGTCGCTTCCGACACGAGATTGGGCATACGGATCGCGCGCGACACCGTCTGGGGGGAGACTCCCGCGTGCACCGCGACCTCGTGCAGCGTCACAGAGTTCGTGCTTCTGCGTGTCACGCTGACTGCCCTTCTGACCATTCGATCCTCGAATCATAGTAGTCCACGGCCAGCCAAGTTTCTCATGAGGTCGGACAGTCCGAACGTCCACGGAGTGCACTCCTCGCTGAGCTGCACACGATTAATCAGGGTGCCGATCAACGGGGAATGGATCTCCACGACGTCGCCCACCTGATGGGTAAAACCCTTCCCGGCCTCGCCGCGATCGTCGACGGGGGCGAACAGGGTGCCGAGGAACAGCAGCGCCCCATCGGGGTACTGGTGGTGCCGGCCGATGAGCTGGGCGACGAGCGACTCGGGATCCCGACTGATCTGCGACATGTCCGACGCCGCCTCGAGCTCGTAGCCGTCCTCCCCGCGAACGGTGAGCCGCACCTCCATGCTGCGCACGTCGTCGAGGGTGAAACCCGCGTCGAAGAGCCGGATGAGCGGTCCGGTCGCGCTCGACGCATTGTTGTCTTTCGCCTTCGGCAGCAGCAGCGCACTGCGCCCCTCGATGTCGCGGAGGTTGACGTCGTTGCCGAGCGTCGCGCCTACGATCCTGCCGTCGGAGCTCACGACCAGCACGGCCTCCGGCTCCGGATTGTTCCAGTTGGAAGCTGCGAGCACGCCAATCTCGGCGCCGACCCCGACCGAGGCGAGCGGCAGCGCTTTGCTGAAGATCTCGGCGTCGGGACCGATGCCTACTTCCAAATACTGAGACCACATGCCGCGCTCGACCAAGTAACTTTTCAGTTCCGTCGCGCGCAGGGAACCGGGACGTAGCGAGCGGAGATCCCCGCCGATCTGCTCGGTGATCTCTTTGCGCAGTGCGGCGGCCTGCTCCTGATCGCCGCCCGCGCGCTCCTCGATGACGCGCTCGACCATCGATACGGCGAACGTAACACCCGCGGCCTTTACAGCGTGGAGATCGTGCGGGGCGAGCAGCCAGGGGATCGCAGGATCGCGCCGGCCGTGCTGGCTGTTGGCGTGGATCTCGGCGAACGAGCCGAGGCGAGTTCCTTTCGCCTCGCGCGCCGCCTTCGCGGGATCGGGTTGCTCGGTCAGGTCGCTCACCGTGGCGAAGCTCGGGGTGAGCGCGTAAACTTCGCCATCTTCGACCAGTACGGGGGTGGGGCCACCTGCAGCCGACTCGAACACGCGGCCCACGAGGGTGGCGCCGCCGGCGGAGGGTAGGCCCGCGGACGCGGCGCCGATCCAATCGGTGGCCTGATCTGATTCGTGGGTGTGTGCCGTCATCGTCGGTGGCTCCTGTGGTTCTCGTGTTCGGGTGAGGGGTGTTCCGGGTCGCGTCGCGGGATCAGCGTCCACTGAACGTGGCCGTGCGCTTCTCGGCGAAAGCCGCCCGGCCCTCGGCTGCGTCCTCTGTGGCGAAGCAGATGGTCTGCAGGTCGCGCTCGTAAGCCATCGCCTGGTCGAAGGGCATGGTGTACGCCGCCCGCAGGTTCGCCTTCGCGGTCTCGATGGCAATGGGCGGGCGGTTCGATATGATCGCAGCGAGCTCTTGTGCGCGCGGGAGCAGGGCCTCCGGTTCGAGCACCTCGCTTACGAGGCCGAACCGCAGCGCCATCTCGGCGTCGATGGGATCGCCGGTCAGCAGCATGAGCGCGGCGTTGCTCGCACCCGCGGAGTGGGCGAGGAAGGCGCTCATGCCGCCGCCGCCGATCCAACCGAGCTTGACCTCGGGCGCCGCAAACCGGGCCGCGGTGCTCGCCAGCCGGATGTCGCAGATCATCGCGGTCTCGAGACCACCGCCGAACGCAAAGCCGTTCACCGCGGCGATGACGGGTTTGCGTAGCTCCCGCAGCGCGTCGCAGTAGTCGACCCGGTTCCGAAACTCCCACGGGGTCGTGTATTTGTCGAGCGAGCGAATGTCGCTTCCGGCGGAGAACGCACGTTCACCCGCGCCGGTGAGCACGGCGGCGCGCACGGTGCCGTCGCCGTTGATTTCGTCGGCAAGGCGCGTGAGCTCCGCAGACATCTCCTGGGTCACCGCGTTGAGCTTCTCGGGTCGGTTGATCGTGATCGTCACGACGTGACCGTCCTGCTCGGCAAGGATCTGCTCGCACTCGCTCCGGATCATGGGGTCGCTCCTGTCTGGGTGTGATGGGCGGCGCTCGTGAGCGCGGTGAGATAGGCGGCCTCGATGCGTTCGAGGGTCGCGACGGGGTCGAAGAACGGACGCCCCAGGCCGTCGCGGACAATGGCGGAGGCCTCGGACTGGAACGCGGTGTATCCGGCGAAGCGCGGGCGTATCCACGAGGCGTCGAGGGTACGCCGTGTGCGGCGGTAGAAGTCTGCGCTCGTGGCGTTCACGGCATCCGACTCCCAGGCGGAGATCCGAGACGGCTGGCCGTCGTGCTGCGGGATGAACCCCTCCTGCGCTGCTGCGGACAGCAGCCACCCGAGGTGGGCCGCGAGCTCCGGAGTGACCCGTGTGTCCGCGCTGATCGCGATCCCGGTGCCGCCGATGGTGCTGCCCGGTCGCCCGCCGCGCACGGCCGCGGGCGCGTCGACGAAGTGCACGCGGGATCCGGGATCCGCCACGGTGCTCGCCGCGGAGTAGTTCACGTAGCCGTAGACGAGCGGGATGTAGGCGATCTCATTTCTCGTGCGCATGCGGTCAAGTAGACCGATCGGGTTTAGGGCCGCCGTGTCGAGTGGGGCCCGCTCCGCGAGCTCGTGCAGCATGGCGAGTGCAGCCAGAGCGGTCTCGCGGTCGAAGAGCGGTGCGGGATCCGCCACGAAATCCGGGCGGGGCGCCAGCGAGCGCGGCTCCGCTCCGAGGGACACGGCGACCGAGCAGAGACTGAGGAAGGCGTGGGGGCCCGCGAGCGAGAGGGCGACGGGCGCGCGCAGAGAGAGCTCCCGCACCTCGTCCCAGGTCGCGGGCGTGCGATCCACGAGATCCTCTCGCACAGCGGCGACCTGGGTCGCGGCGTCGAGTGGAAGCGCCCAAAGGTGGCTCTCGGCCGAGTAGGACGCGAAGGACGGACCGACGGAGTGCACCGCAAGATCGGCAAGGAGCTCCGCGGGCAGCACCGCGTCAAGCGGCTGGAGCGCACCCTGCGCGATGGCGTCGCCGAGGTGCGGATGGTCGATCACGATCAGGTCGTAGCGTGCGGCGAGCTCGCCGATTGGGGCCGATTCGAAGCCTTCCAGCGGCTGCGCGTCCCAGCTCAGCAACACCGACGCACCGAGGCGCTCTGCCTGCTCGGCCGCGGCCCGCAGCGCGTGCGCTCCGCGCGGGTGATCCCAGGTGAGACCCCGGAACCTCGCATGCTCGGTACTGCTCGTCACCTCAGCTCCCGACGGTCTCGACGACGACGCCGCGCTCGACCAACGCCGCGAACTGCGCGTCCGTGACTCCGAGCTCGTGCGCGATCTCGCTGCTGTGCTCACCGACGCGTGGCGCGCCGCGGTCGATGCGCGCGGGGGTCGCCGAAAAGGCGTAGGGGAACCCGGGTGTCTTGACCGGCCCCTCGATCGGATGGTCGTACTCGACGAACGTACCGTTGTGCGCGATCTGGGGGTCCGCCACGAGATCGGCGTAGCCATACACCGGCCCGACCCAGATCCCGGCGTCCCCGAGCACCTCCATCCAGTGCGCCGTGCTCTGCTTCGCGAGCCCGGCAGCGGTCTTCGCGAAGATCTCGTCGCGACGGGCCCAGCCGTCGACCTCGTCGGTGAGATCCTCGAACGACGGCTCCCCGATGAGGCGGCCGAGCGTCTTGAGATCCGGCATCGCGAGTGCGAGGTAGCCGTCGGTGGTCGCGAATGTGCCGTAAGGCGAACGGATGTATACGTGGGCGTGCGGTTGCTCGCTGCGCTGCTGCGGCAAGGTGCCCATGAGGTACACCGAGAGCTCCTGCATCTGCAGGGTGGTGATGGCGTCGAGCATGTTGACGGAGACCTTCTGGCCCTCACCTGTGCGCTCGCGGTGCAGCAGGGCGGCGAGCGCCCCCTCGAACGCTGTCGACGCGGTGATTGCATCGACCAGGTACTGCCCCGCTGCCTGGGGCGGCGTGCCGTGCGCACCAGCCGATAGCATCGCGCCGCTCATGGCCTGCAGCAGCAGATCCTGACCCGGGCGATCCCGGTACGGGCCGTCCTCACCGTAGCCCGAGATCGAGACGTAGATGAGCTTCGGGTTGATCTTCCGCAGCGACTCGTAGTCCACGCCCAGTCGCTTAGCCACGCCGGGCCGGTAGTTCTGGAGGAAGACGTCGGAGGAGCGCACGAGTTCGAAGAGCAGCTGGCGCCCCTCGTCGTCCTTGAGATTCACCGCGAGTGACCGTTTATTGCGGTTCAGCGACAGGAAGGAGACGTTGATCTCTTTGCCGGTGGCCCCTCCCGCCGGGGCGTGGCGCTGCCACTCACCGCTAGTCGGCTCGACCTTGATCACATCGGCGCCGAGGTCACCGAGCCGCTGGGCGGCGAACGGGCCGGCCATCGCGATGGAGCAATCGATCACCCGGTATCCGGAGAGGATTCCGGGAGTGGAGGTCGCGTTCATGGGGTTTCCTTTACAGAGGAATGTCGGTGATGGCGTCCACGGAGCCCGTGACCGCTTGGGGGGTGTGCAGGATCTTGACGGCGAGGCGGTAGTCACGGCGCTCGCCGTGCTCCAACCAGCTCAGCTCCCCGGTGTCGCGGGCGTGCTGTTCTCCCTCGACATGGTTCGAGGAGGGCTCGAGGCCGAGGCCGTACTGGCCGGCGCGCATGTTCTGCCACTCGAAAAAGTTCGGCATCGTGCGCGCGTCCCAACTCACCTCGATGCCGAGTTCGCGATCCGGGCGGATCAGCGCGACGCGGTGGTCGCCGTCGGCGCCGGCTTGGAGTTCGTGCTCCCAGACCTGCTCGACGAACCCGGTGATCGGCGCCGGCATCGGGGTGTGCGGCACTCCCTGCTCCGTCGTCGAGTCGGAGGCCCAGAGCTGGCGCCGGATCGGGGCGACGAGCTCGCTGCCCTCGTCGACGAACGGCCACCCGAGGTTCAGATGATAGAGAAACATGTGCGGGGTGCGCTCGAAACCGAGGTTGTCGACCGTGTCGTGCACGCGCACCTCTTCGCCGAAGATGTCGATCTCGACCGTGCGGGTGAGTCGAAGGTGCTCGCCGAAGGAGGTGGCCTGGATTACCTCGCCGCGCACGCGGAGCACGCCGCCGATCTCCTGCCAGTCCTCCTCGATGGAGAGCAGGCGGCCCGGGATCGCGGTGAGGCGGCCGTGCAGCCCGTGGATCACGGTTTGCTTGGGCGGGTAGGCGTAGTGGCTCGCGTCGTACTCGCCGCCGAAGAGCGCGTGGTCCAGCCCACCCGTCACAAGCAGTCCGTCGAGCGCGCGAAGCCACGACAGCCCACCCTCGGCATCGGCCTCGTGCAGCCCGGGGTGGCGGAAGCCGTTGCCGGAGCGCCAGCCGAAGGGAAGGCCGCGCCAGCGCGCACCGCCGAGGTCGAAGCCGCGGTCGATGAGCACCTCGACTTCGAGGCCGGAGGCGTTGCGGAGCACGAGCGAGCGCACACCGCGCTCGCTGCCGTTGTCGAGCACGGTCTCGCGGATCCCGGCGATCGCAGACAGGTCGCCCGTGCGGCGGCGCAGGTCCGCCGTTGTGATCGGGGTGTCGAAGAAGGTCGTCATGGTTACTCCATCACCCATCCGCCGTCGACGTTTACCGTCTGGCCTGTCAGGAAGCTCGAGTCGGGGCCGACCAGGAAGGAGATCACCGAGGCGAGCTCCTCGTTGCCGCCGCGACGCTTGAGCGACTGGCGGTCGAGCACCCACTGCGTGTACTGCTCGGGGTTCTCGTGGATTTCCTCGGCCTTCGTCGGGAAGGCGCCGGGGGAGACCGCGTTGACGCGGATCCCCGACGCGCCGAGTTCACGCGCGAGCGCGCGGGTCAGCCCGACGGACGCGCCTTTGGTGGAGACGTAGCTCGCGAGGTTTGCCCAGCCGCCGTGGAACGTGATTGAGCTCACGTTGACTATCGCACCGGCCCCGCGGGGCACCATGCGCTTCGCTGATTCCTGAGCGACTAAGAAGTAGCCAGTCTGGTTGACGCGCACCACATCCTCGTACTCCGCGAGCGGGATCTCAAGGAACGGGGTGGGCGGGTAGATCGCCGCGTTGTTGACGACCGCGGTGAGCGGCCCGAGCTCGCGCTCGACCTCGTCCACCGCCGCGGCGATGCTCGCCGGTTCGCGAAGATCGCAGACCACGGTGTGCCCGCGATGCCCTGCGTCGGCGAGGAGCGTCGCGGTCTCACGCAGCTCCTCGCTCTCGCAGCCGAGCACGGCGACGGCGAACCCGTCGGCCGCCAACCGCAGCGCAGTGGCGCGACCGAGCGCCCCGCCCGCTCCGGTGATGAATGCCGCCCCCCGGGGGGCGTCGTGCGACGCCCCGGAGGAGGGCGCCGACGGATTCGTCGTTGCCATGCGAATCAGACCCCGTTCCGCTTCAGCACGTCGTCGATGAAGCGCTTGGCGCGCGGCACATCGGACTCGTCGAGGTGCTCGATGATGAGCGGGACGTTCGGCGACTTCTCGGACAGGCGCTGCACGTAGTAGTCGTAGTCCAACTCGCCGAGACCTGCTGCGGGCAGCTCGATCTCGCCGACCCCGCGGAAGGTGTGCGACTCGGCGGCGGAGCTGTCGCCGATGTCGGCGTGCTTTTCGCTCTTGTCGTCTCCCGAGCGCTTTACGTCCTTCGCGTGCGCGATCTTCACGCGGTCACCGAGGCTGTCGAAGACGGCGCCGAGCACCTCCTGCTGCTGGTCGATGTTGTGGGTCTCGAAGTAGTTCGTCGGGTCCATCAGCAACTCGATGCCGGGATGCTGGAGATCCTTGAATACCCGCTCCGTCTCCTCGAGCGAACCGATCACGTTGTTCACGTAGGTCTCGAGCAGGAAGACCGAGCCGTGGTCGTAGGCGGTCTGCGCGAGATCGGTAAGTACCTCGAGGGCGGTCTGGTAGCCCTCCTCAGTCTTGTTCTTCTCGTGGTGCACCCAGTCACTCTCGGTGTTGAACGTTCCCGATTCCGAGATCACGTACGGGGTGCCGAACTGGCGGGCGTTGCGCAGGATCTCCTTGAGGTAGTCGACGCGACGGCGGCGCTCGTCGACGTCGGGGTGCACGATGTTCGTGTACGCCGAGATGGCGCAGATCGGCAGATCGTGGTCGCGGAAGGTGTCGCGCACGCGCTTCGCCTTGCCGTCGGTGATCTGGCCGGCCGAGAGGTCGAGATCCGTGAAGTGGAGATCGAGCTGCACGGTGTTGAACCCGAGGTCGCGGATCTTGGTCGCCGTGGTCTCGAGGTCGTAGGGGAAGTACCCCGAGAAGATTCCTACCTGGATCATGTGCGTTGAGCTCCTTTGCTGCTATTTCTGGGTGGTTGGTGGATCGTGGGGTGCAGGATCGGCGGTCGCGCTACTCGGCGAACTCGTCGAGCCGCACGGGGCGGTTCTCGGCGATCGAGCGGTAGCCCGCCTCGACGAGTGCCATCGTCTGCACGTTGTCGGCGACCGAAAGGGCGGGCGCGGTGCCGGTGGCGAGGGCGTACTGGAGCTGCTCCATCACGCCGATGAAGGCGTGCGGGAACCACTCGGTGCTCCAGGTGGGGGCCTCCCATGCGCCGCCGGTAGTGAGGTTCGAGGCATACGTCAGGGTCGACGGGGAACCGTCGGGCCACCCGATGGTGCCCTTCGCGACGCCCTCGGTGCCCTCGACGCGCCACTTGATGAAGAAGTCCGATTCGAAGGTGTCGTCGCGCGGACTGCCCCACACGTCTTCGAGCGAAAGGGCGAGCAGCCCGTTCGGGAAGGTGAGCGTCGAGGCGACGACCCCGTCAGTGTGATGGAATTCGGTGCGCGGATCGGTGCGCACCGCGGTGTAGATCTGCTCGGGCTCACCGAAGAGGAAGCGGAGCGCGTCGAGGTGATGCACACTCATGTTCGCAAGCGTGAGCCGGTCGTACTCCTCCAGAAACGTCTGCCAGTGGGGCACCGCCCGCATCTCGATCGTGGCGATCACGGGGGTGCCGAGCGCGCCCTGGTCGAGCAGCTGCGACAGCACCCGGATCGACTGGTCGTAGCGCATGTTCTGGTTGACGGAAAGCACCTTGCCCGCGGCGGCGGCCTCATCGCGCAGGGCGCGGGCCTCGTCGAGCGTGAGCGCGAGCGGCTTCTGGGCGAGGATGCCCTTAACGTGCGGCTGCGCGAGCGCATGGCGGATCAGCGCGGGCTGCTGGTCCGGCGGGTACGCGATGTCGATGATGTCGATCGACGGATCCTCTATAAGCGCCGTCGGGGTGTCGTGCACGACCGGGATACCGTAGCGCTCCGCGAGCGCCGCGGCCTTCGACGTGGTGCGCGAGGCGATGGCGGCGACGGTGAAGCCGGCCTGCCGGTACGCCTCGAGGTGGACGTCGGCCATGATCATGCCGGCGCCGATGGCACCGATCCGGAACTCACGGGTGCGGATGGTGACATCCGGCTCGAGCCCGATTTCGCCGTTGAAATCCATGCGGGATCCTGTTCGTTGTGCGGCCGATTTGGTCGGCTAGTGTGACGTGCTGATAGCGCTAGCAGTAGCGCTATCAAGCACGTTACCCGCGGAGGCGGGAGTTCGTCAAGTCCCCTCGGCGGCGGGCCCGGGGAGCGCGCTACTTCGTTGATCTTCCGAGGATGCGGGCGAGAAAAAAATTTCTGCCCCCGTGTCCCACCCTACCGATCCAGTCGCAGAATGGGATCTGGGCCAGCTGCGGCGGGCGTGACATCGAATTGTTATGTTAGCGCTCCTGGCACCGCTATCATTTTTGCGCTACTGTGCATTTCAGCACACGCGTGCGCCGCGCTCGACGCTGAGCTTCACAGTTCTGCACGAGCCGCACCCGGGTGTCACCGTTTACCGAATCGAAGGTTTCAAGGGAGAAATCAATGCATGCTCGTGCCACCACTACTAGCCGTCGACGCCTGAAGCAGGCAGGGGCGGTACTCGCAGGAGCGGCGCTCCTATTCACCGCCGCGTGCAGCTCCGCACCGGCCGATGCCGGCGGAAGCTCCGAGGGCGCGTCGGGCGAGGGCGAGAAGTTCGTCATCGGCTTCCAGCAGCCCCTCGGCGGACAGGCGTGGCGCGAGACCGGCCTCGCCGCGATGCAGGCGCTCGTCGCCCGCGACTACGCCGACACGGTCGAGCTGAAGATCGTGCGCACCAACGACAACGACGCCGCGCAGCAGAACGCGGCGATCCAGAACCTCATCGCCGATGGTGTCGATGCAATCCTCTTCGACCCCGCCTCCTCGACGGGCGCCAACGCCGCCATCACGCAGGCGAAGGCCGCGGGAATCCCCGTCATCGCGAACGGCGGCCCCTACGACAACGAATACGTCTACACGGTCTCGACCGACTGGGGCAGCGCGGGCACCGTCGGTGCCGAGTGGCTGCTCGAGAACCTGGGCGACAACACAAACGTCGCCGTGCTCGAAGGGCTCGCGGGAGTGCCGCTCAATGACGGCACCATGCCCGGCGTCGAGGAGCTGCTCGCCTCCCAGGGCGCGACGATCGTCGCGCAGGGAACGAACGGCTGGAACGAGGCGGATGCCCAGGAGGCGATGGCCAAGATCCTGCAGTCGAACCCCGATGTCGGAGGTGTCTACTCATTCCTCACCGGCGGTCAGGGGGTGCCCGCGGCGTTCGCCGATGCCGGCATTCCGTTCGTACCGGTCGTTGGCGGATCGGGCTACAACGGCGAGGCGTGCACGCTCGTCGAGTACAAGGATCAGGGGCTAAAGGGCAACATGGTCTTCGGCCAGCCCGCGATCTACGCGAAGGGCTTGGAGCAGGCCGTGCTGCTGCTCCAGGGTGAGGACATCGAGAAGGAGCAGCTGTTCGCCCCGCTCGAGATCACCGAGGAGAACGCCGAGGACTTCTGCTACCCGGATATGCCCGACAACTTCCAGCTGGGCTTCGACTTCCCGGGTCTCGACCTGACGCTCGACGAAGTGCTCGAGTTCTACCAGAGCTAGTCGCCGCACTCGGACCAGGGATCAGGGAAAGCAGGAGACCATCGTGACGCGCACCGCGCAGAAAACCATCGCCCCGCTGGGCCGAGAGCCCAGCACCGCCCACGACATCATCCTCGATGTCACGGACCTCGTGAAACACTACGGTGCCGTGCGAGCGCTCGACTCGGCAACATTCTCGTGCCGCAGGGGCGAGGTGCTCGCCCTCGTGGGCGAGAACGGGGCCGGCAAGAGCACGGTGTCGAAGATCCTCGCGGGGGCCGTTCGGCCCACCTCGGGCTCGATTCTCGTGAACGGGCAGCCGTTCACGCCGGGGAGCATCGCCGAGGCGCGGGAGCACGGGGTGGTGTGCGCGTTCCAGGAGCTCGCACTCGTGCCCGAGTGGACCGTCGCGGAGAACCTGATCCTGCCGAGCCGCCACGGGCGCGGCGGCTTCTCCCAGCGCACCGCGCTGCGGGAGGCCGCCGCGATCCTGGAGGGCTTGGAGCTCACCCACATCGACCCGGGGGTGCCGCTCAGCTCGCTCATCCTGGCCGATCAGCAGCTCGTCGAGATCGCCCGCGCGATCGCGGCGGAACCGCAGGTACTCATCCTCGACGAGGCATCGTCGGCGCTCAACCCACTCGGGGTGAACTGGCTGTTCGAACGGATCGAGGACCTCACCGCGCGCGGTGTCGCGATCATCTACGTGTCGCACCGGCTCTCTGAGCTCGCGACCGTAGCCGATCACGGCGTGGTGCTGCGTGACGGTGACGCCGTGGGAACCTTCGCTCGAGGATCCTGGACCGAGGACGAGCTCGTCTCGATGATGGCGGGCCGAGACACGCAGAAGATCTTCCCGAGTCCCGGGCCGATCGATCCCGCTGCGCCCCCCATCATGGAGATCACCGGGCTCACCTCCGCCGGCATACACGGCATCGATGTCCGTCTCGCGCCGGGCGAGATCCTCGGCATCGGCGGGCTGCAGGGTCACGGGCAGACCGAGCTACTGCGCGCGCTCTACGGCGCCGCGCCCGCGTCGGCAACGAGCTGGCAGATCGCGGGCAAGCCGGTGCGGCACTTGACGCCCGTGCGCGCGGTCTCAGTGGGGCTCGGCTTTGTGCCCGAGGATCGGAAGACCGAGGGGCTCGCACTCACCCTCGGCGTTGGCGAGAACCTGCTCGCGCCGTGGCTCAAGCCGTTCGGGGCAGGAGGGCCTCCGCTCGAACGCCGCGAGGCCGGCTGGATGTCCGGCGTGCTCGAGTCGCTCAGCGTGCGCACCCGCGGACCCCGCGAGGAAGCCGCCGCGCTCTCAGGCGGCAATCAGCAGAAGCTCGTGTTCGGGCGCTGGCTGGAACGAGATCGCAAGGTCCTGCTACTGCACGATCCTACGCGCGGCATCGACGTGCGCGCGAAGCAGGAGCTGTACGCCGCGATGATGCGTCTCTCCGCGGAGGGGGTCGCCATCGTGTGGTTCTCGACCGAGGTCGAGGAGCTCGTGCACATGTGCCACCGCGTCGCCGTGCTCTACCGGGGCACCGTCGCCGCCGAGCTAGAGGGCGAACTCATCACCCCAGACAACATTGTCGGCGCCGCCGTCGGCACGAGGAGCGAATCATGACCCAGACCACCACGGTCCGGCTCGAGAACACGATCTCGGCGGGCCCCATTGCATTCGGACTGCAGCGCCTCCGGCGCGAGGGGGCGCTCGCCCCGATCCTCGCCTTCATCGCGTTCTTCGCGATCTACATCGCGGTCAACCCGGGGCTGCTGTCGCGGTTCCAGTTGCAGTCAGCCGCGAACCTCGTCGTCCCGCTTGCCATCGTGGCACTCGCGCAGCTCATCATCGTCATCACCGGCGGGATCGACATCTCGATCGGCGCGATGATGAGCCTCTGCAACGTGGTGTTCGCGACGCAGTACGCGCAGTTGTCGCCGCCCGTCGCGATCCTGCTCGCCCTGGCCACGGGGGCGCTGGGGGGGCTCTTCAACGGGGTGTTCGTCGCCTATCTCAGGCTACCCGCGATAGCGGTCACTCTGGCGAGCTCGTTCATCTTCGCCGCGCTCGCCCGGCAGATCCTAGACCGCCCCGGCGGGACGCTCGGCGAGGCCGTCTACTTCGCCACGAGCGGTGAGCTCTTCCCGTTCCTCCCGATCGCACTCATGTGGCTGATTATCGCCGCAGTGCTCGTCTGGTTCTACCTGCAGCGCACCCCGCTCGGGCGCCAGGTCTACGGTGTCGGTTCGAATCGCCAGGCCGTGCAGGCCGCGGGACTCAACTCGCGGCTCACGACGCTCATCGCGTTCACAGTGGCAGGCACGCTCGTCGGCTACGCGTCGATCCTGCTCGCGGGATCGACCATGACCGGGGATCCGCGCAGCGGCGACTCGTACCTGCTCACCTCGATCGCCGCCGTGGCGCTCTCGGGTGCCCTGTTCTCCGGCGGTCGCGGCAGTGTGCTTGGCACGGTGCTCGCCGCGATCACTCTCGGCATGGTGGGCAACCTGCTCTTCTTTGCCGGCATCAATTCGTATTGGCAGTACGTCATCAACGCCCTGATCATCCTCGCGGTAGTGGCGATCCCCGTGATCGCGAACCGCGGCTTCACGGCCCTGAGAGGAGCACGGAAATGACCGCAACCGTCGAACTCGAGCCGACGAGCCCGGCCCCCGGCTCCGTTGGGGGCCTCACCGGAGGATCGCCGACTCCCTCGCGTTTCTCCAGGAATGTGCTGTCGCGGGTACCCCGCTCCGGCTGGTCGATGCTCATCTTCGTGCTGTTGTTCGTCGTGGGAGGCATCATCAAGCCCAACCTCTTCACTGTTGAGGGACTCATCAGTACCGCGACGTTTGCAGCGATCCTCGCGATCGCCTCGTACGGCCAGACGATCGCCGTGATCCAGGGCGGCATCGATCTCTCGGTGCCGAACACGATCGCGTTCTCCGCCCTCGGGTTCCTCACCTGGGCGGGATCGCTCGGCACGATCCCGGCGCTGCTGCTCGCCCTGGCGTTCGGCGCGGTCATCGGCATGGTGAACGGGATGATCGTGGCGAAGCTCGGGCTCACGCCCATCGTGACGACGATCGCCATGAATGGGTTGCTCTTCGGCGTGGTACTGCTGAACTTCAGCCTCTCCGAACTCACCGTGGTGCCGGCAGGGCTGAAGGCGATCACGTCGGCGAAGTTCGCGCTGCTGGGGTACCAGATCGCGTGGGTGCTTCCGATCGCGCTGCTGCTCATGGTGGTGCTGCAGATGCTCCTGAGCTACACAGGGTGGGGGCGCTCCCTCTTCCTCGTCGGCACCTCGGAACACACGGCCCGGCTCGCGGGGCAGCCGGTAGCGCGGATCCGGATCGCTGGCTACGCGTTGAGCGGCCTGCTGTCGGCCTCCGCCGGCATCATCATCGTCGGCTACTACTCGCAGGCCGAGGCGAACATGGGCGCGCAGTACCTGCTGGGGTCCGTCGCCGCGGTCGTGGTCGGCGGCGCGTCGATTTTCGGCGGCCGCGGATCGATGATCGGCACGTTTGTCGGGGCGCTCGTGCTCGGGCAGGTGGCGACACTGGTCGCCGTTTTCAACCTGGGCGCAACAGTTCAGAATCTCATCTACGGCGTAATCATCCTGGCGGTGGTCGCGGCCTACGGGCGCGAGAAGGAGTAGACGACAGCCAGGCTGGTTGGGGACCTGCGCGCATCACTCTCCTGTTCAAGGAATAACTGACACTTCGTAATCGGGAGTGATGTGCGCAGAGCGCCTCACGCAACCTGGCGGAGCGATCTGCGTCAATTAGGATCCCTAGAAATAGATCGAGCCGCGCCAAACGAACCACGGAGGGCCTGCTATGCGAGCAGGTGACAGGTTCTGCTCATGCAGCTAATGCGGCTGGCGAGTTCATGATGACCTCGAACCCGAACGACATCGATCGTTCCAGACGAAGCCGATCTATGCGGAGCTGCTAAGTCCGGTCAGCCCAGATCATGATCGTGAACCGCAACCACCCAGCTCTAGTAGCGTGATGTTTTCTTTGGGCAGGAGGGTAGGTTTTGGACAGCCAACGCGCGCAGCCTGGTTCATTCGCGTTGTTCCTCCCGATACGGCTTCACCGTGGCGGGCACGTTCACTGCATCCGGGTAGTCACACTCGAACTCGGCGCGATACCCGAACAACATGCCAAGCACCCGGTTCCTCACCTCGAGATCAATGACGAAGCGCTGTTTCTCCTCATCAAAATGTTCGGTGAGCTGCGCAACACCGCTGAAGAGCAACGGGAATCGAAACGCGATCGGTCCCTCATAAAAGCGTTGCGCGCCCGAAATGAGCCGCAACCCACCCTCGGGGGTCACCGTGAGCCCAAGATCCACCGCAAGATGCTGATGTGTGCCGAGGTAATCCACGACGCATTCGCGCTGCTCGCTGAAGATCATCGTCGCGTCAAACCTGCGGCGTTTGCGCGGTGACACCTGCACCGTGCGCACAAACGTGACTGTCTCTCGCCCGTACCCGTCGCGGTACACATAGTTGTCGATCTGGAAGGGGAACCCGGTGCCTGCGTCGGGAAACATAATGTTGCGGATCGCCCCGAATGCAAGAAACGGGACAGTCCACCACTTGCCGCGCCGAATTTCGAGCATTGTGCCGCGGCCAACGCAACTGTATCCAGCATCGATTCCTACTCCGAACCGGCGCTGCATCTCCGGATGTAGCCGGTCGAAGTCAGCACCAAGAGCTCGCTGGAAGATCCCAGTGTTTGGCGTCACTTGTGTCTCCTGTCAGTGAACCCTTCATACGGCGGGAGCTCATCGAGTTCGGTGGCCGGGTCAGCAACCCCTTTGCCCCTTCTCGGAATGAGCGGTCTGGCATTGCACCGCTTTGCCCGTGGCCGCGCATGCGCAGGCAGGGTGATCTCTCGCCACCACGCCATGCGTTCCGGCTCGAGACCGGTCTCAGCCCAGATGCGCAACCGGTCAAAGCTCCTCGCGGTCAGCCACCACACGACCCGGCGCATGATGAGCCGGTCAAGGATCCTCCCGGCCCGGCCCCACCCTGGCACGTAGTCGTACCCGGTCAGAAACACGACGCCCTCAGGGTGCGGGTGATATTTCCAGTAGCCACGGCCTTGCTGCAACGGCGAGAGCCTGTCGGTGGCGGCGAATCGGAGCGCCGATGTTCTGGTACCGGCCTGGCTGGTCTTTGTTGCGGCCGAAATACCGGTTCCCGTGATGGTGTGGCCCGGAAGAGCAAGCTCATAGTGAAACTCATAGCTGGGATCCTCGCGGCTCCCCGTCGGAACGATACGGGTGAACCGCGCGTCCCAGCGCACATGCTGGTCCGGATCCTGCGTCAGGCCCCACACGCGATCCATTGTGGCTCGAATCAGAATCTCAACATACACAGGCCGTGGCTCGTCCCCCGCTCCCCGCGCGCGCCTCGCAGTATCCGCATCTGATGGCCTTCGCATCACCCCAGCCTATGGTGCTGATTTGCATTGCTTGTGTTTTATGCCGGCTAGTTTCGGTATACCGACGCCTGCGTTCCTGCGGGCCCGATCCACACAAAATCCGCCGCATCCTCCGATGCGCGATCCAGCGGTATGCGCTCGCCAACGAACAGGCCGACACGTTTAGAGATGGCGACTCGGCCGTCAAGCAGCACGTAACCGCGCGCTTGGAGCGGAGACGGATCAACATCGTCCGGAAGAAGGTGCACCTCAGCAGAGAGGTTCGGAAAGAAATATGCCGCCGGAAGCCCGTTCTGCTCGAACCTGATATCCGTTGTGCAACTCGAACCGCCGTACCGAGCGATTGGGTCACCGTAGAGCAAGCACCGGCCGTTGTCGGCGTCGACGCCTTCCCAGTACTCGATCCCTTCATGTTCACCAACGAACGAGGCTCCGACCAGGCCGCCGTCTCCCTTGGTTTCCGGATGCAGGTAGGCGGGCACCAGGGCAGGATCGCCAAGCTGAGGCTTGTGCACGACAGGTTTGGCCTGGTCGATAAGCACGATCGTCACAGCGACCAGGAGCACCAGGCTGGCGGCCACCGCGGCCCGCATTACGGTGAAGAATTGGCGCGGTTTCCCGGCATTCGAGCCCTGCTCAGGTGTCCGAGCTTTCATACCACCCCATCATTCCAGGAGGCGCCGATTGGTGTCGCGTCCGGAGGAGATCCCGGCATCAGCCTCAGCTGAAACCACAGCCCCGCCGATAATGCTGGAAAGAAAGCCCTGGTTGGCCAGGCAGCATGCGCACCCTGTCGGCAGCAGCCCTAACACCCGGTTCCGCACCTCGACACTAATGACGAAACATTGCTTATTCCCATCAAGATGTTCGGTGAGCTGCGCAACACCGCTGAGGGAACATTCTTCCGAGGAAGCGCATCATCCAAAAGGGTGAAATTTGTTTCATCCGAGTTCGCGATGATTTGACGGACGTTGGCTGGTGAAGTTGATGTCATGGCAGATTCTCGCACTCACAAGCGCTTCTCCGATTGGTTGACCTCGCGCGGTGGTGCATGGATCTCACTCGCTCTCGCCCTCCTCATAGTGGTTGCGCTCTTCGGCGCGTTCTCTTCAGCGGAAGCGCCGGCGCAGAACGCGTCTGCGCCAGAGGGCTCGGAATCGACGCGGACGAGCGAGCTCTTGGAAAAGTTCCCTCACGCAGACCGCCAGTCCGTGCTCGTCGTCGCGTCGCGCGACGACGCGGGCGAGCTCTCGAAGGACGAGGTGCAGGACTTGCAGGACCTGCTTCCTGTTCTCGACTCGCATTCTGACGCCGATTCATCCGGCCCAATCGTGAGCGAGGATGGAAAAGCCGCACTGCTGATAACGCCGATCAAAGTGGGCGAGAGCAATGCGGCTACAGGTGAAGTAATTACAGCGCTCCGTGACGACATCGCTGCACAGCAGCTCGAGGGCCTCTCGCTGCAGGTGACCGGTGGCCCGGCGTTCGGCGCAGACGTAGCCATGTCATTCGAGGGCGCGGATTTCACTCTCCTCCTCGTGACGATCTTGATTGTCGCGCTCCTACTGATCATCACCTATCGCTCTCCCGTGCTCTGGCTGGTTCCCCTGATCGTGGTTGCCTTGGCTGACGGTGCCGCCGGCCGCGTCACAGCAGCGGCTGGGTCGCTCTGGGATCTGCAGTTCGATGCGGGCATCATCAGCGTGCTCGTCTTCGGCGCGGGAACCAACTATGCACTGCTGCTGATCTCCCGATATCGGGAAGAGCTGCTGGTTACCGAAGATCACCGGCAAGCCTTGAGTCAGGCTTGGCGCAAGACCGTCCCCGCAATCGTCGCGTCAAACCTGACCGTAGTGCTTGCCTTACTGACGCTGGTCTTTGCGGTCATACCTGGCACCCAGGGTCTCGGAGTTTCATCAGCCATCGGGCTGCTGATCGCGCTGGGTGCAGTGCTGTTCATGTTGCCTCCGTTCTTAGCGGTGTGCGGCCGTCGGGTGTTCTGGCCGTTCGTGCCCCGCCCAGGCAACACACGCGGTCAAGGCCGGGCTTGGCGCGCGGTTGCGTCTCGTGTCGTGCAACGCCCAGTTGCGAGCCTGCTGGCGGGCGCCGCCCTGCTGGCCGTAATGGTCTCGGGCCTCGTTGGCACATCGGTGGGGCTCGACCAAGTCGACAAGTTCCGCGTGCAGTCAGAGTCCGCGGTCGGGTTGGAAGTGCTTGCGGCGCATTTCCATCCTGGGGAGGCGCAACCAATTTTCATCGTTGCCAACAGCGCAGAAATAGACGAGGTCATCTCTGCGGCGAGGAACATTGAGGGCGTGGTACGTGCGCATCAGGTTGGACAAACTGACGATGGAACGCTGACAAAGATCATGGTGACGAGCGAGTATGCGCCAAGCACTGATCAAAGTCTGCAACAAATCGCCGAGTTGCGAGACGCGGTGCACGCGGTTCCGCAGGCGGAAGCAGTCGTGGGAGGCACGGTCGCAACCGACCTCGACGCGCGCACCGGCAATCTGCAGGATTTCCTACTGATCGCACCTCTCGTGCTTGCTGCGACCTTCCTCGTTCTTCTCATTCTCTTGCGTTCCATCGTAGCGCCGGTGGTCCTGCTCCTGGTGAATCTGGCCAGTGCAGTCGCCGCGATCGGCGCTGGATCTTGGCTGAGTCGGATCTTCTTCGATCAACCCGCCCTCGACTTGCAGGTTCCTCTTCTCGCGTTCCTATTCCTCGTCGCGCTCGGAGTGGACTACACCATCTTTCTCGTGCACCGCGCACGCGCTGAAACCTCCCTGCACGGCACCCGCGCGGGGATGGTCGAGGCGGTCACGCACACCGGCAGCGTGATAACGAGCGCGGGTATCGTTCTCGCCGCAGTGTTTGCCGCTCTCGGTGTGCTTCCGCTGGTGACCCTGGGGCAGCTGGGGCTCATTGTTGGCGTCGGCGTTCTTGTCGACACGCTGGTGGTACGTACCGTGGTCATCCCCGCACTCTTCGGCCTCATGGGCGATCGCATCTGGTGGCCCGGGAAGGCGCATCTTCGCGGGCGAGAACGGGGTTTCGAGCCTCACGAACGCTCCAATCACACGCGCTGAACCGGCGAGAGCCTCACCCGCCTAGTCAATTGTCTGGCAGTAGAAACCGCCTCATCTCACCCGCCCCTCCAGATTTTTCTCGAAAGGAACCCACCATGAGAAAGCTGCTCAATGCCGCCTTCATCTACATGCTCGTCGGCGTCGCTTCTGGCTTGTTTTATCGCGAGTTCACCAAACTCAACAACTTTCCGGAAGGGCAGTTTACCCAGCTTGGTCTTGCACACACGCACCTCCTCACGCTCGGGTTCATTGTGCTGTTGATCGTGCTCGTTATTGAGAAGGTCTTCGTGATTTCTCAAAGCCGGAAGCTGTTCCTGTGGTTTTTCTGGCTTTACAACGCCGGCGTAATCCTCACGTCTGCAATGCTGATCTGGCATGGCAGCCTCACAGTTGTCGGCCAAGAGTCGAACAATATGATCGCCGGCATCGCGGGCCTCGGTCATATGCTGATCACTGCGGGAATGATCATCTTCTTTGTATCCCTCCGCCGTGCGGTCCTCCGGCACACCGCGGCCCCAGAACCCGTCGAAGCGTAGACAGTTTCCTCCGCGGCGTCAGCGCGAGTCTCGGAGTAGGCATACTCGATGCGCTCACGTGATCAGGCCCCGCACTCTTCGTGAATGCGGGGCCTTCGTGGACCCACCGCGTGTCGGTGCCCGCACGGGCGCCGACACGGCGAGACCTTCGTTTCTTCTCGCTCGTCTCTCGCCGGGGTAGGGTTTTCGACATGGCGACCGCATCGACCCAACCTCGCAAGCGCGAGGCATTTGGCTCACGGAACGTATTTATCCTGTCGGCCATCGGCTCCGCCGCGGGCTTAGGCAACATTTGGCGTTTCCCCTACGTGGCGTACGAGGGTGGTGGCGGCGCCTTTCTGATTCCGTACCTGTGCGCCCTGCTGACCGCAGGTATCCCGCTGCTCTTCTTCGACTACGCGATCGGTCACCGCTTCCGTGGTTCAGCCCCACTCGCGTTCAGGCGGATGCACCGGGCCGCCGAGCCACTCGGATGGTGGCAGGTGCTCATCTGCGCAATCATCGCCGTGTACTACGCCGTCATCATCGCATGGGCTGCAATGTACACCTGGTTCTCGGCACAACTCGCCTGGGGCGCCGGGAACGAAGAGAGTTTCTTCTTCACCGACTTCCTGCAAATGGGAGATGTCGCCGACGGTGGTGTTTCGACAACATTCGTGCCCCAGGTTGGCATCCCGCTCGTTGTGGTCTGGCTCGTGGTCATTGTGATTATGGCCCTCGGAGTTCGGCGCGGCATCGGCCGAGTCAACACGGTGCTCATGCCGCTACTCACGACGATGTTTGTGATCCTCGTCGTTCAGTCCCTCTTCCTTCCCGGCGCGATGGACGGTCTCAACGCCTTCTTCACCCCCAACTGGGAGGCCCTCGCAAACTCCGGCGTCTGGGCATCGGCCTACGGACACGTCTTCTTCTCGCTCTCAATTGCCTTCGGCATCATGGTGACCTACGCGTCGTACCTCAAGCGCAAGACTGATCTCACCGGCTCGGGTCTGGTCGTCGCCTTCGCGAACTCAAGCTTCGAGATTCTCGCTGGCATTGGTGTCTTCGCGGCCCTCGGATTCATGGCGCAGGCGCAGGCGACAGATGTCGCGGGTGTAGCGACAGCGGGAATCGGTCTCGCGTTTATCGCCTTCCCAACGATCGTCTCGCAGGCGGCTGGAGGCGCAATCATCGGCGTGCTGTTCTTCGGAGCCCTGGTCTTCGCGGGAGTCACCTCACTCATTTCCGTGCTCGAGGTCGTCGTCGCCGCGCTGCAGGACAAGCTCGGTTGGACGCGCATTCGCACGACACTCATCGTCTCCATTCCGCTGGCCATCGTCTCAACAGGGCTGTTCTCGACGACCACTGCGCTGGCAGTGCTCGACACCACAGACGCTTTTGTCAACTCGTTCGGGATCATGGCGGTTGCGTTTGTCGCCGTCATCGTCGTCGCTTGGCTACTCCACAAACTTCCGGCCCTGCAGGCACATCTGAATGAGCGCTCAAGTTTCGGCATCGGCTTGCTCTGGAAGCTACTCGTCGCGGGGCTCGTACCCATCGTGCTCGGCTACCTATTTGTCACCGAGCTGATCGCCAAGATCTCGGAGCCGTACGGAGGCTATCCGGGGTGGTTCCTCGCTGTCTTTGGCTGGGGTATGGTCATCTCGCTCATCGTCCTTTCGCTCCTTCTTTCACTCGTGCCCTGGAGCGCGCGCTCGCGAGCTAAAGAGGATCCCGAGTATGACCAGTTCCTCATCGAGGAGCACTACGATCCGGACCCGGAGACCGACACTGTGCGGGTGCTCGATCCGTCGACGCAAGGAGAACGCTCGTGACACCGACCGCCATCGTCATGATGACCATCGCCATCCTCACGGTGTGGGGCGGCCTGGTCGCGGCCATCGTCAACCTGGCCCGTCACCCCGAGGTCGCCGAAACTGAACCGATCCCGCCCATCGAACTGTAGTTCAGCCCCGGCTCAACGATTCGGCAGCAGGCTGCGGATCCCCATCGGGCATGACAAACCACGTGGCCACGGCGGTCGTAACTGGCACCGCCAGAACGAGCCCGACGCTGCCACACAGGGTGCGAACCACCTCTGTCACGATGTCTTCGCGGGTCAAGAGGGCGAGCATCGGAACATTAAGTAAGTACAACAGGATGAGCACGCTCAACGCAGCCCCGACGTATGCGAACACGACCGTGTAGACCGTGGAAGCAATATGATCACGCCCAATTCGCATCGCGCTCAAATAGAGCTCACGTCTGGTTAAGTGCGGGGCCGCAGCGCGGAGTTCCCACACGGATGACGCTTGCGCGATGGTGATATCGTTCAAGACCCCTAGCCCGGCAATGAGGATTGAACAGGTCAGGAACCCGCGAAGATCAATGTCGGTAGCGAGTCCAGACAGCACCCCAGATGCCTCGTCGCCCACGCCACTGAGTCGTGTGGCTGAGACTGCAATCATGGAGATCCCGCTCACAAACAGGATCCCGAAAAGTGTGCCCACCAGTGCAGCGGCGGTGCGCATATTCGGACCGTGCACGAAGAAGAGGGTCACGAACATGATCGTGATGGAGCCCACCATTCCGATCAGAAGCCCCGGTCCGCCTGCAACGAGCCCCGGCAAGACAAAGAACGCCAGCACCCCGCCACTCACTCCGAGCGCTGCGAGTGCAAAAACGCCTCGCCACCTACCGACTGCAATCACGACTCCCGCAAAAAGCAGGCCTAGAAGAACCAGAGGCATGGTGCGATCGACACCGGCGAGCGCGTAGTCCATCGTTGGCCCAGACGGCAGGGGTGCGGAGTCAGCTCCTTCGGGCACGAACCGCTCAGTTGCGACTAGCTCGACGGTGTCACCGGATCTGACTCCAGCGTTGGCCAAGGGCCCAGCAACTTGCACCGTCACCAAACGACCGGCATCAACCCCACTCAGGAGTCCCACTCGCATGTCCACACAATTCGATGCAGAGACTTCGTTCGCATTCGGGTTGGAAGATGAGGCTCTGGAGGGGGCGTCCGCCTCACCCTCATTGCATGTCTCCTGAACACTGAGCACTTCCCCGCGGACCGTCGTCACTCCCCCACCGAGTGGTTCCGCTCTCTCCAACATTTCGTCAACCAGAGCCGGATTGGGCCAGAGCGAAATCAGCCCGAACACGGTGGCAACCGCCACTCCGAGGAGCACAATAATACTGCCCCGTTTCACCCGACGAGACAACGAGACATGCGCGTGAACCGAGGTGGAATGGCGGTGAGCACCCGTGAAGTGCTCACCGCCCTGACGGTGGGGGTCGCGATCCACCGGCATTTGCCTACGAGGTTCCTGACGCATCTTGGCACGCCACTGACTGAGCATGATTATCAATATATATTGCAATGCAGGCCAGGTCCGACCGCCCAGCCCCGCGAAAGTTGCCGTTATTGTGCGGCACATTTCGGATGACTGTGCGCAACCAACGTGAGCGCTTGAAGGCCACGACCGCCCAGGACAGGGGGATACGCGGCGCACCGGGCTTACCGAGGGGCGAGTTCGCCCTCGGCGTCGTACAGGAAATCGCCGCCCACCATGGTGGCTCGCACCTGCACGTCACGGATGCGCTCAGGGGCGACCCCGTCGAGAGGATCCGACAGCACAACGAGATCGGCAAGTTTTCCCCGTGCCAGCATGCCCTTCTCGTTCTCCTGGTGCACCGCAAACGCCGAGCCGTGGGTATAGGCGCGGAGTGCCTGCGCAGGAGTCAGCGCTTCGTGCAGGGCAATGGGCAGCCCAGAAGAGGAACGACGGTTGACCATGTCGTGAATGCTGAGGATTGCCTCTCCGGGCACCACTGGGGCATCGGTTGATCCAGGCAGCTCGACCCCCGCGTCGACGAAGCTCCGCATTCGGTAGACCTTATCGAGTCGTTCCTCGCCCAGCGCAGAAGCAAACCCGTCGCCGAGTGCCGAGATAAATCGACCTTGGGGAACAGGAATGTGACCCCCGGCCGCGATGCGTGCGAGTTGGGCGTCGGACGCGATCGCAACGTGCTCGATTCTGTGCCGTGCGTCAACTCGAGGGAGGAGACGTTGTCCCTCGGCGAACCCGTCGAGAACCACGTCGAGCGTGCGATCGCCGATCGCGTGCGCCGCGATCTGCCAACCGTTCACGTGCGCCGCGACAAGCATGCGCTGCAATTCATCTTGCTCCCACTGCAAGAAGCCGGCATTGCCAGGGTCATCGCTGTAGTCGCAACACATCGCCGCCGTGCGGCCAATCAGCGAACCGTCGCTGATCACCTTCACCGGCCCCAAACGCAGCCACTCGTCACCGAGCCCCGAACGAATCCCGAGATCGATACCCCAGCCGTCGAACCCGCCGCCCAGGGCGCCGAGGGAGTGCATCGCGTCGATGTAGGGCATTACGGTGAGGCGGGTGCGTAATTTGCCGCCCTCGCGCGCAGCCTGGAAGGCGCGAAGGTCGGCCGGGCCATGGCCGATCATCTGCCCACCAATGCCAGGCTCCGTCGCGCTCGTGATGCCCTGACTGAGACACCAGTGCGACGCGGCTTCAAGGGCCGCGACAATATTGTCCTGCGGAACCGGCTTCAGCACGTGCGAGACGAGGGTCATGGCCTGCTCCTGAAGCAGGCCGCTCACGCTACCGTCAGCCCGCCGAACAACGTCACCTCCCGCGGGAGATACCAGGTCGTCAGGCCGCTGGTACCCCGCGCGCGCAAACGCTGCGGTGTTCGCCACCGCCATGTGATGGGAGTTGTGTACGAGGTACACCGGGCGACCGGCGGCGATCCGGTCGAGCACCTCGCGGTCGGGGTGCGCGCCAAGCACGTTCTGGTCGTAACCGTGCCCGAGCACCCATTCGTGCTCGCCGAGAGTGCGCGCGAACTTTTCGACGAGTCCGTAGAGCGCGTCGAGGGTCGGCGCTCGGTCAGGTGACAGATCAAGCTGCGTCATTTCCATCCCCACCATGGAGAAATGGAAGTGAGCATCGTTGAATCCCGGCACGACGGGCGCTCCGCCCAGATCGATAACAGTGTCTGCGACGACACCGTCGAGCTCCTCGTCGAGACCGACCACCCGGCCTCCCAGCACCCCGATTCGTTCCGCCGTTGGGCGAAGGGGATCCACAGTGGTGATGTGGGCGTTATGAATAATGGTGTCGATACGCATGGGCCGCTCTCCTGTTGCGAATTGCTGACGTGCTCTGAATAGTGGATCCGGGGGTGCGGTGCCCGCACCCCCTCGCGCGACTACCCCGCGTCTTCGAGACGCTGCGTGCGCTCGCGTGCAGCGGAGAACCCGGTGACCGAGGCAAGCGCAACAACGCCACCAATGGTGATTGCAATGATGAAGACCTGGAATCCGGCGACCCCCGGCCACCCCGAGCTGTTGAGGAAGGCCTGAGCGAGCAACGGAGTCGTACCGCCGAGCAGCGTCGACGACGCCTGGTACGCAAATGACACACCGGTATAACGCACCTCAGTGGGGAAGGCCTGCGCCAGGAACCCGGCAAGCACGGCGTAGTAGCCGCTGCCAAACACAGTGGCGAGAATGAGCGCTGCGCCGATTGCGAAAATATTCGCGGTGTTTACCAACCAGAACATCGGCAACACGAACATGGCCGATGCTGCGAGCGTGATGGTCATAAAACGGGTGGTGCCGATTTTTTCGGCAATGCGTGCTGCCACGGGCTGCCAAATGAACTGCGCGATGGCGTTAATGAGGAGGACGTTCAGCATCACCGACCGCTCAATTCCCAGTTGGGTCGTGGCGTAGGCCAACATGAATGCGCTGATGAAGTAGGCCATACCGATGCCGAGGGCGCTGGCAAAGATTCCGGCGATCACGGCTTTCCAGTGGTGCTTCATGAGTTCCGCCATGGGCACCTTAACTTCACGCTTCTGCGCTTTCGTCTCGACAAACTCGGGTGATTCTTCGAGTCGCACGCGAATGACCAATCCGATGATGACGAGCACCGCCGAAAAGAGGAATGGCACCCGCCATCCCCAGGCGATGAACTGGTCGCTCGGCAGGAGTGCCGCAAGGGCGAATGCCGCGGTCGCCAGGATGTTTCCGGCAGGGGATCCCTGCTGCACCCACATGCCTCCGCGCACCGCGGTGCTCTTGGTTCCCGCTTCCGAAGCAAGCAGCACAGCGCCGCCCCACTCGCCGCCGACGGCGAAGCCCTGAAGGGCGCGGAAGAAAACGAGGAGCACGGGTGCCATCACGCCGATGGTGTCTGCGCCGGGCAGAATCCCGATACAGAAGGTCGCGACACCCATGATGAGAAGGGTTGCAACCAGGGTGTTCTTGCGACCGATCTTGTCGCCGAAATGACCAAAGACAATCCCGCCAATTGGGCGAGCGAGGAAGCCTGCCCAGAAGGTCGCGAAGGAAAGCAAGAGTGCGGTGCCCGTGCTCGCCTCGGGGAAAAACACCGGCCCGAAGGCGAGTGCCGCCGCAGTGCTGTAGATGAAGAAGTCGTACCACTCGACGGTGGTGCCGAGGAATGCTGCAATTCGAGCCTTCTTCGCTTGGGCTTCGCGCGGATGCGCGGTGATGGTCGCTGACATGTGCTGCTCCGTTGTAGTCGTGATGTCAAGTGTCAGTGATCAATACTCGGGGAAACTTATCATGCCGTCCAATACTCTTTAGGTACACTTTCTATGCTTTGGAGGCATGCCGTGGAACTCCGTGTCATCCGCTACTTTCTCGCTGCAGCCGAAGCTGGCACCGTTACCGGAGGCGCCGAGCTCGTGCGCGTTTCACAGCCAGCGGTCTCGCGACAACTCGCCGCTCTTGAACGCGAGCTCGGAGTGCAGCTATTTGATCGGGGCCACGGAGCCCTGAAGCTCACCCACGCCGGGCGGCGGTTTGCGGTAATGGCAAACGACATCGTGCAGCGCAGTGAAGCGGCACGAGCCTTTGTTGATCCTGGTCACGTGCAGGATTTGAGGTTCACCGTCGTCGCCCAGCACACCACAATGTTGCACACGCTTGCACCGTTCACTGCGGCACGCGGAGCCGCCCACCCGGTGATCGACGTCATCGACAGTGCGCCCGCGCGCGTCTTCGACACCGCGTTGAGGCAGGGGGCCGACATCGGCGTGTCAACGATTCCACCCCCTGCAGGATGGGCAGGAAGGCGCCTCATAGAGGTTGATGTGATGGCGTTTGTGCCGCCGGGACACCCGCTCGTGCGCGCGCAGAGTATCGAAATGCGTGAGCTGACGACGTATCCCCTGATCCTGATGGATCGATCCCACAATGCCAGGATGCGGTTCGACTCAGCGCTAGTCGAGGCGGAAATACCGCTGGCCGCCCACATCGAGATGAACTCTGCTCCCATGGCACTCGGGCATGCCGCCTCTGGGAGAGGAGTGGCGGTGCTCACCGGAGCCGGGATGTTTGGCCTTGAGGCGATCCCCGTGCTCCTTGACGGTTCACGACTGTGCATTTCGCTCTACGCAGGGTGGGATCCGACTCACTATGCCGCCGACACCATCGAACGCTGGGTTGATGACTACCAATCCTGGCTCCCGACGGTGACGGGGCACGAGGGCTCCGCGTGAGCCGACCGTTCGAGCAAACCGACGCGCTGGGAGTGCCCTCGGTAAGCTGGCAGTCGGTTACCGCACGGTCCGGTGCAATCGTGAGGCATGGCGAACCGTTGAAACGCCGCTATTGAGCGAGGTGAGTGTCAGTGTCTTCAGAACCCGATACTGCAGCGGCCGTCACCTGGACGCACCTCGGGGCGCGGCATACCGCCACTTGGTGGTCTACAAACGACCGGCCAGCCCCCAAAGACCTGGTCGTGGTCGACGACCGCCTCACCGCGGCGCAGGCGGTCAGATATGCGGCCCAGGGCACCGCAATGCTGTGGCTCGGCGACTTTCCCAACGCAAAACAGATACTGAGCGCAATAGATCGACGCTTGGCAAAAGGCGGACGGGGAACGGCGACCCGGCCGGCCACGTCTGATGCTGATGAGTTCTACCGGATCCGCCAGGCCAGAGCCCAACGGTCTCGGATGATGTCATTAATACTGGTGCCCCTCACGTTTGACGAGGCGACAGGGGTTGCGACGCTCCCCCTGCCACGGGCTCCCAAAGTCGGTGCGGCGGTGGATTTCGGGTACGGGCAGCAACGCGGTTTCGGCGCAGGTCGAGCGGTGGTCAGCTTGCAGGAGCTGACCGGTGCACTGAGCGCCTATCAGTGGTTTCTGACCGGGGTTGATGTACCCGTTCTAGGCGCCAAGATCCATCCTCACTACGGAACGTTCATGCCCACCCGGCACGAATATGTGGATCTCGTTGCCGGGGCACCTCTGCACGATCGACGCCTCGCGTTCGACATTGGCACTGGCACTGGGGTGCTGGCCGCGGTGCTCGCACACCGCGGTGTGGAGAAGGTCGTGGGCACCGACATTCACCAGCGCGCGGTGGACTGCGCGAACGACAACTTCGCCCGACTGGGCATCGAGGATTCTGCCGAGGCGCAACTGGCCGACATGTTCCCAGAGGGGAGGGCGCCACTGATTGTCTGCAACCCTCCCTGGCTGCCCGGCAGTGCCACGACCACGCTCGATGCGGCCATTTACGATCCCGGCAGCAAGATGCTGCTGCAATTCCTGGCCGGGCTCCCCCACCACCTCAGCGAGAACGGGGAAGGCTGGTTGGTCATCTCCGACCTTGCCGAACTTCTGGGCCTGCGCAGCCGACAGATGCTCCTCGACGCAATTGACGCTGCGGGGCTTCGCGTGATCGACCGGCTCGACACGACACCTACCCACGGCCGCGCGAACGACAGCTCCGACATTCTCCACGCTGCACGTTCGCGGGAGGTCACCTCGCTCTGGAGGCTGCAGAGGAAACAATCGGCCAGCTCGAGCGCGCCTTCGACTTTTCGGCCCGCCCTGAATCACCCGGGCACAGCTGAAGCCCCTGATTAGACTGAGTCTCAGATCGGGGTGCAGGGGTTCCCGATTCGACCACACGAACTGGCATCCCTTTCGGAGGTTCTATGTCCTCGCAACAGATCACACGTCGCACGGTTTTCAGCGGTCTCGGGGCGGGCATCGGAGCCCTCGCCCTCGGCACGCTGGCAGGTTGTAGCCGATCCACACCGACTGAACCCGGTGGCCTGTCGGCCCTCGCGTACCAGCTTTCATGGACCCATTCAGTGCAATTCGGTGGCACATATTTGGCACAGGATCGCGGTTTCTTCAGCGATCAGGGCCTCGAAGTCACCCTCGCTGCCGGCGGGCCCAACGTCGCTGGGGATGCCAGCACGGTGAGCGGCGCAGCGCTCGTGAACATCTCTGCCGCCGACGGAGTCGCCAGGTCTAACGCCGAGGGCGCAGACCTCGTCATCGTGGGCGCTCAATACCAGAAGAGCGCAGCCACGATCCTGTCTCTTGCGGGCGAACCAATCACCAGCCCGGAAGACCTGCAGGGCAAGAAGATCGGGGTCGCGAGCGCAAACAATCCGGCCCTCACCGCGTTCCTGTCGATCAACGGGATATCTCCAGAGCAGGTGGAATTTGTTCCCAGTCAGTACGACCCAGCCGTGCTGACCGCGGGACAAGTGGATGGACTTTACTGTTTCTACAACGATCTGCCGGTCGCGTTAGCGGTGCAAGGCATCGACGCATACTCGATGCTGCTCGCGGACTTCGGGTACAACCCCATGAGTCAGACCTACACCGTTCTGCGCTCCAGCCTGCAAGACGAGGCGACACGCGACCAGCTCGTGCGGTTGCTGCGTGCCGACGCGCAGGGCTGGCAGCTGTACCAGACTGATCCGCAAGCTGCCGCCGATCTCACCGTGCAGATGTTCCCCGACGCGGGGCTCGATCTCGCGACCCAGCAGGAGCAGGCAGAGGTGCAGCTGGACATCATGTTCTCCGAGACGACCGACGAGTTCGGCTTCGGGTGGTTCACCGACGAGCAGATACAGGAGAACCTCGGGCTATTCGAGCTGCTCGGCATCGACGGCGGCACCGAACAGCTCTGGGATCGCACGCTGCTGGAAGAGGTATATCGGGACGGACCAATCGCGTGACGATCGCGATCGGCGAACGCGCCGCCCCTCAGATCGTTTGCGCGAACGTCGCCAAGACTTTCGCGGGAGCGGAGGGGCCGCTCAACGTGCTCGAGCCACTCGATCTCACCCTCGAAGCCGGTTCTGTAACCGCCCTGGTTGGGCCCTCCGGTTGTGGCAAGTCGACCCTGCTACGCATCATCGCGGGGCTCGAGCAGCCAGACCCGGGCGGCTCGGTCAGCATCGGGAGCGACGATCCGAAGACGGTGCGGGCACGCGGTGAGCTCGCGATCGCATTCCAGGATGCGTCACTATTGCCCTGGCGAACGACGGCACAAAACGTGGCGCTTGCGCAGAAACTGGCAAGACAACCAGTGGATCACGATCGAATTGCCGCGCTTCTGACCACCGTAGGGCTCGCAGGCTTCGAAGACGCTCGGCCATCGCAGCTATCCGGCGGCATGCGTCAACGCGCGGCGATCGCGCGATGTCTTATCACGGAACCGGGGCTTCTGCTTCTCGACGAGCCGTTTGGTGCCGTCGACGAACTCACCCGTCGTCGGCTCAACATTGAGCTTCCGCCGCTTTGGTCGGGCACCGGCACCACCACACTTCTGGTGACGCACTCCATCACTGAGGCGGTCCTGCTGGCGGATCGCGTGCTCGTGATGTCGCAAAGGCCTGGTCGTGTGATCGCCGACCTCAGGGTTGATCTCGAGCGCCCGCGCCGGATGGAACACCTGCACAGCCATGTCTTCGAGTCACTCGTCAGTCAGATTGGCCGTCTGCTCGGTATCGAGGATTCACGCCCGGTCGAGGTCGGCGCAGGCGAGCCCCACGAAGTCAACCAGATCGACGCCCGCGACCCCGGCAGCAGCAACGCCCACACCGCCCAGGTCTAGCCCATGGTCGTGAAGGAATTGCCGAGCGTGGAGCCGGGATCCACCACGGATTCATCCGCGGCACCCAGTCGCAGCCGCCCTCGAAGCCGCAGCGCGACGGTGCTGCGCGTCGCCGCCGGATGGCTGCTCGTGATTGGGCTATGGGAGCTGATCGGGCGCACGCTCCTGGCTGGCAGCTATCTCATCGGGGTGCCTTCGGGCATCGTCACCAAGCTCATCGAAAATGCTGGCGTGTACAGTCGCGGCCTGGGTTTTACCACCATCGAAGCGATCGCCGGCTACCTGCTCGGCAATCTGGCTGCGGTGGTCCTTGCTGTGGTGGTGGTGCTGCTCCCGGGCCTCGAGCGATTGGTATTGCGGATTGCGCTCGTGGTCTATTGCCTTCCACTGGTCGCGCTGGGTCCGCTGCTGCGACTCACCTATGGCCCAGGTGATGGGCCGCAGATCACCCTGGCGGCTTTGGCGGTCTTCTACCTCACCCTGGTGCCGCTGCTCGTGGGATTCCGTGCGATGCCGCGCACATGGCTGGAGCTGAC
Organism: Leucobacter shiyiweii; assembly: GCF_052446065.1. Taxonomy (GTDB): domain Bacteria; phylum Actinomycetota; class Actinomycetes; order Actinomycetales; family Microbacteriaceae; genus Leucobacter. The sequence continues at coordinate 2,504,221 of NZ_CM127080.1, read as the reverse complement.
GGCCACGTATGGGCGGGGTCGCTGGACGACGCTTGTCACGGTGCGCGCGCGTGCAGCGCTGCCGTATCTGATGGCGGGGCTGCAGGTTTCGGTGCCCGCGGCCTTCCTGGGGGCCCTCGTTGGCGAATTCACCGGCGCCGAGCGGGGCCTGGGAGTGCTCTCGATCCTCGCGATGCGCAGCCTCGACACGGATGGTTTGTGGGCGTTGATGTTCCTCAGCACGGTGGTATCCCTCCTCGGCTACGGGCTTATCTCCCTCCTCGCGCGTCGTGTGACCACTGAGCAGCCCACGGTGCTGCTCACTCCCCCAGCAGGCGGCACGATGACGTCTGCCCGGCAGCGCCTCCTGCGAAGCGTCGGAGGATCAGCGGCGACGGTGGCCATCGTCTTGGCGCTGTGGGTCGCGCTCTTCGAGGCGTTCAGACTGAATCCCTTCTTCGCTAAGCGTCCATGGGATGTGTGGGAGTGGCTCGTCTCTTCACCGACCGCGGCGGAGCATCGCGCTGTGCTGTTCGAAGCACTCGGGCAGACGGCGGCGGTGACGGTGCCCGGATACTTCTCCGGGCTCTTATTGGGAGTGCTGCTCGCGGCGACGTTCACGCTCTCTGCCAGAGTGAGTTTTGCACTCACACCAGTGGCGGTCGCCCTGCGCTGTGTGCCCATTATCGGCCTGGCCCCATTACTCGTCGCTGCGCTCGGACGCGGAGCTTTCGGAACCGCGGCGGTGGTCGCCATCATGACGTTCTTCCCGACGCTGGTGTCGTGCCTGTACGGGCTGCGCCAGCTCCCCGGCCAGGTCGCCGACGTCTTCCAGACCTACGCGACGCCCCCCACCCGGGTGCTGCTGCTCGGGCGTCTCCCCGCGATGGCGCCGGCGTTCTTTGCCGCGGCCCGCATCGCTGCCCCAACGGCGGTACTCGCTGCGACCGTCGCCGAGTGGTTGGCAACGGGGAGTGGGCTGGGCAACCTGATGGCGGTCGATGCGGCCACCAGCCAATACACGTCGCTATGGGCCACAGTGGTCGTCGTCACGCTGCTCTCGCTAGTCGCTTACATGATTATAGAGTGGATCGAAGCCCGCGTTCTCGCCGTGCTCGCGCCCGAGCAGATGCGCTGGTGAGCACAGCGGTCTCCCCCACGAACGCAAGCTTCTGCGCGACGGCAGGCTGATCCGCCAATATCAGCGCTCGAGGGCCGCTGCCACGATTTGTGCGGTGCCGTGCCAGGTGGGGAGTGCCTCCCGACGGGTGAGGGCCTCACGGCGCCAACGCTCCTGCATCGGAGAATCCGTGCACCAGGTGCGGATCTCTCGCGCGAGCGCACTGGGGTCGCCGGGCGGAAACTTCCCACCCGCTCCGAGCTGCGCCTCGGCGGCACCGGTGCCCGTTGGCACGATCGAGGGAATGCCGCGGGCCAGGGCTTCGGTGACCACCATTCCGTAGGCCTCGCTGCGTGCCGTATGCACCAGCAGGTCGGTCCGGTTCCAGATCGATTCCAGCGCTGTACCCGTGCGCGCGCCCGCCACCTCGACTCGGTCGGTGAGGCCGAGCTCGGCGATCCACCCCCGAATTTCTTCACTGAGGCCGGGATCGATTGTGTCCGGGCCCACCAGTTGCGCAGTCCAGTCGAGATCTCGTACGGATACGAGCGCCTCGATGAGAGAGACAGGATCCTTCGTATGGGTGACTCGCCCCAACCACAGCAGATGGGGCGCCTTCCCGCTGCGCAGGGAGCCGGGCGAAAGCTGTGCTGGATCGACACCCGGCACGGCGACGATCACATCGCCGCGACCGTACCGTTGAGCCACCTCGTTCGCCGTCCACTCGCTGGTGGCGATAACGGTGCTTGCTGCGGCAACGGCCGCCGCCTCATCGGTCGCGACTTGCTGGCGAAGGGCTGACGCGACCCCACGTTCGTCAGCTGCGAAGTAGTGCATGAGCATGGTGATGCGTCGACCATTCTGGGTAGCGGCGCGAAGTGTCTCGGGGGCCGCCGAACCGAGAATATTGTCGATGAGCCAGTGCCGTTCGTCGGCCGCCGCCTCTCCGACCATCAGATCTTGGAGTCTCTCGCGATCGTGAGCACTGGGAAACGGCCAGGATCCAGCGACTGGATACTCGCGCACGTCGAGGCCGGCCGTCCGCAGGCACCCGGTCAGTGTGTCGTCGTACCTATTGCCGCCGCTCGGAACATCGCTGTGCCAGCGCACGAATGCGATGCGATGCGTCATGGCGAAAGACTCTGTTTAGCGGACGAGCGGATTGTGGCCAGCCGCGATCCGCTCGTTCTCTCGCACCGGGCCAGGCGGAGTGCCGTCGCCAAACGGCTCTCCGCCCAGTTTCTCTCGACCATGAGGTTCGAGCCAGCTCGCGAGATCTGGCCCGGCCGGCACAATCTGAGTCGGATTAATGTCGGTGTGCGTGATGTAGTAGTGCTGTTTGATCTGCACAAAGTCGATCGTGTCGCCGAAGCCCGGTGTCTGAAAGAGCTCTCGCGCGTAGGCCCAGAGGTTTTCCATTTCAGAGAGCCGATTGCGGTTCGCCTTGAAGTGCCCGTGATAAACGGGATCGAAGCGAACGAGCGTCGTGAAGAGGCGCACGTCGGCCTCGGTGATGCTGCCACCCATGAGAAAGCGCCGTGTGGCGAGGCGATCCTCGAGCCAATCGAGAGCCGACCACAGGCGGTCATACGCGGCATCATAGGCCTCCTGCGAACCGGCGAATCCGCACCGGTACACTCCATTGTTTACTTCCGTGAAGACGCGTTCGATGATGGGCCACATCTCGTCGAGCTCCTCTTCGGGCAGCAGATTTGGCGCACCCTCGCGGTGGAACTCTCGCCACTCGGTCGAAAAATCGAGCGTTATCTGCGGGTAGTTGTTTGTGACGACTCCGCCAGTAGGAATATCGACCAGCGCCGGCACCGTAATGCCACGCGGATAACCCGGGAAGCGGGCGAAGTAGTTCTCTTGCAGTCGTTCGGTGCCGAGCACGGGGTCGCGGTGACCGGAATCAAGGTCGAAAGTCCAGGATCGCACGTCGTGCACAGGGCCGGGACGTCCGAGCGAGATGACCTCTTCGAGGCCCAGCAGCCGCCGCACGATGACCGTACGGTTGGCCCAGGGGCAGGCGTTTGCCGCGATGAGCCGATACCGACCCGGCTCGACCGGCCACGCCTCGGCACCCTTACTCAGTCCGTACCCGAGCGAGCCGACCTTCGACTTCGGGGGCTCGGCAAGCGCGCGAACGGCATCGGGATCGGCAACGATGCGATCCTCAATGTAATTCGTGTCGCGGTCAAACTCGGCCCCGCTTTTCACGTACGCACCCTTGGTCGAGAACTCTTCGCTCGCCTCGTTTGTCGCGCTGGTGTTTGCCGTGCTCGCCATGTGTCAGCCCCCGCCTGGATAAGGTGTGCCCTGGCCCTCGAGTCTACGACGGTACACCCAGCACGCAGTGGATCAGCGCTTCGTGGCACGCTTCGCGCGCGTCAGGCATCCACATGCCTCTCCCGCACGCGACCGACGAGGCCTCTGAGATAGCCCGCGTACCCCCCTGGCGTACGACCGTCGAGGCGCGCGGAGGTGATCACCTCCGCCTCATCGCTCGCCGCACGTGGGTGGTGGCTGAGCCGGGCAGCGAGGTCGACATCTTCATGCTCGGGCAGGGCCCGGTAGCCCCCGACTTCGAGGTAGGCCGACGCGCGAATGCCCAGGTTGGCCCCGTGAATGTGGCCGTTCGGCCGCCCCTTCACGTGCGTCCGCTCCCATTCCCGCTGGAGGTATTCCGGGTATTCCGCCGGATCAGGGCGCACCGTTCCCACGACGACGTCATAGCCCGCTTCTGCGAACCCGAGCTGAACGGTGAACCAGTTCTCCGGGACGACCGAATCCGCGTCTGTGTTTGCCAACCAGACTTCTTCCGTAGGCAGTTTCACTCCGAGAAGGGCGTGCCGCGCGGCGATACCTCGGGCAGCACCAACGTTCGAGCAATCAACCTCAAGCACGTCGACGCCCCCGCACTTTAGCGCGCGAGCGGCGGTGCCATCGCGGCACCCGTCGGCCACGAGCGTGATCGATACGGGCACCGGGCACGCGCGCTTCGCGGCCAAGACCGAACTGAGGCAGCGTTCTACGCGATCCTGCTCGTCGCGGGCCGGAATCAGAACAGCAATATGGCGGATCATGCCAGGCCCTCTCGTTGTGCCAAAGACCGCGGGTCCTTACTGAATACCTCTAGGACAAAGTCCTCCTCGAGATGATGGGCGAGACGCGTCCATTCGAGTTCTGCAATCGCGGCGTGTACCTGATCACCGCTCAACGGGTAGTCATCGACCGGATGCCGCCAGTGGCACGCAATCAGCACGCCCTCGGGCGTCAGGCTCTCAAACATCTTCTTCGTCGTGGCTCGCAGGTCTTCGGCGTTCCAGTAGTAGCCGACCTCAGAGAGCACAATCAGGTCGAACTCGCCCCCGGGAAACTCCTTCACAACGTCCTGCACGCGGATTTCCGCCCCCGACAGCCCCAGCTCTCGGGCCTGTTCGGCGGCCCTTGCGGAAATATCGAGTGCGAGCAGGCTTTCGCAGCGCGGGGCAAGCAACTCCGTGAGCACCCCGATGGAACATCCCACCTCCAACCCGCGCTCGAACCGCTCCTCTGGCAGAACCGCAATCGTGATGCGCCGCTTGCGCTCCTCGTACCAGCGGGTGCGAAACCGCCAGGGGTCTTCCGACTTCTCATAGAGTGCGTCGAAGTATTCGCGGTCAGGGGTGTGATCGCCGGTCATAAAAAACTCCTGGCCGCGGGCGAAATGCTCGAGAAAGTCGGGTCGCAGAATCGGTTGCGTTCCGGTGATCTGAGAGGCAAAGCTCTCGATGGCCCTTGACTTGGTCTTTACGTCAATATCGAGCGCTCGCATTCGCTCCCACGGCAGGTCATCGTGATCGGGTGTTGCCCAGTGCCACATCCAGATGGGGTATTCCAGTAACGTCCGGTCGCCGACCAATTCTGCAGCCACCTCTCCGACGACACGATGATCCCGGTGCCCGTCTCCTCGCCACGGCGCCGCGATCGCCGACCGGGGCGACACATCTCGCAGGCGTCCCGCCAGTTCCGTGCGGATGTCGTCTCGATACTGATCGGTCTTCCCATCGGGGAAGCCAAGCATCTCCAAGGTCGAACCGGGTGCAAGCTGGTGGATCGCCGACGCAAGCTCCGCAGCTCTCGCCTCCGCGAGCCTCGGTTCTGTGGGGTGAGAGGCGGCGCCATCAGTGACGCACAGGACCCGAACGGGAACCTCCAAATCGTGGCACATCGCGATCAGCCCACCAGCCCCGAGGGTCTCATCGTCGGGATGCGCCGCGATCACCACGAGTTCGTCGAAGGCCGCAATGCGAAGTGCGGGGCGACTGTGCAACCGCGGATCCACACTCCATTCACGCGCCGGCGTCCCGGCCTCTGCCGCGTCAAAGGTCACCACGGCGCGCCCTCCTTCCGAGCGAGGAGGGCGCCCAGGGACTCCTCGTCGCGCTCGGCGTGGTGCTGGCGGAGGTACAACTGCAGGTCGGCGACCCGCTTGGCATGGGTCGCGTCGATCGCCAGCGGGCCCGGGCCGAGGGCTCGGCCGGCTCGGGCAAGGACCTCTTCGCACGTTAGCGCGACGATACCTCGAACGCGTTTTGCGAGTAACCTGCCGCCGCTCGCGCGTGCGTCCACCTGGTGTGCGGCATCCGCGAGCGCGATGCGAGAGGCATGGAGCAGCGTGTCCATGGCCCCGAGATGCGCGAGCACGTGAGGAGACGGTGCGCGCCGGGCCGCCGCAAACACGGTGCGCGCGACGCCAACGGCACCCCCGAACCAGCACGCAGCCACTCCGATACCGCCCCAGGAGAACCCCGGACGGGTGAGGTACCACTCTGGCCCCCCAACGGGTTCTGCCGCGACTCGCACGAAGGTAACCGGTCCACTCGGAATCTCGGTCAAGCCACGAGCGTGCCAGGTGCCGTTCTCCACGTGCACGCCCGGATCAGAGAGGTCGACCGAGAAGAGGCGCGATTCACCAGCCTGCGTGCCCCGAGGTCGCGGGCAAATTGCAGCGCGGCCGCCACCGTGTCACTCCCGGTGGTGCCAAAGTCGCTGGCATCACCGAGGCTGCCAAACGCAGCCTCGAAAGCCAGTCTGGAAGACCCAGAATTTTCCGCGTGCTCCCCGCCCACAGGCGCGAGGTGGTCTCCGGATTCCCCTGCAGGACTAACGGGCACATCGACCGGGCCGAAGGTGACCGCGCCACTCCAGATCAAACTCATAGTGCCAGTAGAGCTCATCTCTCCTCCCCGGGTCTACCGCTTGCGTCGCCCCGCTCGCATCATGTAGGCATGGGGTGGAGTTTGGATCCTTCGCCACCGAGGTTCATCCAGGCCTCCAGGCCAATCCTTGTCGCCAACCCGAGCATGAGAAAGGCGCGTCGTATGAGCGAACTCTTCGGTGATGAGTTGCTCCCTCGCCCCGCGGTGCAGTTACCCGCAGGGGCAAACTATGTACCAAGATGGCTCACCCTGAACCAGCAACGCTGGATAGTCGACCGGTTTCACGAGTGGACGCAGGGGCCAGTGCCCCTCCGCGCGGCACGGGTGCGCGGCCATGAGATGAGCGTGAAGACCGTGTGTCTGGGCTGGCACTGGCGACCCTATGCCTACTCCCGCGAGGCCGTAGATGTCAACGGGAATCGCGTGCTCGACCTGCCAGATTGGATGGTGAAGCTTGGTCGTCGGGCGCTTGTAGCGGCGGAAGGGGAGACGGCCGCAGTTGCCGAGTACACACCCGATACCGCGCTGGTGAACTACTACTCAGGTGCGGCGAAGATGGGCATGCATCAAGACAAAGACGAGCGATCACTCGCGCCGGTAGTGTCGCTCTCAATTGGTGACACCTGCCGGTTTCGCTTCGGAAACACGCAGACTCGCAACAGACCGTACCAAGACCTTGATCTCGGTTCGGGTGATTTGTTCGTGTTTGGGGGTCCATCCAGGCTCGCGTATCACGGTGTGCCCCAGGTCTATCCGGGCACCGCACCTCCGGGTTGTGGGCTGGAATCCGGTCGCATCAACATCACCCTGCGGATGACCGGGCTCGCCGATAGTTAAAACCTGCTCCCCGCCCTTGCGCTCAGATGTAGCGGCCCCACACACGGCGAGGCTGACGCCGTACGCGAGCAGATCGCCAGTCACGATCTTGCCGGAGAGATCGCTGAGGAACGCCCGGAGGGCTGTGACCTGGTGGGTGAGCGAGTACGATGACTCGCAATGTTGCCGAGGCGACCGCGAGGAGGTCCGATGGCTCAACGCCGATATTTCATTCGCGCAGTTGACTTCGCCGATGTGCTGGCCTATCTCGTAGTGCTCGGCCTCTTCGTGCAGTTCTTTCCCAAGGTGATCTCCGAGTCGTTCGCTCTGACGCTCCTGACTGCGCTCCTCATGAAACTCGCACTCGAAGTCATTACCCGGGCGGGGGTGCGCCTGGTGCTGGGCGAGAAACCGTAGTGGATCAGTTCGCCGCGTCACCCCAGTCGGCAGCGCGACGAGTCAGCGCCGCTGCCAGATACTCGAGACTTTCCCCTGATTCCGCGCGGCCGTAGGCGAGGCCCAGCAGGAAGGTCGTCAGTGGCGCCGCGGGTCGCGCCACCCCGTGCGCCACGTCGCGCGCCAGATCGAGCACCGTGCCGATAGAGATCTCGGCTGGGTCAAGGCCCAGTTCCTCCGCTGCCGCGCGTAGCCAGGCCTCGAGTGCCTCGGGCGGCAAGTGCGTGGGGTTTGACATAGACGTCTCCTCGGTCATCGTGCGGGCAAAATCTTCGGGGGTGTCGATGTCGGCGACGACATCAGCCGGGGCGTCTACACATCGCACCGTAATCGCCCGAAATGCATGACGAAGCGGGCGGCCGACCAGCTCGCCGGCTTCTTCGGCAGCGCAGATTCCCGCCCGGAGCGCGTTCGTCTCGTACCGGCCCGCGAGCCACTGCTCGCGACCATTGGGGTCGCGCAACACGATCGCCTGCGCGCCGGCGGGCGGCCACTCCTCCGCGAGGAGTCGTTCCACCACCTCTGCCGGGTTCACCAGGTCGCAGGAAAGCAGCAGCACGGAGCCGGCCGTGGTCGGATGAACTCCTGCGGAAAGCGCGACGAGCGGCCCACCGAGGCGGGGCGACTCTGTGACAAGCGTGCAGCCGTCGAGCCCGGAGCGCTCGGGGCTCACCACGATGATCTGACCGACGCCGGCTTCGCGGGCGGCGGCGACCACCCGATCCACGAGCCGCTCGCCGCGCACCACCAGCTCGGCCTTATCGACCCCGCCAAGGCGCGACCCGCGACCGCCTGCCAGGATGATCGCGTCGGGTGCGAGAATTACCACGACCCCAGCCTCCAGACCTCGACGGAGTCGCCCTCGTCTACGTCTCCTACGTGCTCAGGCACCCAGGCGAACCCCGCAGCCGCACCCTGCCCACCGACCGCGTGTGACACCGCGCGCGGGCTGACCGTCGGCTCGCACACCAGCCCGTTCTCGGCGAGACGCAGGCTCACCGGCAGCACCTGCGCCCGCCCTTCGGCGCCGCGCCACCCGACTGCCGCGGTGGCGGGAAGACGCAAGCGCGCGGTCGATCGGCGCCCCTGGGCAGCGAGCAACGCCGGGCGCACGAAGAGTTCGAAACCTACGGCCGCACTGACCGGGTTGCCGGGCAGGGCAAAGAGCCAGGCGCCGGAGCGGAGGCGCCCCGCGCACTGCGGTTGCCCGGGTTTCACCGCCACGCGAACCGCTGCGATCTCGGGTTCATTCTCCATAGCCATCCGCACCACGTCGTGGAGGCCCGGCCCAATGCCGCCGGTGGTGAGGATCACGTCGACCCGCTCCCCGAGCTCGTCCAGGGTTCGCCGCAGTCCCTCCACAGTGTCGCGACTCACGCGAACTTCTTCCGGCACGATGCCGAGCTCGCGCAGCAGGCCCCCTAGCAAGAGCGAGTTCGACTCCGGAATCTCACCGCGCCGCGGCGCCTGACCCGGTGGTACAAGTTCCGACCCTGTCACAATCACCGCCACCCGCGGGCGCGGGCGGACGAGCACCCGGTCGATCCCTGCTGCGGCGAGCGCAGAGAGCCGCAGTGGCCCCAGTTCGACACCGTCCTCGGCCATTGGGTCGCCCATCTTGCGATCCTCACCGCGCTGACGCACGTTCGCACCAACGTGCACGGCACGCACCACGCGCACCTCGGTTCGCGCCCATGGATTCCCGGCTTCGTCACCCAGGGTGATCTCCACGGGCACCACGGCGTCGGCGTCGCTCGGCACTGGCGCCCCGGTCATGATGCGGGCAGCTTCGCCCGGCTGAAGACTCGGGTTCTCGGAGCTGCCCGCCGCAACCTCGGCGACAACGCGCAGCGGCACCGGCCGCTCGACCATAGCGCCCGACACATCGGCGGCGCGAACCGCATAGCCATCCATTGCTGACGAATCCCACAGGGGCAAATCGTGACGCGCGGTCACCGCTTCTGCGAGCGTCAGCCCATGTGCTTCAGCGAGCGGAAGCTCGCGAACCGACAATAGCTCCGTTCGCGCCAGGATCCACTCGAGGTGTTCCGCCACGCTTCTCACGATCGCGCTCCTCGTCCGGTCACGAGCGGGTCCGTTTGCCTCGCCCCGTGATCGATGCTATCCAAGTACCATGTCCCGTATCGCCGCGCGTCGCCGCGTCACCCGTCTCACGATCGGAGAACCGGCCCGCATCGCGCCTGATTCGCTCGCCGTCGAAGAGCCGCTGGAGATCCGGGTGCACGGCCGCCCGTTGGCGATCACGATGCGCACCCCGGGCAGCGACTTCGAGCTCGCGGCAGGGTTTCTGGTATCCGAAGGCGTGATCCACCATCGCGAGCACTATGCAACCGCACGATATTGCGCGGGAGCGACGGCCGACGAGGGCAACACCTTCAACGTGCTCGACGTCGGACTCGCCCCGGGAGTCGCGCCCCCAGACCCCAGCCTCGAACGATCGTTTTACACCACCAGCTCCTGCGGCATCTGTGGCAAGGCCAGTATTGACGCGGTGCGCACGCAGTCGCACTTCGCGGTCGACGACGATCCACTCATGATCGACAGCTCTCGCATCGCCGAGTTTCCCGAGGCGTTGCGCGCGCAACAAGCCATTTTCGATCGCACCGGTGGCCTTCACGCTGCCGCGCTCTTCGACGGTGTGACCGGCAAAATGCTCGTGCTGCGCGAAGACGTCGGTCGGCACAATGCCGTCGACAAGGTCGTGGGGTGGGCACTTGAGAACGGGCGGATCCCCGCGCGTTCGTGCGTGCTGATGGTTTCGGGGCGTGCGAGCTTCGAGCTCACGCAGAAGGCGATGATGGCCGGCATTCCGATGCTCACCGCCGTCTCCGCGCCCTCTTCGCTGGCCGTCGACCTCGCCGAGGAAGCGGGAATCACTCTCGTGGGGTTCCTCCGCGGAAACTCGATGGTCGCCTACAGTCGCCCCGACCGGATCATTCACGGCGTCGCACCTGCACCCACCGATTCACACAACTCTCAGGTACCCTCGTCAGCACAGATTCATCCGTCAGCGCAGACATCCCCGTAGCCGCCAGGAAGGCTGAACGACATGACCCCAAACGCACCGCACGAGGACTTCTCGGACGCCGAGATGGAAGTCACTGAGCCCAAGCAGTATGCCGCGGGTATGGGCGGTGTGTTCCACTCGATGAAGCCCGCGCTCACCAACATGGGCGTAGGCCGCACGCTCAAACTGATGAGCAAGATCAACCACAAAGATGGCTTCGATTGCATGAGTTGCGCGTGGCCCGACCCAGACCACCGCAAGCTCGCCGAGTTCTGCGAGAACGGCGCGAAAGCGGTGACCTGGGAGGCAACGCCCCTGAAGATCTCGCGGGAGTTCTGGGCCGAGAACTCGCTCACCTCGCTCGAAGACAAGACCGAATACTGGCTCGGAATGCAGGGGCGCATCACCGAGCCCGTCTATAAGCCAGCCGGCTCGGACCACTACGAGCCCATCGACTGGGAGAGCGCGTTTCGCATCATCGCCGACCGCCTGAACGGCCTTGCCCACCCCGACGAGGCGGCGTTTTACACGAGCGGCCGCGCGTCAAACGAGGCAGCGTTCCTCTACCAACTTTTCGCACGCGTGCTCGGCACCAACAACCTGCCCGACTGCTCGAACATGTGCCACGAATCCACCGGGAGCGCGATGCAATACAGCGTCGGCATCGGCAAGTCGACCGTCGCATACAGCGACTTCCTCGAGTCCGACCTCATCATCATCATGGGCCAAAACCCGGGCACCAATCACCCCCGCATGCTCACCGCGCTGCAGGAGGCCAAGGAAAACGGCGCCAAGATCGTCGCCGTGAATCCGCTGCCGGAGGCGGGTCTCATTGGCTACAAAGACCCGCAAAAACTGCGCGGATACGTCGGGAAGCCCACGGCTATCGCCGATCAGTACCTGCAGATCCGGCTCGGCGGAGACATGGCGCTGCTGCAGGCGATCTCGAAGCGCGTGCTCGCCGCCGAGGCGGATCGGCCGGGTCAGGTGCTCGATCACGACTTCATCGCGCAGCACTGCGACGGGTTCGAGGCCTTCGCTGCGCACATCTCCCAGGTCGACGATCGCGAGGTCGAGCAGGCCACCGGCCTCACGGAAGCCCAGATCGACGAGCTCGCCGAACGGTATATGAGCTCCGACCGCGTCATCATCGCGTGGGCGATGGGCATCACCCAGCACCGCCGCGGGGTCGACACCATCAAGGAGATCATGAACCTGTTGCTGCTGCGCGGCAACATCGGCAAGCCCGGAGCCGGCGCATCCCCCGTGCGCGGGCATAGCAATGTGCAAGGGGACCGCACCATGGGGGTGTGGGAAAAGATGCCCGACTCGTTCCTCGACGCGCTCGGCACCGAGTTCGGCTTTGATCCTCCCCGCAAGCACGGCGTCGATGCCGTTGACGGGATCCGCGCCCTGAACGCGGGCCAGATCAAGGTGTGGGTGGGTCTCGGCGGCAACCTGATCGGGGCCATCTCCGACACTAACCTCGCCGAGGCCGCCATGCGCAAGGCGCGGCTCAGCGTGCAGTTCTCGACGAAACTCAACCGCTCGCACGTGGTCACGGGCGAGGAGGCCCTCATTTTGCCGGTGCTCGGGCGTACCGAGGTCGACCTGCAGCGCTCTGGCCCCCAGTACATTACCGTCGAAGACTCGGTGTGCGCGGTGCACGCCTCTCACGGGCAGATCCCGCCGATCGGGCCGAACGTGCGCTCCGAAATCGCGGTCGTCGCCGGTATGGCTCATGCCACGCTCGGCGATCGGCACGGGATCGACTGGCTCGGCATGATCGACAACTACGACACGATTCGGGATCACATCTCTCGCGTGGTTCCCGGTTGCGAAAACTTCAACGAGAAAACTCGCAGGCGCGACGGCTTCGTGCTGCCCAACGGCCCGCGCGATGAGCGCCGATTCGACACGGCGACGGGCAAGGCCCGCATCACTGTGAACGAGCTTGAGCCGGTCGCCTGCCCGCCTGGGCGGCTGCTCTTGCAGACGCTGCGCTCGCACGACCAGTTCAACACGACTATCTACAGCCTGAACGACCGGTATCGCGGGATCAAGAAGGGGCGCTCAGTGATATTCGTGCATCCCGATGATCTCGCCGAGCTCGGCCTCGAAGACGGGCAGACGGTCGATATCTTCAGCGAGTGGAAAGACGAGCCGGACCGGGTGCTGCGGGGCTTCCGCACCGTTGCGTTCCCCACCGCTCGCGGCTGCGCGGCGGCCTACTTTCCCGAGGCTAATGTGCTCGTGCCGCTCGACAGCACCGCGCTCGAGAGCAACACTCCCGTGTCGAAAGCGGTCGTGATCCGCCTTGAAGCCTCAGACACTCCGGTGGGCGTGGGCCGACCGGCCACCCACTAGCGCGGTGAAGACCCGGCTCCGCTGGTCACGCGCGTTGAGGGTGTGTGCCCTGGGGCTTACGCTGGCCGCCACGGGGTGCGCTGCTGGTGGCGCGGCTCCCGAGGCCGTCGAGCCCACGAGCAGCACGGCGATCCGCATCGCCGCGGCGGCGTCCCTCGAACCCGTACTTGCCGAGCTCGCCGCCGCCTTCGAACGCGAACATGATGAGTATTCGATCGCGACGCCCACGTTTGACGGGTCGGCCTTGCTCGCAACGCAGATTGTCGCGGGGGCACCGTTCGACGTGTTTCTCGCGGCGGATCAGCACACCATGCAGCAGGTCACCGACGCAGGCATCCTCGACGCTCCCGCACGTTCTTTCGCCGCCAACTCCCTTGAGGTCGCGGTGGCACCGGGCAACCCGCTCAGCATCACTACGCTGCGCGACCTCGTCGCTCCCGCAGAGAATGGGGAACTGCCTGTCGTGGTCATGTGCGCCGAGCAGGTGCCGTGCGGGGCTGCAGCACGCCAGTTGCTTGACCGCGATCGCGTGACGCTGCGCGCCGCCAGCGAAGAACAGAACGTTACCGCGGTGCTGCGTCGGGTAGTCGATGGGTACGCTGACGCAGGCATCGTCTACCGCACGGACGTGCTGTACGCGAGTGATGCCGTCGACGGTGTGCCGATTCCCGACGCGGAGGACGCGGCCACGGTGTACCAGGTGGGAGTGCTGAGGGATGCCCGCGATATCGCGGCGTCCAGAGCCTTCGCGGGCTTCCTGCTCTCTGCTGACGCGCAGGCATTGCTGCGTACCCACAAATTCGGTGCGGCATGAATCCGCGCAGACGGGTCATCGACCCCCGAGGTATCCCCGCAGCCCTCGTGGCTCCTGCCCTCTTCGGTGCCGCAGTCCTCATTCTTCCTATCCTTGCGCTCCTCCTGCGTATCAACTGGCAGGCGCTTCCCGAGACCCTGCTGGCTCCCGAAACCGCGAGCGCACTTGGCCTCTCCCTCGCGACCGCCGCGCTCGCAACCCTGTGCTGCGTTGCGCTCGGCGTGCCTCTCGCCGTTGTGATTGCGCGCACCTCGGGGATGCTGTCTGGCATCCTGCGCGGCCTCGTCACGCTGCCCCTCGTTCTGCCGCCACTCGTCGGCGGTCTGGCACTCCTCACGCTCTTCGGCACGGGCGGACCCATCGGTGATGCCCTCGCCGAAATCGGCATTCGCCTGCCGTTCACCACCGTGGCCGTCGTGCTGGCTCAGGTGTTCGTGGCGCTGCCGTTTCTGGTCATCTCGGTTGAAGGATCGCTGCGCGCGCTCGATCCGGCCACGGAGGAGGCTGCCGCGACCCTCGGCGCGTCGCCCATCGTCGTGCTGTTTCGCATCACCCTGCCGATCATCGCACCCGGACTCATCGCCGGCGTGATCCTCAGCTTCACTCGCGCGTTAGGGGAATTCGGCGCCACCGCTCTATTCGCGGGCAACGTGGCGGGGTCGACGCGCACTATTCCCCTCGCTATCTACAGCGCCTTCAACGGGGCCGGCGTCGCGCAAGATGTTGCACTCGCCCTCTCCCTCGTGCTCATCGTCACATCGGTCACGGTGCTCGTGCTGCTGGGCGCACGCACTGCGAGACTCTCGTGAGTTCCGGTGTTAGGGTGAGACGCTCAAGGGGGTCGTGATGCGTGAACAACTGGGAGTGCCCGGTGTGCGCGATGCCCGCAACAGGCCCCTGCACGACCTGCGCATCTCTGTCACCGATCGCTGCAACTTTCGCTGCGTCTACTGTATGCCGCGCGATGTCTTCGGCGCCGACTATGCGTTCCTCTCGAGGTCCGCCCTGCTGAGCTTCGACGAGATTATGCGGGTTGCCAGAGCCGCTGTCTCGCTGGGCGTCGACAAGATCAGGCTTACCGGGGGTGAACCTCTGCTGCGCCCGGGTATCGAAGACCTGATCGCCCGGTTGGCGCGCTTGCGCACGCCGGACGGGAGACCGCTCGATCTCGCGCTTACCACCAACGGTACCGCGCTGCGCCTGAAGGCCCAGTCGCTCAAGGATGCGGGGCTCACCCGCGTGAGCGTCTCGCTCGACTCACTCGACCCGGAGCGCTTTCAACGGATCGCCGACGTGCGTATTTCGCTCTCGGCGGTGCTCGACGGCATTACCGCGGCGGCGGACGCCGGGCTTGGCCCGATCAAGGTGAACACGGTCATCACCCGAGGCGTGAATGATGATGAGGTCATTTCGCTTGCAGAGCATTTCCGCGGAACGGGTCAGATCCTGCGATTCATCGAGTTCATGGATGTCGGGAACACCAATGGGTGGAATCTCGATGCTGTGGTGCCCTCCGCCGAGATCGTGCGCCAAATCTCAGCCGTCTACCCCCTCGAACCGAGCGCGCCGACCCGTGAGGGCGAGACGGCATCGCGCTGGCGCTATGTCGACGGCGCCGGAGAGATCGGTGTCATTTCGAGTGTCTCTCAGGCCTTCTGCGGTACCTGTTCGCGGGCCAGGCTCTCAGCAGAAGGCAAACTCTTCACCTGTCTTTTTGCTACCGAGGGAGTGGATCTACGGGCCATCCTTCGCGAGTCCGCAGGCGACGATGCGGTTCGCGCGGCACTTGCCGGCATCTGGGGGCGGCGAGCTGACCGATACTCGGAGCTCCGATCCACTATCAACGCATCGAAACGGCCCCGGATCGAGATGTCGTACATCGGCGGATAGCCCTACATACCCACCCATTCGCTCAGCCCGTCGTCGAACGACTGCCGCTTCCATATGGGCACCTCGGTTTTAATGCGGTGGATCAGCGCCTCGAGGGCGCCGAACGCCGCCGCCCGGTGCGGCGAAGCGGCGGCGGCGGCCAGCGCCACATCGCCAATTCCGAGGGTACCGAATCGGTGCGCGGCCGCGAGTCGCACACCGGTGCGCTCCTGCTCCGCCGCGACGCACTCGGCAAGCAGACGTTCCGCCTCGGGGTGCGCTTGGTACTCAAGCTGACGTACTCCCCGACCCTGATCGTGATTACGCACGACACCGTGAAACACCAAGACGGCCCCAGATTCCGGGTGTTCAACTGCTGCGCGCACCGCCGCTTCATCGAGCGGAGCATCGATCACGTGGGCGTATACCGTCGGGATCCCCGCGTCAGGCATGGGTAACCTCCCGCTCGCCAGTCTCTTGAGGCAACACCTGAACCTCCTGCATCCGAGCATGCAGCGCTTCGTAGATCAGCACTCGCCCGATCAGCGGATCGCCGAGGCCCGTGATGAGCTTCAGCGCCTCGGTGGCGAGCAGCGACCCGATGGTTCCGCAGAGGCTCGGCAATACTCCACCCTGGGCGCAGTCGATCCCCGCGACCGGTGGTTCAGGAAACACATCTCGGTACCCCGCACCGTAGCGGTGCCAGGCCACACTGAGTTGACCCGAATACTGCTGAATCGCGCCCCACACCGCGGGCATATCGTGCGAACGTGCCGCGTCGTCGGTGAGGTAGCGGGTGTCGAAGTTGTCGCTGCCGTCGATCACGAGGTCGTACTCAGCGAAGAGTTCTGCAGCGTTCTCCGCGGTGAGGCGAAGCTGGTGTCGGTTGACCCGGACGTCTGGGTTCAGCGCCTCAAGCGCCTCGGCAAGCGAATCGACCTTGGGTCGCCCGACCGTCGCGGTGCGGTGGGCCACCTGACGATGCAGATTGGAAAGCTCGACCACGTCGTCGTCAACGAGTCCGATCGTGCCCACTCCGGCGCCCGCCAACAGCGGTGCGGTCGTGCACCCCAGGCCACCCGCGCCGACAATCAGCACTCGCGCACCTGCCACGCGCCGCTGCGCTTCCTCACCAAATTCAGGCAGCACCAGTTGACGGGCGACCCGAGCCGAGTCAAAGGGGCGCGGGCCGTTCACGGGTGCAACCAACGGGCCCGGCCGCACCGCTTTTTGGGAGTACATACGACCAGTCTATGAGCCGCTCCGCCGGTGCCCTCCAGTACCATGAGGGCATGCCTCACTTCACTGTTCGCTACTTCGCTGCCGCGGCCGATGCCGCGCTCTGCGAGGCCGAAACATGGGAGCTTCCCGACGGAAGTACGGTGGGCGAGCTGCGAGACCGGTTGACCGAGCGCTACGGTCGCCCCATGTTTCGAGTGCTGCAATCTGGGTCGTTTCTGGTCGATGGCAGGGTGCAACGAGACGGCACCACTCCGCTCACAGGCAGCACCATCGATGTGCTCCCTGCGTTTGCCGGCGGCTGAGCGTGCGCACACTTGCCGAACATCAGCGCGACCTAGATTCGCTGCTCGAACCGATACTTGCGGTCCTCGGCACCCGTTCTGAGCTCCTCCCCATCGACGACCCCTTTCTGGTGGGTCGGGTGAGTGCCGCGGAACTCACCTCTGCGACCGACCTGCCCCCGTTCGAAAACTCCCAAATGGACGGGTACGCGGTGCGAACGGCAGATTTCGCGCACAGCCCCGAGCGCGTCCAGTCCCAGACTGGAGCTGCGGGATCCACCCGCCTACTCATCGGCGCGGTCACTGCGGCAGGCGACCCACCCGCGGCTCATCCGCCTGGTTTCGCCATGCCCGTGATGACGGGGGCACCGATCCCGCTTGGCGCCGACGCGGTGATCCCGATCGAGCAGGCGGATCCGCCTCGCTTCGGCGCACTGCGCGGCACTGACGCGCGACCTGCCAGTGTAAGTTTCGCCGCTGCACCACCGACGGGTCAGTTCATCCGCCATCAGGGCGAGGACCTGCGGTCGGGGTCGATCGTGCTGCGGGCGGGAGTGCGGATCACCCCCGCCCGCATCGGTCTGCTCGCTGCCGCTGGCATCGCGGCAGTGCCGGTGCGCCCCCGGCTTCGGGTGTTGCTCATCACCACAGGCGACGAGCTCACGCCGCCCGGCGAGTCGCTCGCCCCCGGCCGAATCACCGATGCCAGCACACCGTTGCTCGCGGCGGCGCTGCGCGAGGTGGAGGCTCTGGTCACCACCGAGCGGGTGCCAGACCAGCCGAGTCGCCTGCTGGCTGTGCTGCGGAAGCATGCCGGCAGGCACGACCTGGTGGTGACCTCGGGTGGCATCAGCGCGGGCGCCTTCGAGGTGGTGCGGGAGGCGCTCGATCCGCTCGGGGTGACGTTCGCGAGCATCGCCTTACAACCGGGCGGGCCGCAGGGGTGGGGCACACTTTTGCTCGACGGCGCGCAGATTCCCGTGCTGTGCTTTCCCGGAAATCCGGTCAGTTCGGCGCTCTCGCTCGAGCTCTTTCTCCTGCCGCACCTGCGTCGATACGCGGGACAGCCCGCTGCCCTCCCGGTCGCGCACCTGCCGCTCGCGCACGCCATCGACTCGCCCGTGCACAAGCATCAGGTGCGGCGCGGCCGCCTCGATGCCGATGGCCGGGTACACCTGGGCGCCCCGGGATCTCACCTACTTGCAGATCTTGCCGAGGCGGAGGTGCTCGCCCACGTTCCGTTGGGTGTCAGTCATCTGCCCGCCGACACCCCCATCGAAGTCTGGAGACTCAGTGTCTGACACCCCCGCCTCGCTCACTCACCTGCGCGCCGACGGCAGCGCACACATGGTCGATGTGACCGACAAAGCAGAAACAACGCGCACGGCCACCGCCGAGGCGTTCGTGAAAACTCAGCTCGACGTGCTCGATCGACTCATCTCGGGTGATCTCCCCAAAGGTGAAGCACTCGGCACGGCTCGCATCGCAGGCATCATGGCGGCTAAGCGCACCCCCGACCTCATTCCCCTGTGCCATCCGCTGCCGCTCTCGCGAGTGACCGTCGATTTTGCCCGCGACGAGCATCATCTGCGTATCACCGCGACCGTCAAGACGCGCGGCGTCACCGGGGTCGAGATGGAGGCCCTCACCGCTGCGAGCGTTGCGGCACTCACGGTGTACGACATGATCAAGGCAGTGGATCGGCACGCCGAGATCGGCGGCATCCGCGTTGTGTCGAAATCCGGCGGCAAGAGCGGCGACTGGGAAATTTCGTGACCGAGCTTCACCCCGAACTCCGCAACCCGAAGTCGCCCGCAACCCCGGCGAAGGCGCTCGTCATCGTCGCCTCGACGCGCGCCGCAGCCGGTGAGGCAGAAGACACGACCGGCCCGGAAATCTGCCGCTGGCTTCAGGGCCGCGGGTTCGCGGTGTCAGGCCCAGTGGTCGTGGCCGATGGGGAGCCGGTCGGGGAGGCCGCGCGAGCAGCACTCGTGCCGGCCGAGCCTGTCGGGTCAGCCGGATCAGTTGGATCTGCCGCAATAGCCGCGTCGCCCCCCACTGTGATCCTGATTACCGGAGGCACCGGGGTCTCAGCGAGCGATCGCACCCCCGAGATGGTCGGCCCGCTGCTCGATCTGCAGGTTCCCGGACTCATCGAAGAGTTGCGCAGACGCGGGACCGCGAAGACTCCGGGCGCCGCCCTCACCCGTGGCGTCGCGGGGTTCGCCGGGGCAACGTTCATCATGACGCTTCCCGGCTCCCCCGGAGGGGTGAGAGACGGGCTCGAAATCCTCGAAGAGGTGCTCGACCACCTCCTCGCGCAACGCCAGGGCCGTTCAGAATCCCATCCCTGAGTCGCTCAATCGTGCACATAATCCAGCAAGCGGCAGCGGCGTCGGCAGACGTCATCATTGACGGGCCTGTCAACCTTGGCACTGCCGACAGCTATGGGGTGCTTGGGTCGAGCACGATTACGAACACGGGCCCCACGGTCGTCAGCGGCGATGTGGGCCTCTACTCAGGAACTTCGATCACTGGCTTTGGCGGGGCGCCCGATGGGCAAATTGTTAACGGCACCCTGCATCAGACCGATGCTCACGCCCAAAGCCGCGTGGTTCTTCGGCATTTTCCTGTATCTCGATGAGAACCTCGGCGGCAGTCAACGGGCGTCTCACGCGCTGCGGCCGCACGGCAAGGTCAGAGCGTGTGCAGACGGCTGATCGGGGTGGAAACCACCTCGCGCGCGTTGCGCACGGCCGCCTCGGAATCGGCATCGTAGAAGCACAGGCACTTCTGCGTGTCTTCACGAACGTAGGTACGCAGGAACGCGACATCGTCGAGGGTGTCGTACAGCGGAGTCTTCGCCTGCTTCGACGCGAGGTACTTATCCATCGTGATCTCCTCGGGGATGTCCCACTCCACGAGGTAGCCAGCGCCCGCGCCCTGCGCGCGAACCTCGTCGACGGTCGTGCCAATCAGACGCACCGGCACAGCCGGGCTGATGCTCTCCACTCCGTCCAGCGTGAGGTCATCCAGCACGACTCCCGCACAATCGTCACCCTCAAGGATCAGAAACGCGCGCTCGAATGATGCCGGCACTTGCGCCTCGACCAGTTCGCCGCCAGAGACGCTGTAGTGAGACGCAATCCGCTGAATGAGCGCATCCACCTCATCACGGCTCTCGACGGCTAGCTCAGCCTCGACAAGAAATAATCCCATGTTTCCGGTTCCTTTCACACACACCCGCACCAGACAGATCTGTCTGTTTTGATCAGATTACTCGATGAGTCTCGGATTTCCGCCGATAGCAGCCGAGCCGCGTTGCACGCCGTAACATGAGAGGGTGCGCACGCTGACCCCGGCCCCCGATCGCCTCCTCGACACTGCCAGCACGCTCTTCGCGAGAGAGGGCATTCGCAGCATTGGAATCGACCGCATCCTTTCCGAAGCGGGGGTCGCGAAAGCCACCATGTACCAGGCGTTCGGCTCCAAGGAGGCACTCATCGTCGCGTACCTAGAGCGACGAGACGCAACCGACCGTCAGGCCTATCGAGCTCACACCGCGAAGTTGCGCCCGGGCGTCGATCACGTGCTCGCTTCCTTCGACCTGGCCGAGAGGGCTGCCCTGGCGGGGAATTTCACCGGCTGTATTTACGCGAACGCCCTGAACGAGTTTCCCGACCCAGAGCTCCCGATCGCCGCGGCAGTGCGCAGCCACCGCGACTGGGTGCGGGAGCAATGGCTCAATGCGATCGGAGAGCGTGAGTCCGGTGAGGCACTGGCCGACCAGATCCAGATTCTCTATGACGGCTGCCTGCTCGGCACCAAGGTCGCGCGAACAGTGGCCCCGATCACCCTCGCCCGCAACATGGCACGCGACCTCATTGAGGTGACACGGACACAAGTGGCATAACTTGAGCAACTGGGTGGCATTATGTAACGTAATGTTTCACACGATGAACAGACCGGTCTGATCTCTTGCTACGCTCGGCCCGGTACTCACCTCGCCCGTGCACTCAGGAGCCCCGCTTGTCGCAGCCAGAACCCCACCCACAGCCGGTCGCATCGCTGGCCCGCGCCCGCGTCACCCGGGGCACCACCGTCCTGCTCCCCGAGCTCAGCCTCGAGGTGTTGCCGGGTGAGCTTCTCACCGTTGTCGGCCCTTCGGGCGCGGGCAAGTCGACGCTGCTCGGTCTCCTCGCGGGCTTGATCCAGCCCACCGGCGGAAGTGTGCGTCGCCCGGAAGACAGCGGGGGCTCGGCGCGGCTCGTATTTCAGGAGCCCCGGCTGCTGCCCTGGCGCACCGCCGAGGAAAACGTGCGTCTGGGACTCGAGTTTCGCGCAAATGGCGGCAGCGGGATCGGGCACGCGCACGACGCCGATGAGCGGGTCCACCGACTGCTCCAGGAACTCGGTATCGCCGAGCTCGCAAACCGGATGCCCGAGGAACTCTCGGGCGGGCAGGCACAGCGCGTGGCGATCGCCCGCGCGGTGGCGGCCGCTCCGACCCTCCTCTTGCTCGACGAGCCGTTCTCGGCACTCGACCCGGTGACCCGCGCCGACACACAGCAGTGGCTACGTGCAGTACACCGCCAGCTCGGCCTCAGCACGGTGCTCGTCACCCATGACCTGTCGGAAGCGGTGCGACTCGGCGACCGCATTGCGGTACTCAAGCGCGGCGGTGCGCTCGAGGTGTTCGAGGCGGCGGGTACCGACCCAGTCACGCTCGAATCCGAATTACTGCGCAGCTTCACCCAGCTCGACGAGGGTGACGAGGTGGCACCGGTCAGGTCGCCCCGAGCACGCAGCCGGCGTGAATTCATCTCGGTCGCCGCTGCCGGGGCCCTGATCGCCCTCCCCCTCGCGGCAAGCGCGCTCGTCAGGCCCGCCGCGAACGCGCAGCAGAGTCCGCCCGGCGCGGCAGAAGCGGCAGAGATCGAGCGCGCGGAATTGCGCATCGGCTACTTGCCCATCACCGATGCGGCACCGCTGCTCATCGCGCACGACTCTGGCGCGTTTTCCGAGCGCGGCATCGACACCCCCACCCCCACCCTCTTCCGCAGTTGGGCCACACTCGTCGAAGCCCTGCAGGGCGGCAGCATCGATGTGGCGCACCTGCTGATGCCTCTGGCGATGCAGCTACGCTATGACGCCGAGGTACCGATCAAGGTTTTGGCATGGAACCATGTGAACGGTTCGGCGCTCGCGGTGCGGCATGAGATCGACGATGTAGCCGGACTTGCGGGTACCTCTGTTGCGGTGCCGGGTTGGTTCTCGATCCACAATGTGGTGTTGCAGCAGATGTTGCGCGCCACGGGTCTCACCGCCGTGATCAATACGCCGCCGAGCGCCGAGGCTGGCACCGTGCAGCTCGTCGTGCTCGCACCCGCAGACATGCCGACCGCTCTTGGTAACGGCGCGATCTCGGGGTACATCGTTGCTGAGCCGTTTTGCGCAGTGGCCGAGGCGCAGGGTATTGGCAAGATCCTTCGCTTCACCGGTGACGTGTGGAAGGAGCACGCCTGCTGCGTGACGGTGGTGCGCGAAGACCTGGTGAGCGAGCGGCCTGAGCTGGCTCAGCGGGTCGCCGACGCGGTCGTCGCGGCGCAGCGCCTGATTCTCGAGGATCGCGCGGCCGCAGCTGATCGACTCAGTGCCGGCGGGTACCTCCCGCAGCCCCCGCAGGCGATCGCCAAGGTGCTCATCGAGCACAGCGAGACGCAGGATGCCTACGCCGCCTCGGGTGCCGTCGAACACCTCGAGTGGGAGCAACCGCGCATCGGTTTTCAGCCCTACGCATACCCGAGCTACACGGAACGACTGGTTGAGGAGCTTCGGCTCACCACCGTCGATGCCAACACTGAGTGGCTCGCAGGGCTCAACCCAGCCACCGTGCACGACGACCTCGTGAGCACCGTCATCAACCAGCGCGCGGTCGAAGCGGCCGGCGGGCTCTCGGCATTCGGCGCCACCTCGACTCGGAAAGAACTGGTGCAACCGTGAGCGTGCTCACCTCCCCCTCCCCCATTTCGGCCCCCGCAGCGCCCCAGCCCGCGGTTCCCCGCAGCGCCCCGATCGCACGCGTTGGGGTGCGCCTACTCGTCATCCTTGCGGCGGTGGTGGTGTGGTGGGTGATCACCGAGGTCGCATTTGCGGCCAACCCGGTTGTCTCAAAGATGGGGCCCGGATCCACTGTGTTCGGGCTAGCGAGGCTGCTCGCAGAACCAGCGTTCCTAGATGCTATTGCCGTATCGCTGTACCGCCTGCTTGCGGGCTTGCTCATTGGCGTCGTGATCGGCGTTCCGCTGGGCGTGTTGTTCGGCTCCCGGGCGCTGGTTGAAGAGGCGACGGATCCACTCGTGCAGCTGCTCCGCATGACCTCCCCATTAGCGTGGGCACCCCTCGCGCTCGTGCTGCTCGGAACCGGATCCGCGGCGGTCATCGCGTTGATCGCCCTGGCGGCGGTCTGGCCGATCGTGCTCGGAGTCGCCGCGGGCGTGCGCGCCCTCGACCCCGGGTTCGCCCGCGTCGCCCGGTCGCTGGGTGCCACGCGCTGGGAGTCGATTCGCACCACCGCGATCCCCGCGCTCGCGGCGCCCGTCACGGGGGCGGTGCGGGTAGCACTTGGCATCTCCTGGGTCGTGCTCGTGCCCGCCGAAATGCTCGGCGTGACCAATGGCCTCGGGTACGCCGTGCTGAACGCCCGCGACAACGTCGACTACGCGGCCCTCGCCGCGACCATGCTCGCCATCGGCCTCCTCGGCTTCCTGCTCGACCGTATCTTCCGTGGGATCCACCGCATTGTGCGATCGCGCACCGGGAAGCAGGGCGTGTGATGCCGGGCCCGACAGGCGCAAATGCCGCAAACGAACTCGGGATCGACGCGCTCATCCGCGAGGCCGCCGGGCTCGCCGCCTCAACCGCGGCCGAGGCCGACCGCACGGGCGCACCCGCCATGACCGGGCTGCAGCGCTTCGGCGCGCTCGGCGCGCTGCGTCTCGACATGAATGCGGAACCTTTCGCGCTCGGAACCTCTGCCAGGCTGCTGGAGGCCGTCGCGGCTGAATGCCTGAGCTCCGCATTCTCGCTCTGGGCGCACCGCATGGTGGTCGAGTACCTCAGGGCCGCGGGCGGTTTCGACGATCTGCTCGAGGAGCTGCTTTCCGGCGAACGTGCCGGGTCGATCGCCATGGCCACCGCAATGCAGGAGCTCGCAGGCATGGGATCCATCCCCACGCTTGCCGCACCCGAAGGTGACGGATACCGGGTCACCGGGCGCATCGCGTGGGCCTCGAACATCGCCCCCGGCACCGTAATCGTCTTCCCCGCCCGGGTGGTCGCGCCCCGTGCGGCAGGCTCAACACCCAGCGGTGCCGAGCGGGGTGGTTACGCTCCCGAAGAGGATTCGGGAGCGCGCGTGATCCTCTGCGCCATCGTGGGAGACGCGGGGCTCAAGACGGCACCGGTGAGCGACCTTCTCGCGCTCGGGGCAACCCGGTCGTCCATGCTCGAATTCGATAATCTCCGGGTGGATCCGAGCCGCGTCGTGGCAACCTCCCTCGATGCGTGTCGCACTCGGCGCAGCACGCACCTGACGCTCCAGTCCGCCTTCTGTCTGGGGATCGCGGGCCGCTGTTTGACCGAGGCCGCGGGTTTCCTCGCCGGTCCCGGCGGAATCCTCGCGGCTCATCACGCGCGGTTGGTCGCGCAGCACGCTCAGCTGACCGAGACGCTGCACACGGTTGCCGCCGACCTGCAGCTGGCGACCCCGCAAGCGATCACGCTGCTCCGATACGAAAGCGCGAGGCTCGCGCACGCCGCGGCACGGCACGAGTCCACGCTCGTCGGTGGCCGCGGTTACGTCACGACGAGCGCCACGAACCGACGCTTGCGCGAGGCCAGCTTCCTGCCCGTGCAGTCGCCGAGCGAGATCCAATTGCTCCAGGAGCTCGAACAGCTCGGGGTTTTTCCCGCCGAGACCTACTCGATCTGAGTCCGAGCCTGATGAGGCTCACCACGCGATGCCGTAGTGTTCGAGACACCGGGTCAATTTAGGCTCGACCTCGGGAGGACTGGCCCACACAATTTCGGCCCGTCCCCACACACAACAAGTTGCAGGTGCACGCATGACGCTGACCATAGGAATATTCGGCCATTCATCGCTGGAGAACGAATACCGGCTTCCCATTCATCCCGGGCATTTTCAGCGGATCGAGCCGCACGTCGCCTCCTCACTCTTTCTCGAGGCCGGATACGGCGACAAATTCGACGTCAGCGACGACGACCTCGCCCCACACGTGGGCGGCATCCTCAGCCGCGCTGAACTGATCGAGCGCTGCGACGTGATTCTGGCACCCAAGATGCAACCCGCCGATCTGGCAGGGCTGCGCGACGGCCAGACCGTGTGGGGCTGGCCGCACTGCGTCCAGGACGCTGAAATCGCACAGCTCGCGATCGACAAGAAGCTCACCCTCATCGCGTTTGAGGCGATGAACCATTGGAACAGCGACGGCAGCTTTGGTCTCCACGTGTTCCACAAGAACAACGAACTCGCAGGCTACGCCTCGGTGATCCACAGCCTCCAGCTCAGGGGATCCACGGGCGACTACGGGAGGCGACTCACTGCGGCCGTCATCGGGTTCGGCGCCACTGCCCGCGGTGCGGTGACCGCGCTGAACGCCCACGGGATCCACGATGTGCGCGTGCTCACCATGCGCAACATCTCAGCGGTCGCTTCGCCGATCCCCTCGGCCCAAATGGTGCAGATCGATCATGAGGAAGACAGCGGCGACAGCTACGTCACCATTGAAGACGAAGGTCGGGTGCGCCTCGCCCCGTATCTGGCCGAGAGCGACATCGTCGTGAACTGCACGCTGCAGGATCCCGAGAACCCGATCGTCTGCCTCACCACCGACGAGCTCGACGCGTTTCGGCCCGGGTCGCTGATCGTCGACGTGTCGTGCGACGCAGGTATGGGCTTTAGCTGGGCCAAGCCCACGACCTTCGATGAGCCGATGTTCGAGGTCGGCAATCGGGTGCACTATTACGCGGTGGATCACACCCCATCGTTGCTCTGGAACTCCGCCACCTGGGAGATCAGCGACGCGCTGCTGTCGTACCTCGAACCCATCATTGCGGGGCCCGATGCCTGGAATAACAACGAGACCCTCCGGAAAGCCATCGAGATTCAAGACGGTATCGTGCGAAACCCGGCGGTTCTCGCCTTCCAGAATCGCGAAGCCGAGTACCCCTACCCGCGGCGCTGATCGGCCGCTGACCCGGCTGCACCCCAGGGCTCATCAGGATCCGAGCGTCACCAGGGGCTGGGCTGGTAGTCCTTCAGGAAATGACCGTACAGATCTTCGCCTGACTCCCCGCGCACGATCGGGTCGTAGACGCGAGCCGCGCCATCCACCAGATCGAGCGGGGCGTGAAATCCCTCTTCGGCGAGACGCAGCTTGGTGAAGTGGGGCCGTTCGTCCGTGATCCACCCGGTATCGACCGCCGACATGAGGATCCCGTCGGTCTCGAACATCTCGCCGGCGCTGGTACGCGTGAGCATGTTCAGCGCGGCCTTCGCCATGTTGGTGTGCGGGTGCCCCGGGCCCTTGTAGCGGCGGGCAAACTGCCCCTCCATCGCTGACACGTTGACGATATAGGTGCGCCCGGCGGGCGAGGCGGCCAGCGATGCTCGCAGGCGGCTGATCAGCAGAAACGGCGCGGTCGTGTTACACAGTTGCACCTCGAGCATTTCAAGTGGATCGACATCCTCCACGTTCTGCACCCAGCTATTCACGTGATTCACGTCGGGCACGAGACCTCCTGCGTCGATCGCGGTGCCGTCGGCATGCTTTGCGAGGGAAGAGGACCCGGCCGTCATCGCCATCTCAGCGAGGTTGTCGGCGGTCAGGTTCGGCGCGGATCCCGCGGCGACGGTGACCGCGAGGGCCGCAACGGAAAGAAGCGGATGGGCCTCCACGGAGGCTTGCAGCGCTTGCGGGTGCTGGTCGGCTGTGTGCCCGAACGTCTCGATCTCGGGCAACGGACCGTCGGGGAGTGGCTGCAGCTCGGCATCTGCGAGCAGCGAATAGGAGCCGGGAGACCTGCGCACAGTCTGGGCTGCATTGTTGATGAGAATGTCGAGCGGGCCCTGCGTCGCGACCGAGTCGGCGAGCGCGATCACCTGCGACGGGTCTCGCAAGTCGATTCCGACGATGCGCAGACGGTGCAGCCACTCGGTCGAGTCGGGAAGCGAGGCGAACCGCCTGGCGGCATCGCGGGGAAAGCGGGTGGTGATCGTGGTGTGGGCGCCGTCGCGCAGCAGACGCAGCGCGATGTGCATGCCGATCTTCGCGCGGCCGCCGGTGAGCAGGGCGCGCTTGCCGGTCAAGTCTGTGCGCGCGTTGCGTTTTTCGTGGCTGAACCGCGCACACTCTGGGCAGAGCTGATGGTAAAACGCGTCAACCAGGGTGTATGGCTGCTTGCAGATGTAGCAATTGCGGGGCTTAATGAGTTCGCCGGCGATCGGCGCATCGCTCGAAGTCGATAACTCGATGCCGCGCGTCTCGTCGTCGATGCGGTCGGCCGCTCCGGTCGCGGTCGCGGCAACGACCGCCTTGTCTGCGGCAGCGACAGCATCGCGAATCTCGCGCCGCCGCACCCGCTTCACCTCTTTGAACATCGAGGCCGTTGCCCGGCGCACAGCCTGAAAATCAGGGTGATCCTCGGGCAGCCCGTGAATCGAGGCGAGCACGCGCAGGGTGGTGTCGAGCTCTGCGGGATCGATCCCGCCGCTGGGCTCTGCGAGATTAGAGCTGCCTGCGGGCGAGATCGAAGCCTGGGTCATTGTGCCAATTCTACGGTAGCGTGAAGCATGGTCACCCGGATCCACTCAATTGGCACCGCGACCCCGAAGTATCGGCTGTCGCAGGCAGCGACGCGCGATTTCTTCATCGGACAGCCAGGGGTGGATCGGCTCACTTCCCGCCTCATCGGTGCGGCCTTTGACCACTCCGCGATCGAAGGCCGCTACACCGTCATCGGCGAGCTCACGGGGGGAGCCGGGCCCTTCGTCGACGATTCGGGCGCGCTGCGCGTGCCCACGACCGGGGAGCGCAACGCCGTCTATCGCAGCGAGGCGCCCGCGCTATTCGCCGCGGCCGCCCGTGACGCGCTCGATCGGGCAGGGGTGAGCGTTACCGAGGTGACGCACGTCGTCACCGCGTCTTGCACGGGGTTTTTCGCGCCGGGCCCCGAGTTCAAGCTGGTGCAAGATCTCGGCATCCCGCCGACTGCGCAGCGCGTCCACATTGGGTTCATGGGCTGCGCCGCGGCATTCCCTGCCTTGCGCACCGCAGCACATATTTGCGCCGCGCAGCCAGATGCAGTGGTACTGGTAGCGTGCGGCGAGATCTGTTCACTGCACATTCGCGCATCGAGCGACCCTGAACAGATCGTCGCATCGGCGGTGTTCGCCGACGGCGCCGCCGCCGCCATCGTCTCGGCAACGCCGGCACGCAGCGACTCCCCAGTGATCGAGATGGGTGCGTTTGGCACCGCGATCACCTCCGGCGGCGAGTCCGATATGGATTGGACGATCGGCGACCAAGGCTTCGAAATGAGACTCACCTCTGAGGTGCCCCGCATCATCGGGCGAGAGATCGCAGGCGTGGTGCGATCCATGCTCGGCGAAAACGCGAACCCTACAGACTCCGTCGATGCTTGGGCGGTGCACCCGGGAGGCCGCAGCGTACTCGATCGCGTGCAGGCAGGTCTCGGGCTACCTGACTCTGCGCTCGACGATTCCCGCGCGGTGCTCCGCAACTATGGCAACATGTCGAGCGCGACGGTGCTGTTCATTCTGCAGCGGATGCTGGCCGCCGGATCCCTCAACGACGGCGCACAGATCGCCGGCCTCGCGTTTGGCCCCGGCCTCACCGTCGAGACTGCGAGGTTCACGCTCCGTGCCCCGCACACACTCTCCGCCGCCTCCACTCGGGCACCCCCCCAGGGTGCGGAGGCACAATGAGAGTGCTCGGCCGATGACGCTTGCGGAGCGCGATGCGCAGCTCACCGAACTCATGGACGATCCCAACTGCGACCCGGTGCTCCTCCGCCGCACCTTGCAGCGCTTTCGCATCGTGAATCGGCTCGTCGCCGGGTGGGATGCCGTGTATCGCACCCACCTGCGCCCGGCGCTGGCGCTCTCCTCCGGGGTCTCTCCCGCGCCAGCGCGCATCCTCGACATCGGGTGCGGTGCCGGAGATGTCTTGCGACGGCTGGTGCACCTCGCACGCCGCGACGGATTCGACGTCAATGGGGTGGGAATCGACCCCGACGATCGGGCCCTTGCAGTCGCCCGCAGCGGGAAGAACCCGGGCGGCGTTAGCTTCCGCAACTCGCTCAGTCGCGAACTGGTCACCGAGGGTTCGCAGTATGACTTGGTCGTCTCGAACCATCTCCTGCACCACCTCAGCGAAACGCAGCTTGACGACCTGCTCGCTGATTCCAGCTCCCTTTCGCGCGGTGTAAGCGTGCACTCAGACATCGCGCGCGGGAGACTCGCATACGCCGCCTATGCGGTCGGGGTAACCCCTCTCGCCCCGGGTTCCTTCCTCCGCGTCGATGGCTTACGCAGCATCCGACGCAGCTACACTCGCGACGAGCTCGCGAGGCGGCTACCCACCGGGTGGATCGCGCAGCAGCCCTCGATGTTCCGGCTCCTCGCGGTGCGCGAGACGACCGAAAGGTTCGCAACACGGTCGGAAGCTGATTCGATTCGCAGCGGCGCACTCCCCCCTGTCAGACCGGCGTCTTCGTGAGCGCTGCAAACGATTTCGATGTGATCGTGGTTGGCGCGGGTCCGACCGGAATGCTTCTCGCCGCCGAATTGCAGCGCTGCGGAATCAGCGTGGCCCTCCTCGAACGCCGGGACGTTTCCTGCCCAGGCACTCGGGCGATTGGCGTGCACGCGCCCGTCCTCGCCGCGCTCGAGGCCTCGGGTGCGACTGAGCGGATCCTCGCGGAAGCCAGTCGGGTTACCCGCGGTATCGCGCGCTCCGGCAAGCGCGAACTTGGCGAGGTGAGGTTCGACCGACTCCGCGCCAGATTTCCCTTCGTGGCAACGGTGCCGCAGTCCGTCACGGAATCTGCGGTGGCTGTTGGTGCGCCCCCCGTGACGCGCTCGGCCGAGGTCGTCGCTGTCGCGGAGACGTCAGATCGCGTGACGGTGTCGGCAGCGATAGGCGGCACAGGCACTCGGGAGCTGACGGCGCGGTCGGTCGTGATCGCTGCGGGCGCTTCCGGCCGAAGCCTGGTGAGCGACCTCATGCGGGTCTCCAAGACCGAATACCCCGACCGCTACCTCATGGCTGACGTCGCCGGCGCCGCAGCCCTGCCTTCAGACACCGCGGTGATCCACCTCGATCAACATGGCGTGCTTGAGTCGTTTCCCCTGCCGCAGGGCGGCCGCCGGCTCGTGGCATGGGATGGTCACGAGAGATCAGAAGTAGGCGCCGACGAGCGCCTACGCCGAGCCGTGGCCGTGCGCACCGGCGACGAGGCGATTGCCAGCCTCATCGCCGGCGCCACGTCATTCGGCATTCGGCGCGTCCTCCTGCGGCGCATGCGAGTCGGCAGAATTCTCGCGATCGGCGACACCGCGCACGAGGTGAGCCCGATCGGCGGGCAGGGCATGAATCTCGGGCTACTCGACGCGGCGACCCTCGCCCCGGTTCTCGCCCGGTGCCTTACAGGTGAGGCATCCACCCGCGAGCTCGACCTCTGGGAGCGCACCCGTCTCGCATCCGCCCGCACCGCGGCACGCCTGGCACACCTCAACACTTCGCTCGGACGATCACGGTCGGCTCGGGCGCACCGGACTGCCACCGGCATACTCAGCGCGGTACTGGGCAGCCCCCTCGAGCGAACCGCCGCGCGCGCATACGCGATGGGATTCGATCGCGACGCTGCGGCTACCCCGCGAGCCCACCGGTAACGATGAGCTGCGCCACCAGAAGCAGCGCGGCGAGCATCACCAGACGAAACCCCAGACGCGTCGCCCTGCCGCGTAGAGACACTCCGAGCGCCGCGACCGCGACCACCGCGACCGCCGCGAAGCCTATCCAGGGCAAGACGACCAGGCGGGGTGACGGAACCTCCCCCGGCTGCGACCCAGGGCCCCCGATCGCGGCCGAGCCGGTGACCGACATCGCAACGATGCCTGCGCCCACTACCAGCGCCGCGGGCGCAACCACCGCCGAGGCGACGCGCCCCATACGGTGCGGCAACCCGCGCACCCCGGTGGCCCGATCATCGTCAAGATCGGGCAGCACGTTCGAAAAGTGGATCGCGATGCCAAACGCCGCCCCGACGGCCGTGGCCCAGAGAGGTGGGAGCATTGGATCGGGCAGGCTCAACGGTGCGAGAGCAGGCACCGCCCCGAACCCCACAACGAAACACAGCGCCGACCACGGGGTGGCCTTGAGTCCAAGATTGTAGGCCCACGCTGCTGCGAGAAACACGAAGTGCGCAAGCGCCACCTGCCAGGTGAGCAACGCGGCAAGCACTAGCGCAAGCACCAGGGTGCCAGCCGCGACGGCCCACGCCAGGCTCACCGGCGCATCTTCTTGTGCCAGGGGTTTGTCGCTCCGCCCGACGGCCCGATCTCTGGACGCGTCGATCGCGTCGTTCGACAAGCCAATAGACACTTGACCGAAGAAGACCGAGGCGATGAGGAGCAGAAGCCGAGCAGGATCCAATCCCACCGATAGGCCCATACCCAGCACAATCGCCGTCACCACAAGCGTCGGGCCCGGATGAGTCGATTTCCACAGCAGAGCAACGGTGCGCATGCATCTGATGTTAGGGGACGGGAGCAACGCGTCCCAACCTGGTTCCGACGCAGTTCGGCCCCGTCCGGGAGTAGGGGGTAAGGGCTCCCGACCGGGGCCGAACTTGTGAACCAGCGCACTTCGTGCGCGCACCCCAGAAGTGGGATGTATGTATAGAGAGTCCCGTCCTCCGCCTGACATTACGCGCGCGAAGAAAGTTTATTCCGACGCGGGCCACAGTTACGGGATCGCACCCAGCTCGGAAAGGCGAAGCTGCAGCGGCACCCCGCCAGTAGTGGATCCCGACACGAATTCAAACGTCACCACAACGTCATCGAGCTGCTGCTGCTTTTCCGGGAGGAACGCGAGTGGAGACAACGAATGCTGGTGTGGCCCGATGACCCCGTGGGCGACTTCTACCCCGTCAATCACGGCCCGTACTTGCCAGTCTGTCGGACCGGTGACAGTGATCGAGTATTTACTGAGCGGCGTGGCGCCCACCACGGTAGATCGCTCCGGCGCCCACCCCGGCGCAGTGAGCGGGAAGCTCAGTGGGGGATCCGGATCCACTTCTGCAACGACGGGAGCAGCAGGGGCAACAGGAAGATCGGGCACCCCATCCAGAGGCGGTGACACGGCTTCCGAAGGCATAGTTGCGAAGATGTCAGATTCTTTCGGCATGCTGGCGCTCTCGGCTACGCCGTCTCGCTCATCAGGTGCCGGAGGCTGATCCGATGCGTTTCTACTGCTGGGTTCAACAGGCGTTGAATCGCGCGGAACCGGCGCAAACCTCAGCTGCTCGATTGCCACCGGCGACGAAACAACGGTGGTGGGCGCGGCCTGCACGAGTCCACCTACAAGCACAACGGCGGTCGCGGCAGCAGTTCCGGCGAGCAACGCCCACCTCGCATATCCTGCAGAAGCGAGAGTTTGAGCGGGGAACGAGTGTGCTTGGGACGAGGCTGGAGTTTCAACCGGGTCACCCCGGTCGTTGCCAACAGCCGCAGCCCCGAGAAGCCCGACGAGCAGGATTGGTCCGAGTGCCAGCCCCACGTAACTCGCTTCGCTAGCGATTCGTGCGCACTCGTCGCAGGTCGACAGGTGCGCGTCAATGCGCAGTGTGTCAGCCTTGGTCGTGCGATCGCGCACGTAGGCACCCATGCGACCGAGTACCCACGCGCACTCCTCCTGCGCGCTGATGCACTCGATCTGCCCCTCGATCCAGGCCTGTCGGAGGCCTTCGCGTGCACGGAAGGCAAGTTGCGAAGCGCCGTTCGAGGTAAGGCCGAGAATTTCGGCAACCTCGGCAGCGGAAAGCCCTTCGACCTCGGAGTACCACAGCGCCTCTTGCCAGCGCGAGGGAAGCGCTCGAAAGGCTTCAAAAATCACCGCGTGCTCGGCGTGCTGCTCGAACGGGTCATCGCCGAGAAACCCCTCTAGCGCATCGATAGGCACGCTCTGCGTCATCGGTGCGTGCCGCCTGAGTGACCTCACGCCGATGTTTCGCGCAATCGTGTAGAGGTAGGCGCGCACCCCGATCGTCGGGCCGCCCCCGCGCTGAATGGCCTGGTGCATGGCCAGAAACGCCTCCTGAGCCAGGTCTTCGGCGTCAGCCCTGCCCACAATTCTGGCGGCCATGCGCACGGTGGCGTCATGATGACGGAGCCACAGCGTCGAAAGCGCTGCCTGCTCGCCGCAGCGCAGCGCGTGCACGAGTTC
The DNA here is from genome assembly GCF_052446065.1 of Leucobacter shiyiweii. Classification (GTDB taxonomy): domain Bacteria; phylum Actinomycetota; class Actinomycetes; order Actinomycetales; family Microbacteriaceae; genus Leucobacter. The sequence continues at coordinate 2,470,495 of NZ_CM127080.1, read as the reverse complement.
CACGTCGCTCCGCTCGTGCGGGTCGATTCCATCTACCATTTCGCCCTCCCACCGTGACTGAGATTGTCGCCGCAGGCTGGGCAGCCGCGGCACGATGTTTTCATCTCATTGGGTCGCCTCAACAGGATCAACGGCGTGAGCCATAATTGGGCCTCGAATCGGTACCGTTCCGATCTCATACGCCCGGGAGGCAGGGGTTTCCTCCATGTCTCACACTCAGCGCCCATAGACTTGCCACATGCAGGGAAATCGGGGGATGTCCGCGGGTCTCGCGTCCGGCGATGGCCCCTCCATCGTCGATCAGGATTGGGTGACTGAGCAACCCGTCAACACCAGCGGCAGCCTGCATCACCTGCCCGAAGATGAGGAGTTGCGCCTGCGCGAATGCGCGATCGAGCCGATTCACCTCATCGACAGGGTGCAGTCACACGGTTCGCTCCTGGGCGTGGATCAGGGCATTGTCACCCTCGCGAGTGCCGACCTGGCGCACTGGCTCGGCTCAGCCTTGGAAGACACCCACCCCGGATTATGGGCAATTAGCCAAGGCCATCAGGGAGGGGCCTGCACGCTGCAGGTCGACCTCAACGACGTGCCACACGACGTGCTTGTGCACCGGGCGACCGATCCACTGCTCATTGAGCTTGAGTCATCTGTCGAGTCAGGGGCATTCTCGATCTCCGCGGTGATGGAAGCGATCCACCGCATCAGCGGGCTCACGGACCCCACGCTGTTGTTGCAATCTGCCGCACGCGAAATCAAAGCCCTCACTGGATTCGATCGCGTGCTCGGTTACCGCTTCTTCCGTGACGGCCACGGACAGGTGCTGGCAGACGAGCACGAACCCGAGATGGAACCCTACCTCGGCCTACATTTCCCAGCTTCGGACGTTCCCGCGCAGGCACGAGCGCTCTATGTGCAAAAGCTGTCGCGAACCATCGCAGATACGAGCGATCAGGGAGTCCCGCTTCGCCGTATCTTTGGAAGCACCCAACCCGTCGATCTTGGGGCGTCGGAACTGCGGATGGCCTCCGAACACCACCTCCACTTCATGCGGAATATGGGCCAGGTTGCGACCCTCTCCTTGAGTCTCGTCAGCGACGGTGAGCTCATCGGAATGTTTACTTGCGCACATCGCAGCCCCAGACGGGTTCCACTGCAGATTCGACAATTGCTTGAGGTTTTGGCTCGGCTTGTCGGCGAGAAGCTCGCCTCCAGCCGGAAAATCAGCCGACTGCAGCGCCAGCTCGAAGCAAAGCGACGGCGAACAGAGTTCGTGGCACCCTTCTATGGTTCGAAGAACCTGCGCAGCCTATTTGAAGAGGCTCGGCTCGCAATTCGAGACCTCATTCCTTGCGAGGCGGCGTGTATTCGTCACGGGGAAGAACTGCACGTTGTCGGCCCGGTTCCCCCTGCCGATCAGATACTTCAGTTCCTCTCGCAGCTTGGCGATGAGACTCTGGTGACGGATTCCCTTGCACGCGATCGTCCAGACTTGGTGCAGTTTCTTCCCGGGATTGCCGGAGTGATCGTCATTCCGCTCCTCGAACCGGGTGATTGCATGCTGCTATTCCGTGGCGACTTTGCACGTGAGGTGCACTGGCTGGGCGACCAGACCGGTGCCAACAGGGAGTCCGCCCTGTCCCCGAGGAAATCCTTCTCCCTGTGGCGCGAGAGCGTCACCGGACGGTCGCTGCCGTGGGGTTCCGAAGCAGAAGAAGCTTTCGCGCTGGGAGAGGAGATGAAAGCCGCGCTCACTGCACGCGAAACTGCAGAGCTGGCCGAGCTGGCACTCGTCGACGCGCTGACCGGGCTGCCTAATCGTCGGTTTCTCGACGAGCACACCGATCGTTTTTTTGACTCCCACCGTGACCACGCTGCCGCGATATTCCTCGACATTGACGATTTCAAAGAGATCAACGACACCCACGGACATGATGCGGGCGACGTGGTACTCATCGAACTCTCAAGACGCCTTGAACGTGCATCGCGAGACGACGACATCGCGGTCAGGCTGTCGGGTGACGAGTTCGTCGTGCTGTGCCATCATGTGGATCAGCAAGCCGCCAACTCGATATCGTCACGTCTGGTGCAGGCCCTGGCAGAACCAATCGTTGTGAACGGGTCGCCCCTGCGTATCGCAGTCTCTGCGGGAGTCGCTATGGCAGCATCATTCGATCGTTTCGAAGACGTACTTCGCGCCGCCGACGGTGCGATGTACCAGGCGAAACGCGAGAGAAAGCAGTTCTGACTGGGTGAGGCCGCTACGCTCGCCACATGAACACTCACGTCTCGACAGTCACCACCTCACTCCCGCAGCATTCCCGCACCTCGAGTGATCGCGTTGCCGTCATTACGGGCGCCGGCGCCAGAGACGGTATTGGCTTCGCATCCGCTCAGCGCCTCATCAGAGCGGGGTACCGCGTCGTCATCGGAGCGACAAGTGAGCGGATCCACGACCGAGCAGCCGAGCTCAACGCGCTGGCGCACGACCTCCTCGGCATTCCCGAAACCGCGCACGCGGTGCCGGTGATCGCCGACCTGACCGAGGAGACGGGAGCTGAACGAATCGTGGGTGCAGCGCTTGAGGCGTTTGGCAGAATCGATGTGTTGGTAAATAACGCGGGAATGACCTCGGTCTCGGACCCCCAATCACCCGGCAGTATTGCCGAGCTCGATCGCGCTGCTTGGGAGCGTTCCCTCACGCGAAATCTCACCACTGCCTACCTCGTCACCCGGCAGGCGCTCCCCCACCTCACCGCCGCCGAGCACGGACGCATCATCACGGTCTCTTCCGTTTCCGGCCCGCTCCTCGCCTATCGCGGCGACGTCGGTTATCACGCGGCCAAGGCGGGCTTGGTCGGACTCACCCGATCACTCGCCATCGATCTGGCTGCGTCGGGCACCACCTCGAACGCGGTCGCGCCGGGATGGATCCGCACCGGTTCCGCCACCGAACACGAGAATCGGATGGGTGACGCCACCCCGATGGGTCGGTCAGGCACTCCCGACGAGGTCGCAGCGGTCATCGAGTTCCTCGCTTCGCCGGGTGCCTCCTACGTCACCGGTCAGGTCTTCGTGGTGGACGGGGGTAACGCGATTCAGGACGAGAAGGGCCTCGGCTAGCTCACGAACGTCTCCATTTTTGCGCGTCCTGCCGCAGCTTCTAGCCCAACTCGTCGATCCAGGCCTCTCGCACTCGGCGTCGCCACAGAAAGGCGTTCGGGCAACTGAATAGACTCGGGCTCATGTTTCAAAGTCCACGCGCCCTGTTCCGCACCTTCGCTTTCGCGGAGGTCGTCTCGTGGACATTGCTAATCGCCGGGCTTATCACCCGAGCGCTCACCGACTGGGCACCCGCTGTCGCGATCGGCGGCGGCATCCACGGCTTCATCTTTCTCTGCTACGGCGCCACGGCGATCCTCGTCGCAAAGAATCAACGCTGGGGGGTCGGTGTCACGCTCGTTGCACTCTTGAGCGCGATCATTCCGTACGCAACAATTCCGACCGAAATGTGGGTAAACAAGTCGGGTCGCCTCGTGGGGGCATGGAGAACAGTTCCAACATCAGACGCGCGAGACGCGCGCTGGCATGACCGCGCGTTCCGCTTTCTCATCACCCACCCGATCCTCACCGGCGTCGCCATGCTCGCGGCGGTCGTGCTGCTCTACGTGGTTCTCCTGATCCTGGGCCCGCCCGTCAAGCGCTAGCCGGCGGCGCGGTCGGCGCCTCCGCCGACCAGGCACGCTGCAGAGTCCGATTCTTCCCGGAGCGTTTCGCCTCGTACATCGCCGCGTCTGCCGCCGCGATGAGTTCACCCGCCGTCGGCACGGCTTCAGCGTTTGGGTGATAGATCACGCTCCCCAGGCTGGCAGAGAGGGGAAAAGCGCCCGCCTCACCGGCGAGGGGCTCCCTCACACGCTCAAGTGCTCGCTCGGCAAGACAGGCGACGCCAGACTCATTCTCGTGTGCGATTGCGATCACGAACTCGTCCCCGCCCAGTCTGGCCACGATCTCGCCCGCCCGACACGCCTCACGCAGACGCCCGGCGACACTGACAAGCACGTCGTCACCAACCCGATGACCGAGCTGATCATTGATGGCTTTGAATCCGTCAAGGTCGAGAAACAGCACCGCGACCGACGAGGCAGTACGCCGCGATTCTGTGAGCATCTGGCCGACCCGTTCCTCGAACAACTGTCGATTCGGCAGTCCGGTAAGCACATCGTGCAACGAGCGATGGCGCACGCGATCCTGCAGTTGCAGGTGCTCAATTACTCGCTCGGCCTGACCGGCGAGCGCCTGGAGGGTATCGAGCACATCAGCTTCCAGACTACGGCTGCGACGAAACCACGAGTGGATCGCGCCAAGAACCACGGTCTCGCCATCTCCGGCGCGAACAATCGGAGTGACGACCAGCGACTCCACCCCCGCGGCCCGAAGAGCCTCGGCGGCCTCGGGCATCGTCAAACGAATATCCACTGCGTTTCGACACACAACCATCTCAGCAGGAATGGGAGCACTGCCGAAGAGCTCGATCCCGCCAGGCCGGCTTCCCCAAGTGTGCTCCGCAAGGACTGAGCCGGGCTGCTGGGTATCTATGATCCTGACCGTGGTCCAGGCAGCTTGTGTGGCCCGCCCCGACGAGTCCGTGAGGGTAAGGCCGAGGTCATCAAGACCTTTCGCCACCGCTAGCCGACTCGTGGCCTCCTGCAGCAGCCTCAGCTGCGAGCTGGCGAGATCGGCGGCACGCCTCGCCTCCACGAGCTGGCGTTCGAACGCGATTCTGGTTGCCGCGTCGAAGAGTGCAACATACACCCGACGCTCTCCGGTCGGTTGCTCGATGAGGTTCGCATTGAGAATCACCGAGGCCGGTTGACCATTGCGGCCCCTGACTTCAATGACGACCTCACGTACGTATCCGCTCCGCATGAGCTCGGGCATGAGGCGCGACTCGTAGAGCAGCCTCCCGGCGGGGGTGAGCCAGTCGATCAGGTTTCGACCGACAAGACCCGCTGTTCCGCGCGTACCGCTCAAACCCAGCCATTGCGGCAAGACTGGGTTGTGCGCGAGTATCTCGCCGTTGAGACTCGTTGCGCAAAGGGCAACCGGTGCGTTTTCGAGCAGTCCATCGCCGCTCACAGCGCGGCCCGGATATACGTCTCGATCAGCCCCGGCTCAGTCAGATGTACAAAGTGGCCAGATGCATCCAGTTCAATCAAGCTGCAGTTGGGAATGCGGTCGCGAAGGTACGCCCCAATATTAGGCGGACAAATGATGTCGCCCTGAGACTGCAACACCACACACGGAACCGGAATCTCTCCCAAGCGGTGACGATTATCGCTGAGGAAGGTGACGCGCGCGAAGTGGGTCGCGACGCGCGGCGCTGTCGCCGCAAACTGCGAACGCACCCGCTCGGTAATCTCGGGTCGATCGGGACGGGCGGTGACGGCTGGAGCCAGTGAGCTCGCCCAAGCCAGCTGATTTGCATCGATCGCGTCAAGCAGCCCCGTCACGTCTGCCTTGCTGAATCCACCACGGTAGTCATCGTCGTCGAGGTACCGCGGAGATGCAGAGATCATCAGCAGGGTGCTGAACAGCTCCGGCCTCCGAATTGCGGCGAGGGCGCCGATCATGCCACTCACTGAGTGGCCTACAAACAGCACGTTCGAAACGCCGACCGCGTCGAGCACCTCGATGAGGTCTTCCGCGTAACCATGCAAAGAGTCGTACCGCTGTTCGTCATACGCGGCAAGCATGGATCTTCCTGATCCCACGTAGTCGAACAGCACGACCTGGTGCTCCTCCGCGAGCCGCTCGGCAATGCCCTCCCACACCGATTGATCGGTGCCATAGCCGTGGCCAAACACCACGACGGGGCCGTGCCCCGGCCCGAGAACCGTGACCGCATTCCGCGCCATCACTTCGCCCGCTGGTATTCCTGCGTGCCTCGCTGCGTCCCCCACGCTCATGCCCACAGTCTGCCATGCTTCCCGCTTGTGGTGGTTCAACGTCACCACGCTCCTCGGCCAGGTTTAGGCGTGCGCAAAGCCTGTGCAGGTAGCATGGGCCCACACGCCGAAACCTGTCGGCGGGCGTTCACGCGCCTGCACGCCGGGGGCGACAGTGAGGACCGACGACTGAGATGCACGAGAAGGGGGCGAACACCATGGGCATTCTTGACAGCGTTGAACGTGGTCTCGAGCGTGCCGTGAACGGCGCCTTCGCTCGCACATTTCGTTCCGGAGTGCAGCCCGTAGAGATCGCCTCCGGCCTCAAGCGCGAGCTTGAGATTGGTTCGGTGATTGTGGATCGCGATCGCGTCCTCGCCCCTAACCGCTTCGTCGTACGCTTGTCCTCCCCTGACGCAACACGCCTCAAGAGCCTGGGAGGCACCCTCGAGCGTGAACTGATCGGGGTAGTGAACAAGCATGCGAAGCGGCAGGGTTATCAGCTTCTGGGTGAGGCCGATGTCGAGCTCCGCGTCGACAATTCCCTTACCACGGGCGTGCTACAGATTGATGCGGCACAGGTCGAGGGTCGGGTGGCTTGGACGCCGATGATAGAGGTCGACGGCGTCCAGCACGAATTGCACCGCGGCACGACCGTTGTGGGTCGTGGAAGTGACGCGGGCATCCGCATTACCGACACGGCAGCATCCCGGCAGCACCTGCAGTTGATTTGGGATGGCACCTCAGGCATCGCTCGCGACCTAGGCTCCACCAACGGTTCGAAAATCAACGGCCAGCGATTTCGCGAAGCGGCGCTGAACCCCGATACGGTCATCACCATCGGCCAGACGACACTGCGCTTTCTCCTCGTCCCGGTCCGTTCCGCACAGCAGCAGGCCAGCCCACCTCGCCCGGCGGAGCGCAACGGCTCCGGCGAACGCTCGGCTCAAGCCGGTATTGAGCAGGATTTTTGGAGGGGAATGTGAGCGAACTGACCCTCCTGATACTGCGCATTGGTTTCTTACTGCTGCTGTGGCTGTTCATTTTCGCAATCGTCTACGCCCTGCGGAGCGACCTCTTCGGAGCTCCCGTGCGAAAGCTGCCGAGCGACGGAGCAGCACGCCAACCCAATGGGCATCAGGCTACCCCGACGCCCGCACCGATTCCGACGGGCAACACGCAACCAGCCACACCGCCGCTTGTTTCTGCGAGTGGCGGTGCATTCCCCCCAGCAAATGCCAAATCACGGGCCGCGACCCTCGTCATCACCTCCGGTGTCGCCGCTGGCACCGCGATCCCGCTCGACGACGAGATGATCACCATCGGGCGCAGCGCCGATTCAACCTTCGTGATTGTTGACGAGTACACCTCGACCTATCACGCGCGACTCGCACGCAACGGCGATCAGTGGCTGTTGACCGACCTTGATTCGACGAACGGCACGAAACTCGATGGCACCCGCGTAACGGGAACAGTAACTGTGCCGGTGTTCACGCCGATCACCATCGGTACCACAACGTTCGAGTTGAGGCCATAAGAGTGACCGTCGGGTACGCGAGCGCCATTGGTTCCCATGTGGGGATGGTGCGATCCAATAACCAGGATTCGGCATTTGCTGGCGACCGGTTGTTTCTCGTGGCTGACGGCATGGGCGGGCACGCAGGGGGCGACGTGGCCTCCGCGCTCACGACCCGCGCCCTCGCGAAGCTGGATGCGAACACGGAGACGGGGCAGCTCGACCTCAATGGTGATCCCGTCGCCCCTACCGCTGCGCAGGCAAAAGCCTCTAGCGAGCACCTAGCCGACCAGTTGCTGCGGGCGAATCGCATGCTGCGCGCGACCGTCGGCGAACGTCCAGAGCTTTCGGGCATGGGCACCACCTTCACCGGTTTCATGACCGTCGGAGATCAGCTTTCATTGGCGCACATTGGCGACACTCGCCTCTATCTGCTGCGGGACGGCGAATTCAAGCAGGTCACTCGGGATCATACGTTCGTGCAGCACCTCGTCGACAGCGGGCAAATCACCGAAGATGAGGCGAAGACGCACCCCCGGCGCTCAGTGCTGATGCGCGTGCTTGGCGACGTTGATAGTTCGCCCAAGATCGACACAAGTGTGCTGCAGACCAGGCCCGATGATCTGTGGCTGCTCTGCTCCGATGGGTTGTGCGGATACGTTGAAGACGCCGATATCGAGAAGATTTTGCAGCGTCGCCCTTCGCTCCAGGGTGCGGTGGATCAGCTCATCGACAAGGCGCTGGCACACGGTGCCCCCGACAACGTAACCGTGGTGCTCGTCGAAACCTTGGCCGCCCCTCTCACCGCTGCCGAAATGCCTGGCCCGCGGTTCGCCGGATCCGCAACGACCGAGACGTCCGACGAGGAAGTCAGCACGAGTCGTACCCGGCTGCTGTCACGCCGACGCACTATTCGACGCGCCTCGCCGGCTGCCGAGAGCCACTTCGAACCCCGAATCGATGAGTACCTCGCAGAACTTATCGCCGAAACGAAACGACGTAACCGAAGACGGCGCGCGATCTGGGCCGTCGGACTGCTCGCGGTCGCCGCCGTTATCGTGGGGGCGCTGGCTCTCGGCTACCAGTGGACCCAGAGTCTGTACTACGTGGGCACCGATGGCGATACGGTGATCATTTACCGCGGTGTCCAGCAGGGAATCGGGACGCTCTCGCTCAGCTCGGAGGCGGAAGACACCGGGATCCCGCTGGATTCGCTGGGCGGACTCGAGCAACGCCAAGTGGAGCGCACCTTGAGTGCAAGCTCTCTCGCAGAGGCCCGTGAGATCGTGCTACGTCTGGGGGTGGATCCGTGAGCAAGTCAAAAGGCTACGACACCACACGCACGAGCGAGACGGTCTTGCAGCGCATTACCGCGCTTCGACAGCCACGACTGCTTCGGGGTCTCGAGCTCTCCTTAGTCTTATTCGCACTGGTGATTGGCATCGGCGCGGTCGTGATTATCGATCTCACCGTACTCGGCGAGCTCTCCACCATGTTGCTCCCCGCAGGTGTCGCCTTCGTGCTCTCCGTGTTGGCCTTGCACGTGGTGGTCCGGAGAGTGGCCCCCGACGCCGACCCCCTGATTGTGCCCCTCGCAACGCTCCTCAATACCATCGGTATTGCGCAGATTTACCGCATCGATCTCTCCAAAGACCTCATCGGGTGGGAAGCGGTCTCCGTCCGGCAACTGGTGTGGTCAACCGTCGCGATCGTGGTCGCGATCGCGGTCGTCGCCCTCGTCCGTAACCATCTGGTGCTGTTCCGGTATACGTACCTGACCGGACTCGCGGCGGTCGTGCTGTTGCTGCTGCCGATGCTTCCCGTGATCGGACGCGAGATCAACGGCGCCCGCGTGTGGATTTTCATTGGCTCCTTCTCGTTCCAGCCGGGTGAAATCGCGAAAATCCTCTTGGCAATCTTTTTTGCCGGATACCTCGTGCGCAATCGAGACGCGCTGTCGATGGTGGGCAAGAAGTTCGCCGGCATACGCTTTCCCCGAGGACGAGATTTGGGCCCTCTCGTCGCGTTCTGGCTCATTGCCATGTCGGTGCTCGTGTTCCAGCGCGACCTCGGCACCTCCCTGCTCTACTTCGGGCTGTTCCTCTCGATGCTGTACGTCGCCACTGGGCGCGTGGGATGGATCGTGCTCGGCGTCGGGCTCTTCCTCGCTGGCGGCATCCTCGCCAGCCAGGTCCTCGATTATGTAGGCAACCGCTTCGCAAACTGGCTTGACCCCTTCTCCGATCCACTCGGCGCAAGCTTCCAGCTGGTGCAGGGGCTATTTGGTATGGCAAACGGCGGGATGACCGGCACGGGCCTGGGGCAGGGTTATCCCGGTGATACCCCGCTCTCTCAGAGCGACTACATCATCCCAAGCCTCGGCGAGGAACTCGGACTTGTGGGGCTGTTTGTCATTCTCGGGGCCTACCTCGTGCTGGTCGGTCGTGCCCTGCGCATTGGATTCGCGGGGCAGGATGACTTCGGAAAGCTCCTCGCCGCCGGACTCGGCTTCGCCCTCGCGCTGCAGATCTTCATCGTGGTGGGAGGCGTGACGCGTGTCATACCGCTCACCGGTCTGACCGCGCCATTTCTTGCCGCCGGCGGCTCATCGCTGGTGTCTAACTGGATCATTATTGCGTTGTTGCTGCGCCTCTCGAACTCAGTGCGCAACCGACCGAAGCTGGTGATCCGTGCATGAATAAGCAGTTGAAGAACCTCACCCGCACCGTATTCGGCATGTTTATCGTGTTGTTCTTTGCAGTGACCATGATTCAGTTCGTCTCTGCCGACGAACTCCGAGCAAATGAACTCAACGGTCGCACCCTGAAGAACACCTACAAGATTGAGCGAGGCTCGATCCTGGTGGATGGCGATCCCATCGCATACTCGACGGCCACACAAGACGACTACCGATTCGTTCGGCAATACACGAACGGACCGTTGTTCGCTTCGGTCACTGGGTACTACTCGCGTACCCAGGGAACCACCGGACTTGAGCAGGCGATGAATCAGGAACTTTCTGGGCTCGGCAACGCCCAGTTCTTCACGCGGATCGTGCGAACCGTCACCGGGGTAAAGCCGCAGGGCAGCTCGATCGAGACGACTCTCGACCCGGTTGTGCAGCAAGCTGCGGCTGATGCAATGGCCGGATACGAGGGTGCCGTTGTGGCGATCGAACCCGCAACCGGTCGCGTGCTGGCGATGGTAACGACACCCAGTTTTGATCCGAACCTCCTTTCAACCAACAACGACGCCGAGATCATCACCAACTACCGCCAACTCGAGGCTGATCCGTCTCGGCCACTGCTCAATCGTGCGATCGGGGGCGATCTGTACCCCCCGGGATCCACCTATAAACTGCTCACCGCAGCCGCAGCGATAGAAAACGGCACCGCGACCCCCGACAGCACGTTCGCCAACCCAGCGACACTGTCGTTGCCGCAGTCGAGCGCCACCATGCAGAACGCATCCCGCACCACGTGCGGGTCAGGGGACTCCGTCAGTCTGATGCAGGCAATGATTCTCTCGTGCAACATTCCGTTCGCCGAACTCGCAATGAGCATGGACCGCGACGCAGTACCGAAGATGGCGCGAGAGTTTGGATTTGACCAGGAACTCTCGATCCCTCTCGTGGTCACACCGAGCACCTCTCCGGCGCCCCTCGACAACGCGCAGGTTGCGCTTGCCTCAATCGGCCAGCTCGACGTGCGCTCCACCCCGCTGCAGATGGCTATGGTGTCTGCAGGGATCGCCAACGACGGCGTGGTGATGAAGCCCTACCTGGTCGACCAGGTCATCACTCCGGATCTGCGCGTAGAAAAGCAGTTCGAGCCTGAGCAGCTCAGCACACCGATCTCGAAGGAGACCGCTGCGGCGCTCACTTCAATGATGGAACGCGTGGTGGGAGACACGGATGGCACCGGCCACGTAGCGGCGATCCCGGGCGTGCGTGTCGCTGGAAAGACTGGCACCGCCGAGAACGGTGTTGATGCGAACGGTGCGGATCGCCCCTTCACCCTCTGGTACACCGGTTTCGCTCCGGTCGAGAACCCAGAGGTGGCAATTGCCGTGGTAATCGCAGATGGCGGCGGGGCCGCCCAGAGTTTCTTGGGGAGTTCTTATGATCTGCCCACTACAGTCGGAAAACAAGTGATGGAAGCGGTGTTAGGCCAATGAGACCAGTGGCAGGGGTAACGTTCGGCGGGCGCTACGAGCTGAGCTCGAGAATCGCCATCGGCGGAATGGGCGAGGTGTGGAAGGCGACCGACAGCATCATCGGGCGTACCGTCGCCATCAAGATCCTCAAGGACGAATATATGGGGGACCCCGGGTTCCTCGAGCGATTCCGCGCAGAGGCGCGTCACGCTGCGCTTGTCAACCATGAGGGCATCGCGAACGTTTTTGATTACGGTGAGGAGCAGGGCTCCGCATACATCGTGATGGAACTGGTGCCGGGCGAGCCGCTATCGACAATCATCGAGCGCGAGGGCCGCCTGCCGGCGGATCGCGTGCTCGGCATCGTCGCGCAGACCGCGACGGCGCTGCAGGCTGCGCACGATGCTGGCCTCGTGCACCGCGACATCAAGCCGGGTAACCTGCTGATCACGCCCGAAGGACGCGTCAAGATCACCGACTTCGGCATCGCAAGGATCGCCGACCAGGTGCCACTGACCGCCACTGGGCAGGTGATGGGCACCGTGCAGTACCTGGCACCCGAGCAGGCAAGCGGCCACACAGCGACCCCGTCGACCGACCTGTATTCGCTCGGCATCGTGGCGTACGAGTGCCTCGCGGGCAAGCGCCCCTTCACTGGCGAATCTCAAGTGGCAATTGCGATGGCACAGATCAACGATGCGCCGCCTGCACTACCTGCAGATGTTCCGGCTCCGGTGCAGCGCCTGGTCATGGCCTGCCTGGCAAAGGATCCTGATGAGCGCCCGCAGACCGCGGCGAAGCTCGCACAGGCTGCCACCGCACTCCATCGCGGCAACCTAGCACTTGCCGCCAGCTATGTACCCGCCGTGGCGGGGGCGGACGCCGCCGCAACAGTCGTGATGTCTCAGACTGGGTTCTCTGACGCGGCCACGACCGCGCTTCCCCAGACCACCATGCTGGCCGGAGGGGCTTCGATCACGCCGACTCTCGACGAAAACGAAGACGATGGCAGTCTCGAGAAGAAGAAGCGCAGCCCCTGGACCTGGCCGCTGATCACGCTGCTCATCTTGTTAGTACTGATCGGTGCGGGTACGGCGGTCGCACTCTGGTCTGCGAGCAATTCGGGCAACGACGAGCCTCCTACGACGCAGACCTCGACGCCCACCACCACCAAGACGCCAACAACGACTGCCGCAGAGACCGCCGCTGTCGAGGCCTCGGCCGTCGTCGGCACCAATGTGGAAGAAGCTATTGGTTACCTTCGCGGTCTGGGCTTTACCAACGTCAGCTCACAACCCGGCAGCCCGGGGCCGGACGATCAGGTCAACCTCGTGACCGACGTGAACCCCACCGGTGCCCGCGTGAAGCTCGACCAGCCGATCACACTGACCTACACGGTGCCGTTTGGCGATCCCGCAAAGCCGGCGGCTCCGCGCACGAGCAGCCCGACCGTCGAATCCGGTGGCACCGCAACCGTCAGCTGGGACGTGCCCGCATGCCCCACCGGCCTTACCATCCAGGCCTACAACGTAACCGTGACTGGTGATGGTACAGCACCGGGCTCCGTTCCAACCCCGAGCGTGACCGTGACGGCAAACAAGATTTCACCACCTCAGCCCGACGGGCAAATGAGCGTGAGCTACACGGTGACTTGTGGAAACGGCTCGTCGGTCACCCGCACTTCGCCGGCGTCAGACCCCGTGACCATGGTAGTCGCCGCGCCGACCCCCGGCCCCGAACCGGCCCCAAATCCCGCTGACTAACCTTGATCCGCTGCTCCCTTGTGGGCACTTCCACGACCCACCCGCCCCTAAACTAGAACCCACTGCGACGATCGCGAGAGAGGTGACCGATGACTGAGACCCCCCAGGCCAGCCAGCAGCGCATCCTCGCTGGTCGGTATGCGATCGGCGAGTTCATTGGCCAGGGTGGGATGGCAACGGTCTACCGGGGCACCGACACAAAGCTGGGACGCCAGGTTGCCATCAAGATCATGCGCGCCAACCTCGCGGGCGATGAAGCGTTCCGATTGCGCTTTCGGCAGGAGGCGCAATCGGCCTCTCGGCTCGCGCATCCGAGCGTCGTTCGAGTGCTTGACGCCGGTGACGACCTGATTCAAACGGCCGACGGCCCGCAGCGACTTCCGTTTATTGTCATGGAGTTCATCGACGGGCAGAACCTGCGAGAGCTGACCTCGGTGGAGCGGTTGTCACCGACCGAGGCGTGCAGAGTCGTTGAATCGGTTCTCACTGCGCTGGAGTATTCCCACCGGGCCGGCATCGTCCACCGCGACATCAAGCCTGCAAACATCATGATTACCCGAACCGGTCAGGTCAAGGTCATGGACTTTGGAATCGCGCGCGCGGTGTCCGAGACCTCATCAACGGTCCAGCAAACGACGGCCATCCTCGGCACCGCCGCATACTTCTCTCCCGAACAGGCAAAGGGTGAGACTGTTGATACGCGAACTGATCTCTACTCAACAGGGATTTTGCTCTACGAACTCCTCACCGGCGACGTGCCTTTTCGCGGCGAGACGGCGGTAGCGGTCGCCTATCAACACGTCAGCGAGCGACCTCAGACCCCGAGCCAACGAGATCCGCAGGTCTCCCCCGAACTCGACCGGGTTATTCTGCACGCGCTGGCGAAAGACCGTGCTCGCCGCTTTCAGTCCGCTTCCGAGTTCAGAGACGCTCTTCGACTCGCCCGTGACGGCATCATGCCGAAGCTGGGTTCGGGTGACGAGCAGGCACCGGTTCTCTTCACCGGCGGCGAGGAGACATCGGAATCAGACTTAGCACTCCGACGTCTCTCTGAGGGAGGCACCACCGCCCGTTCACAGAGCCGACCCCCGGTGATGTGGATCTGGGTGGCGATCCTCACCGTGATCGCCGTGGTCGCCGCGGTCGTGTTTTGGTTGGCAGCGCTTGCGCCGAAGTCGTTTGCTCCGACCAACACGAGAGAGGTTCCCGATCTGATCAGCGTCGAGCGCGACGCAGCCTTCGATGCGCTGTCGGAGCTTGGCCTCGTGCCCGTGCCGACGGAGATATCAGACGAAGAGATTCCGGCCAATCATGTAATTCGCACAGATCCTGCCGCCGGCGTCCGCGTGACCACTGAGACGACGATTCGTGTGTACATCTCTACGGGTCCAGAGTCGCCCGAAGTTCCAGAGATCGCGAATATGAACCTTGCCGAGTACACAACTGCTCTCGAGGGTCTCGGTTTGACCGTCGGAATGATCACCAAACAAGACAACTCTGACGCGCCAACAGATCGCGTCCTGGCGGTCACCCCCGAACCAGGCAGCCCTCTCCCTCGCGGCAGGGCGGTTGATGTGACGGTGTCGAGCGGCATGGTCATTGTGCCGGATGTGACGGGGCAGTCAATTCAGGCCGCAACTGCAATGCTCGAGGGCTTGCGACTCATCACCAGCGTGAAGCCGAACCCGGGCTGCCCTCAGCAGGCCGGGGTCCCCGTCGTGCAGCAATCAATTGTGGGACAGCAGCCGCAGGGCTCGCAGGTCGAGATCGAGTACTGCTCGGCCTAGCGTTCGGCCTCCGTGGTAAGCAGGGGCGACAGTGTGGCGGCGATCTCCGCTGCGTTAACGGCGCCACACGCGACGAGCCAATTCGCGAGCTGCTGATACCCACCCTCAGTGAGCACCGACTCCGGATGGTACTGCACGCCGTAGATGGGTAGCTCTCGGTGGCGCAGCGCCATCACGACACCTCCAGCAGTCTCCGCAGTCACGATGAGATCCTGGGGCACGGTATCCCGCACCACGGCAAGCGAATGATATCTAGTTGCCGAGAACTCCGATGCGACCCCTTCGAAGAAGGAATCACCCGTGTGATGCACTCGAGATACCTTCCCGTGCATGAGCTCGTCAGCGTGCGTCACCGTTCCGCCAAGCGCCTCAGCGATCGCCTGATGCCCGAGGCAGACACCCAGCACCGGCACGGCCGTTCGCAGGGCGATGCCCACCATGGGTACCGAAACCCCGGCATCCGCGGGGGTGCCGGGTCCTGGGGAAATGAGAACACCGTCGAATTCGGAGACCAGCTGCTCCAGTTCGCCGATGCTCACGTCATCATTGCGGATCACCTGAGTCTCTGCGCCAAGCTGCTGCAAGTACCCGTTCAGCGTATAAACGAAGCTGTCGTAGTTGTCGATTACCAGAATGCGAGTCATCACTCCACCGTCGTTTCTTGCGTCACCAAGAGGGTAGCAACATAGGGATACACAAACACGATGAGGGTGTAGACCACAGCCGCAAGCACCGCGAGCATCACGAACACCCTCAGCCACCAGGGGCCGGGAAAAAATCTCCAGATCAACGAAAACACTAGCTTGTCACACCCCCGAAAGTAGGATTCACTGCGCTGAGGTCGGTGGGTGGACCCGCGCTGAGCGGCTGAAAGCTCTCAAGCACCGCGTACGCAATCGCCCGCTCAGCGTCTCCTGCGTCCTTCGGATGACAGGTAGTGAGGGTGAGGATCTGATCCACCCCCGGGGCACCTGTGAGCCGCGGAAATGGATTCAACACGTCCACCTCACTGGGCCAGACGTACTCGAACGATCTAAAACGATAGGTATACCAGCCCTGCGCGGTCTCGACGTACATTGGGTCACCCACACGGAGGTTCATGATCTCTTTGAATGAGTTGATTAGGGGCCCGGATCGATGCCCGGCGACGGCAAAGTTGCCCGGTTCACCCGGCATCTGGGTCGTCTCGTAACGCCCGATCCCCTTTTCGTCGAGGTTCAGTACCGTCCACCAATCGGTGGTCTCAGCCATGCGGTTCGCGTAGCTCGACCCGAACGCGGGAACATACAGCACACCGAAGACATCCGCCGGGGCAACCTTCTCGGTTACCGCAATCTCACCGCTCCACTCAGCGGGTTGCTCTTCTGCTGCCTCAGCCCAGGCCGCCGAGTCGAGCGCCGAGAGCTCGACCTGCTTCTCGGTCACGACGACCTCTGTCTGCCAAGGCTGCCACACCAGGTAGCCACCGACCGCAAGCCCACTGACAAACAGCAGTTCACCGATAACGGTCAACGGGCTGAGCTTGGCGCGCCGACGGGGGGCTCGAGGCGTCGAGCCGACGACTGCGAAGTCGCGCTGGTCGGATGCGTTACCCATTCCCACATTCTATTTCGCTCGGCTGTGAGACCGGGAGAAGCTCCAGGTAGACTCTTTCCCATGGCAGCTGCGGGCAAAGATGTGAGTAAGCGCAAGTCGAATGCGGTCGAGAACCGCTCCGATCAGGCGATGGCGAAACCAAGTGACCTACCGAACCCAGTGTGGTTCAAGCCAGTAATGTTTGGCTTCATGTTGTTAGGGCTCGTCTGGATCGTCTTGTATTACATCACGAGTTCGACCGTTCAACTCCCGATCCCGGCATTCGGGCAGGCGAACATTTTCGTGGGCTTTGGTCTCGTCCTCATCGGTTTCCTCATGACCCCTTGGTGGAAGTAAGAAACTCACCCATCTTCAGGGAATGACACAGGTGTAATTCTCCCCAGGTGGGGATGAATCTGTGGATAACTACCAACCCACCGCGATCGGTGGGAGTACGAAGAATAGGCCCGACGTCACGCAGAGCACCGTAGCTGTGGCAAGCAGCGACGCCAGCCGCAGACCCTTCCTTCGCGGGCCGCGTGTCGACAGCAGCAGCCACATGGTGATTCCGCCAACGATCATGCCGCCCAAATGTGCCTGCCACGAAATTGAAGCTCCCGGAAGCAGCCCGATAGCAAAGTTGATGGCGATCAACACCGCGAGAGACGTGACATTGACGCGTGCTGCTTTGTAGGCCACGAGCGTTGCTGTGAGGAGACCAAAGATTGCACCTGAAGCGCCCACAGTCGCAACCTGGAGCGATTGGACGTCGGCATAGGCCCAGAGCATGACCCCGAGAGATCCACCGAGGCCGGAAAAAATGTAGAGGAGCAGGAATGCGCCTCGACCGATCATCTGCTCGAGGTTTCGACCAAAAAGCCACAGAGCCAGCATGTTGAAGAGAATGTGGAACACAAACCCTGTTGAGTGGGTAAACATCGCTGTAAGCATCCGCCACGGCTCGAAAAGTTGCGGCATGGAATACAGGGGTGCGTACCAGAGTGCGCGGGTGACTTCGTTGCCCCCAAAATTCGCGCTAAGCACTTGGGCGGCGAACACGAGACCGCACAGCGCCATAATGCTATAGGTGATGATCGGTGTGCCAGGAGAGGCCAGTCTTCGCGCAGTGACGCGTGTCGATCGCCGCGCACGCTGAGCAACACTGGGTTGGGTCTGCTTCACACAGTCAGTGCAGAGCACCCCCACTGCGGAGACCTGTTGACACTCTGCGCAGATGGTTCGACCGCATCGTTGGCACAGGGTAAAGCTCGGTCGATCAGGGTGACGGAAACAGATGTCATCCGGGCCGAACTCGGCCCGTTCGCCGAACTGCGGCCCGGATGCATCCCTCGACACCTGTTTAGACCTCGGTGATCTCGACGCTGGTCATTACGACATCTTCGTTCGGACGATCCATAGCGCCAACCGGTACAGCAGCAATGGCGTCAACCACAGCCTTCGAGTCATCGTTCGCGACCTCGCCGAAGATAGTGTGCTTACCAGTCAACCATCCGGGAGCGGTCGTCGTGATGAAGAACTGTGAGCCATTGGTACCTGCGAGCCGACCGGTGAGATCAGGACGCTTGCCTGCGTTCGCCATCGCCAGCTGGTACTTGTGAGTGAATGCAAGTTCGGGGTGAATCTCATCATCAAACACGTACCCCGGTCCTCCGGTGCCCGTGCCGGTGGGATCGCCGCCTTGAATCATGAAGTCCTCAATGATGCGGTGAAAGATTACCCCGTCATAGAAGCCTTTCTGAGCAAGCTCCACAAAGTTCTTCACCGTCTTCGGGGCGTGATCCCCAAAGAGGTTCAGCACGATGTCGCCGTGGTTGGTGTGGATGGTCGCAACAGCGGTGTGTACAGTCATGCCTGCAAGTTTACGTCCTCCCCACTGTCCTCGACGCACGGTTCATCGGCTGTTCGCTAGCTTTCCCCTGTGAATTCCACACACTTGTCCGCCCATCTCGGCCGACGTCAGTGTAGTTTTGATAGAAAGCCCGCACAGGCAACGGAGGTTTCTATGTCACTCTCACGAAAGCGTCGTCGCGAACTTAAGCGTCTGCGCTCCCACGCCGAGGAGTTGCTCGAAGAGCAACGCATCGTTCTTGGTCACGCAGGATCGGTATTGCAAGAGGCCGGCCGTCAGGCGAGAAATCTGGGCGACGAATATGTCACCCCCCGGGTGAACGATGCGATCGAAGGCGTTCGACCCACGATTGACCGCGGTGTCGTTGCAGCCCACCGCGCTGCGGACCGGGTGAGGCGAGTCGCGGCACCCATGGTGGCGACAGCCCTCGCCAATACCGTTCGCACACTTGAGCAGATGGAGAGCCGCGACGCAGCCAAGCAACTTCGCACATTCGGCGAACAGCGCGGTCTGTTGAAGCCCGCAAAGAAGCGTCGCGCGGGCAGCGTGATCGCAATCGGACTCGGAGTCGTTGCTGCTGCAGGTGTCGGCTACGCCCTGTGGCAGGCATTCCGCAGCGACGATGAGCTGTGGGTGGCCCCCGAAGGGGAGCTATAGCCCTGAGTTGGATCTTTGGTGCGGGGGTGGCGTCGGCCGCCCCCGCACTTTTGTTGTGTCTTGGGCTTTCGGGCCATATGCGGACGAGGCTATCTGACTACTTCGGTGGGGTCTTTCCGGCGCGACGTTGACCGCCCTGTTTCGCACGCCCACGCTGGTCTATCCCGGCCATCCGAATCCCCGTCTGCACAAGCGACAGGGTGCGCAATGACCGAATATCACGAATGGCCACCCATCGCGCTTCATCGGAAGATCCATCTATCTCGTGACGGAGCGGACCGTCTTTCACCGAGGCACGGTAAACAATACGGATAGTGTGAAGCTCTGGCGGCGTACCCTCTGGAACCTCTTCTCGCACCATGACCCGGGAGTCGACGCCCAGGAGTTTTCCCACTCGAGCCTCAAGTCCGGTCTCCTCAAGCACTTCGCGAACAACAGCGTCTCTCGGATCCTCGCCGTGATCGATCCCACCTCCCGGCAGCGTCCACCCATGCAGGTGCCCTCGGCGCCAGTGGGTAAGCAGGATCTTCCCACGCCTCTCCACTACCGCGTAGGCTGCCACCCGTAGATCCATAACAAGAGCCTAGCCTGCCACGTTCACCTCGGGTGTCGCCGTCAGGCCGACGCGTACGCCGCACTCCAGCCGGATACCCATCTCGAAAGTCGGATATATGCGTCTTTCCTCGCGAGGGGTTCGGAGAGAAACACGTCGTGGAGCGCTCCGTCGATCCGCTCGATCGTAACCGAGTCACTGAGTTTCAATGCAGCACGGGCAATCAGATCGACATCGAGTACTGTGTCCGACCGCAGCATCTCATCCCGCCAGGTCACGCCAAACTGCGATCTCGCGGAAAGCAACACACACACCGGAGCGCCGATCTGGAGGCCTGCGGCCACACGAGCGTGTCCATCGAGGACGGCCCGAAACCACCCGACAAGGACGGGCAGAGAGACTTCCGGCCTCCAGAGAGAATTTATATCAGCCTGCTCGCGCGGATCCGCCACCATGCGTTGCGCGCGTTTATAGAACCCCAGGTCGAGCTGCGGAAGCGCGAGTTCTCTAGGATTCAGTGTGGCGCGAAAGTTCACCACCGGCGCCAGAGCCTTTCGCACCGCACTGCTCAACTGCAACTCCAGCCATGGACTGTTGAGAATCACTGCATCGGCAATCCCACGATGCCTATCGGCCCATAGACTCAGCGTGAGGCCACCCGTGGAGTGCCCGAACAGCACCAGCCGACGATCCTTACTCTCACCTCCCAGCCTGACTCCCAGGCCGTGTCCCATTTCGTCCAGGGCAAGGGCAATTTCGAGGTCATAGTCGGACAGGTCCTCAACGTATCCGGACGTTTGACCCTCACGAAGGCTCCGTCCGTACTTTCGTAGGTCCAATGCGTAAAAACTCGCTCCTCGCGCTGTCCAGAATTCGGCAAGGTTCCGCTG
This sequence comes from Leucobacter shiyiweii, assembly GCF_052446065.1. Classification (GTDB taxonomy): domain Bacteria; phylum Actinomycetota; class Actinomycetes; order Actinomycetales; family Microbacteriaceae; genus Leucobacter. Next base: position 2,449,781 of record NZ_CM127080.1, on the reverse strand, counting down.
AAAAAAGTAGTCTGACCAACCGTGAACATACAGAACATCGACGTCGCTGAGGGGCAGGGGGGCTTTGAGAGCGCGCTCCCAGAAATTCCGTGGGCGAGGAAGCGACCGGACAAGAGTTGCCTCCATCGGGCCTTCTGCGTCTTCGCCGAGATCAAGTCGCAAAAACTCGAAGCCCTCTCCGAGAACATCCTCGCGCCATTCGGTCATGCACTCAGTCTAGGGACCTTGGCATCGTCGAGGGGCGCTGATCACGTCACGATATGAAGGAAGCCCACCAGCTGTGCTGGTGGGCTTCCTGGTGGTGGATCCTGGGAGAATCGAACTCCCGACATCCTGCTTGCAAAGCAGGCGCTCTACCAACTGAGCTAAGGACCCGCGGGTTAATGCTATCTGAAAGACAACATCAGTGGGGCTACCAGGACTTGAACCTGGGACCTCTTCATTATCAGTGAAGCGCTCTAACCGCCTGAGCTATAGCCCCGTGACCAAGAATTGACTCTACCCGAAACCCAGAGAAATCTGAAATCGAGCGGTGCTTGGTCGGGTTTTCGCGCGTGTCTCTCGCGCGTGAACCCCTAGTTGCTCGTAAATCCGAGCTGGAAACCCCCGATTACTCGAACAAGGAGGTTATAGATGACCGAAGCGACCGCGCCAAGCGCGGTGCCCACGATCACATTCAGAATCCCCACGACAATCGCAAACCCGAATACCTGAGCGAATCCAAAGAGCGCCAGCAAACTGTTCTGATCGCCCACAATGTCCATGAAGAGTGAGTCAAGCTGGTTCAACACCCCCGTTGACACGAGAACCGTATACACCAGAATGATGGCGACCACGCCGACAATTGCGAGGCTCAGCGACACCAGAAAAGAGAACTTCACGGCCGACCAGAAGTCAACGTACACGAGTTTCAGACGAACTTGCTTCGCCGGCGCCTTTTTTCTCGTCTTCTTGGCCAGCTTGTCCGCGACAGTATTACTCATTCACGTCTTCCTTAGGTTCATCCGGCCCAGTGTTGACTGTCTCGGCGTGATCTGTTGCGTCTTCGGTCGGGGCCTCCTCAAGACCACGCTCCGCATTCCGCGCGATGCCAATGATACGGTCACCCTCTGGGAATCGCGCAAACACGACTCCCATAGTATTCCGGCCCTTCGCAGGAACCTCGGCCACATTTGACCGCACGACCTTTCCGCTCGCGAGTACGACAAGCACCTCATCGCTCTCCTCGACGATGAAACCTCCGACGAGGTCACCGCGGGTTTCGTCGAGTTTTGCCACTTTAATCCCGTAGCCACCTCGCTGCTGCACTCGGTACTCACTCACCGCTGTGCGCTTCGCGTAGCCACCCTCGGTGACCACAAACACGTAGCCGCCCTCGGTAATAGTCGATGCAGTGAGAAGCGCGTCTCCTTCGCGGAAGTTCATTCCGCGAACTCCGCTCGTAGACCGGCCCATCGGCCGTAGCGCCTGATCAGACGCGGTGAAGCGAACCGACATTCCCTGCCTGGAGACGAGGAGCACGTCGTGCTCCGCAGTCGCGATCAGGGCCGAAACGAGCTCGTCACCGTCCCTGAGTTTAATGGCGATGATTCCGCCCGTACGGTTGGTGTCGTACTCCGTGAGTGCAGTCTTCTTTACCAACCCGTCGCGAGTGGCAAGCACCAGATACCCGCCGTCATCGAAGCTCCGTAGGGCAAGAACCTGGGTGACGAGCTCATCGGGTCCAAGTGCGAGCAGGTTCGCGAGGTGCTGACCCTTTGCGTCGCGGCCACCCTCCGGGATTTCGTAGGTTTTGGCTCGGTATACCCGCCCGGTGTTCGTAAAGAACAGGAGCCAGTGATGAGTCGTTGTGACGAAGAAGTGTTCGACTATGTCATCGGCGCGAAGTTGTGCCCCTTTGACTCCCTTTCCTCCTCGATGCTGTGACCGATAGTTGTCGATTCGGGTGCGCTTGACATATCCACCGCGGGTAATGGTGACAACCATCTCCTCTTCGGGGATCAGGTCTTCCATCGACATGTCACCGTCGTACCCGTGCAGAATGGTGGTGCGTCGTTCGTCTCCGAACTTATGAACCAGTTCGTCGAGTTCTTCCACAACAATCTGTCGCTGCGCAGAAGAAGAGCCGAGTATTTCCTGGAATTCTTGGATCTGCAGTTCGAGCTTGGCTGCCAAGTCAAGAATCTTCTGTCGCTCAAGCGCCGCGAGTCGTCGCAACTGCAAGCCCAGAATTGCATCGGCCTGTATCTGATCCACACCCAGCAAACCCATGAGACCCTCACGGGCCTCCTCAACTGTTGAAGATCGACGAATAAGGGCGATTACCTCATCTAGAGCATCGAGCGCCTTCAAGTAGCCGCGCTGAATATGGGCCTCAGCTTCGGCCTTGCGCAGTCGGAACTCAGTGCGACGTACGATGACTTCGATCTGGTGTCTAGCCCACGCGGTGATGAAGCCGTCAAGCGCAAGGGTTCGTGGCACACCGTCGACGATCGCGAGCATATTCGCGCCGAAGTTCTCTTGTAGTTGTGTGTGCTTGTACAGGTTGTTGAGTACTACCTTGGCGATTGCATCCCGCTTGAGCACGATCACCAAACGCTGCCCCGTGCGTCCACTCGATTCGTCTCGAATGTCGGCGATACCCTGTATCTTTCCGTCCTTCACCAAGTCGGCGATCTTCACGGCTAGGTTGTCAGGATTAACTTGGTACGGGAGTTCTGTTACGACGAGGCAATTGCGCCCTCGCAACTCCTCGATGCTCACCACTGCACGCATGGTGACCGATCCGCGGCCGGTCTGATAGGCCTCGCGAATCCCCTTACTACCCAAAATTTGCGCGCCGGTAGGGAAATCCGGTCCCTTCACGCGCTCCATTAGCGCCTCAAGGAGCTCGTCGCGCGAAGCATCGGGATGCTCCAGGTGCCACTTGGCCGCCTCAGCAACCTCCCGCAGGTTGTGCGGAGGAATATTCGTGGCCATGCCGACCGCGATGCCGACTGAGCCGTTTACAAGGAGATTGGGGAAACGAGAGGTGAGCACCGTTGGCTCACGTGTACGGCCGTCGTAGTTGTCTTGAAAATCAACGGTATCTTCATCGATGTCACGCACCATCTCCATGGCGAGCGGCGACATCTTTGTTTCGGTGTAACGGTGGGCTGCCGCGCCGTCATTGCCCGGTGAACCGAAGTTGCCCTGTCCTAGAGCCAACGGATACCGCATTGACCAGGGTTGCACGAGCCTAACGAGTGAGTCGTAGACGGCACTATCACCGTGCGGGTGGAACTGACCCATCACGTCACCGATGACTCGAGTGCACTTGGAAAACGCTTTGTCGGGTCGATAACCCCCGTCATACATTGTGTAGATTACTCGACGATGGACCGGTTTCAGACCGTCTCGAACGTCGGGCAAAGCACGTCCGACGATGACACTCATTGCGTAGTCAAGATACGACCGCTGCATCTCGAGCTGCAGATCGACTTGGTCGATTCTGCCATGGATTCGATGTGACTCTTCGGCGCTCGTCTCTGCGAATTCGCGTTCTGGAGTCTGGTTCTCAGATGTCAAGGAAGCGCACGTCCTTCGCGTTCTGTTGGATGAAGTTTCGACGTGATTCCACGTCTTCGCCCATGAGTGTGGAGAAGATTTCGTCTGCCGCAGCTGCATCGTCCATGGTGACCTGCAGCAGGGTTCGGCTTTCTGGATTCATCGTGGTCTCCCACAATTCTTCGTAATTCATCTCGCCGAGGCCCTTGTAGCGCTGAACGCCGCTTTCCTTGGCAAGGCGCTTTCCCGACTCACTGCCCGAGGCGAGTCTCACATCTCGTTCTGAATCACTAAACACGTATTCATGCTCGGCATTCGTCCACTTGATGCGGTAGAGCGGGGGTTGTGCCAAGTAGACATACCCCATGTCGATCAGTGGCCTCATATATCTGAATAGGAGGGTAAGAAGGAGGGTAGTAATATGCTGGCCGTCCACGTCAGCATCAGCCATCAATACGATTTTGTGATATCTAGCTTTGCTTGGGTCGAAGTCTTCACCAATTCCTGCGCCGAAGGCAGTGATCATTGCTTGAACCTCAGCATTGCCGAGTGCCCGGTCGAGCCTAGCCTTCTCGACGTTCAGAATCTTTCCGCGTAGCGGAAGAATCGCCTGTGTCTCCGGATTACGGCCGGTCTTAGCCGAACCGCCCGCGGAGTCGCCCTCCACGATGAAGATCTCTGAGATTGTCGGGTCTTTGCTCGCACAGTCCGAGAGCTTGCCAGGCATTCCACCCGACTCAAGCAACCCCTTGCGACGAGCGGTCTCGCGCGCTTTTCGCGCAGCTAGTCTCGCTGTTGCAGCTTGAATCGCTTTTCGAATGATGTCTTTGGCGGCCCCAGGGTTGCGCTCAAACCAATCCCCCAGCTGATCGCCGACGACCTTCTGCACGAACGCCTTCGCTTCCGTGTTGCCAAGTTTTGTCTTGGTCTGGCCTTCGAACTGCGGTTCTCCCAGTTTTACTGAGAGTACGGCTGTCAGCCCCTCACGCACATCCTCACCGGAGAGGTTCTCATCCTTCTCGCGGAGGTAGTTCTTTTCGCGAGCATAGCGATTGACGAGTGTGGTGAGTGCCGCACGAAAACCTTCTTCGTGGGTCCCACCCTCGTGGGTATTAATGGTGTTCGCATAGGTGTGAACGCTCTCTGTGTACGAGGTCGTCCATTGCATTGCCACCTCGGCGGAGATTCGCCGAGTCGTGTCTTCGGATTCAAAGGAAATGATCTCATCGTGCACGAAGTCGGCTCGTTTGGCTGCGTTGAGGTGACGAACGTAGTCCTCAATACCGCGTTCGTACCTGAACTCATCACGTGGAGCATCAGGGACGACCGACTCGCCGTGTTCATTCTCGACCGGATCTTGGGGCCGCAGATCAGTGAGCGAAATTCGCAGACCCTTGTTTAGAAAGGCCATCTGTTGAAAACGAGTTCGTAGAGTCTGGTAATCAAACTCGATCGTCTCAAAAATTTCTGCGCTGGGCCAGAACGTAATAGTCGTTCCGCTCTCATCGCTTGGAGTCCCCTGAGCGAGGGGTGCGTCAGGGACGCTGTCGGTGAACGACATGTTCCACGTGAAACCTTGTCGTTTAACCTGAACCTCAAACCGGGAAGACAGTGCGTTGACAACGGATGAACCAACGCCGTGCAGCCCACCTGAAACCGCGTATCCACTGCCACCGAATTTTCCGCCGGCGTGCAGCACGGTCAGAACGACCTCGACCGTGGAGCGGCCCTCTGTCGGGTGCATATCAACGGGAATTCCTCGTCCGTTATCTACGACTCTCACCGCACCATCTTCAAGAATGGTGACATGTATCGTGTCACAGTGTCCGGCAAGTGCCTCGTCGACCGAATTATCTACGATCTCGTACACAAGATGATGCAGCCCACGAGGTCCTGTCGATCCAATGTACATTCCGGGGCGCTTCCGCACCGCCTCGAGACCTTCGAGTACCTGGATGTCTCCAGCACCGTATTGTTGTTCGGCCGCGGCCTGTTCTAAAGTCATACTGTGGTGTATCCCTCTACCCGCGTTTCAGGGTGGTATTTCGCGCCGGGTACTTTCGAACTCAAGCCTATCAATGCGCAGCCCTGGGACAGGCCTTTTCGTGCGATTCAGGGGCGTTCTCGGCCCGGGATCCACCCCAGTCTCACTCGAAACGAAGGTTCACCTGTCATCGGCCGCCCCAAAGTCGGTATTAGAACCAAACGACCTTTCGAACTCACAGGCCCGCTTCCAGGTTTCTCCCCTATTTACCCATATGTATCTCGCGGACCGCGGCCGGGAACTGACCTTCTTCCGTGACGCCAGCTTGGGGCGCCTGGTGCCAGAAACTTCATCTCTCGGATCTCCGCATTTGGATACTCATTCATTACCCGGGTGAGGATCTCGCCGCGCAGGCGACGTAATTCAGTGGCCCATGCAGTGGAGTCACACTGGACAATCAACGTTCCTTCCCGCAACTCCGTGATCTCCGTGTGCTCGGCAGTGGTTTCTCCAATAAATACTGCCCACTCAGCGATAAGGCGGGCTTGCTCGAGCTCAAGCTTCCACCCCAGATCACGGGTCGTTCCCGCAAGAATCTGACCAAGCATTTGCGGATCTCTTCCCCCTCCGAAGGGCTCGCTCCCCGAGGCAACCCGACTCCTTCCCGGGCCTTTTCGCAGAGGCAATCCTTTCCAATGAGCTTTTGCCCGGAGATAGGCGTCGCTGGCAAACCCTGTGTCGCTGCTAATGCTCACTGAGCTCCCCCTCATTGAGCCGCCCGTCTGTGATCTGTGCAACATGACCGGAAACTATGTGAATCCTTCTTCCCCTGACACCCGACGGAAGGTCTTCCTCTACGGCTGCGGTAACAAGAACCTGCTCAAAGTCTCCAACGGCCTCCATGAGTCGCGACCTGCGCCGGGCGTCAAGTTCGGCGAAGACGTCGTCAAGAATGATGACCGGATCCCCTACCGGCGATTCCGCGCGCAATAGCGCAGCAAGTGACAGGCGAAGTGACAGAGCGAATGACCACGACTCTCCATGACTCGCGTATCCACGCACGGGAAGAGAGTTTAATGAAAGATGGAGATCGTCGCGGTGTGGACCAACCATAGTCACTCCTCGGTCCAACTCACCTTGCCTCACCGACGCGAGGGACTCCGCGAATTCCGCTGCGATTGTTTCACGTGAAACACTCCGTTCGTTTGCTACTTCGAGCTCATGAGGAATTGCCAGTGTTTCACGTGAAACATTGACTCCCTGAGCTCTCGGCGCCGCAGACTCCAGGAGGGTAAGGGATGGCAAGTGGTCCGCCCTCACCAGAGCGCGGTAGTTCGAGACCAAATGAGGCAACAGTTCTCTTACAAGCGCGCGTCTGCCGAACATAATGCGAGAACCCAACTCGATCAGCTGCTCGTCCCAGACCGAAAGGGTAGCTTCGACGGCATCCTTTCTTCCCGTGATTCTGGCTGACTTCAGCAGGGAATTTCTCTGCTTTACGACGCGCTCGTAATCCGCAATCACTCCGGAAAGTGGCGGATGCCGTGCCACCAGCGCCTCATCAAGAAACCGTCGCCTTGTAGCTGGTTCTCCCCGAACTAGACTCAAATCCTCGGGAGCAAACACAACAGACGAAAACCATCTCGTGAGATCTCGAGGTTTGGCCAGATTGCGGTTAATCTGACCGCGATTGGGCTGACTGCGGTTTAATTGAATCTCGAGAAGGGCTTCCCGCTCCGCAACGGCAATCCTCATGCGGGCCACTGCGGATTCAGTTCCAGCGCGAATCAACGCAACGTCACTGCTTACCCGATGAGAACTGAGGGAAGAGAAGTACGCGACGGCCTCAACCAGGTTGGTTTTGCCTTGCCCGTTTTCTCCTACAATCACATTCACGCCAGGCGCAAGGCCCACCTCGGCGGATTCATAATTGCGAAAATTGCTAAGTGAGAGATGCGTGACACGCATCTTGGACTCCTATCGGAGTAGAAGATTGGGCTGTAGGAGATAGCGGAAGCTCTGCTCGTCCACTTCGTCTTTGCTGCGTTGGCTCGTGATGAGCACGGGCCCTGGCTTGCTCGCATTCTCGGTTCTAGTGAAACCGATACGTGCAAACTCCGCATGAGTTGACCTGAGCCCATCAAGCAAGAACTGTGGCTTCAACGAAACGATCATCTCATCACCGACAAGATGAGCATCAACCGTCTCAACGGCCTGAGCGGTCTCCGTACCTGCCGCCTCCAGCGTTACCTGTCCCTCAATGAAAGAGAACCGAAGAGCTGCCTCACGCTCCAGGACAAGACCTACGCGGCCGACCGCTTCCACTAGCTCGGCGGTGTTGATAACCGCGTAGTTCTCAATGAATTCCGGAAAGAGCCGGCCAACGGGTGGATAGTTCCCCTTGATGAGGAGCGAGGTCACAGTCTTGTTCCCGCCAGTGAATGCGACTAACTCACGATCTGAGTCCTTCACGATGGCCACTTCCACGGTACCGTCGGAACCGAACATTTTGCCAACCTCGATGACAACCTTCGCCGGCACAAGCGCAGTGAGTGTGGTGTCACCACCAAGCGGTTGCCAATCAATACGGCGAGTTGCCACACGATATCGGTCAGTTGCGGTCAAGGTGAGGGCATTTTCCGAAACCTCAAACTGAACTCCGGTGATTACGGGAGTTACGTCATCCTTGGACGCCGCAAGGGATACCTGTGCAATAGCCGTCGCAAAGACTTCAGCAGGTACCGAGCCCGATACGGTGTCAATTCTCGGAACCTGAGGGTACTCCTCAACAGGCATCGCGGGGAGACTGAAGGAAGATGCTCCGCAGCGCACTTGAATACGCGTGTCGGTCAGCGAAATCTCAACATCGGCGTGAGGAAGCCTCTGAGCAATTTCCCCGAGAAGGCGACCGGAAACTAGTGCACGACCTGGTTCCACAGTCTCAGCGATGACGTTTGTTCGCGCCGAGGTCTCATAGTCGAATGAAGACAGCGTTATTTCGCCGCCATCTGCTTCGATCAAGACACCACTGAGCAGCGGTTGTGTAGGTCTCTGCGGAAGCAGCTTGACGGCAAAGGAAACGGCCTCACTAAACACGTCACGGTTGACGGTAAAACGCATGCCAGCTCCTTGCGCAATCTTGTGTCTGCAACCAGATCCTCGAGCATCGAGGGTTGCCCGACAATCTTTGCACACTCCTGGCTCCGTGAGTCAGAGAATGATCGAGCCTGGCCCTGGGCCGGTTTATCCACAACGTGATGGATCGACCAATGGAATATGAATGGATAGTTAATAGTAATAAGGGCTGTGAAAACTGTGGATAACTCCGACGATCGCTGCCAGCGGTTGGGAACTACAGCAGTGTGAGTTGTTCAACGGCCGTGGAGAGCGTGTGATTGGCGGAATCTTGCGGCTCTCGTGGGATGTGTGAGTTTCCACAGGCAACCCTGAATTGCACACAAGGACAGCAGAGTTCTCCCCAGTTATTCACAAGAAGGCGACAATCTGTGGATAACTAAGAATATGCGAAGAGGCTAGCGTGTGGCCTGTTTGATGCGCGTCGTCAACTCCGTTACCTGGTTAAAGATTGAACGACGCTCTGCAATGAGTTGAGTGATCTTTCGGTGCGCGTACATCACTGTGGTGTGATCACGACCCCCGAAGAGTTGGCCGATCTTCGGCAGTGATAGCGGTGTGAGCTCACGACACAGGTACATCGCGATTTGACGTGCGGTTGCAATTTGCTGGGCGCGGGATGGGCCGTACAGTTCGTCGAGGGCAAGGTCAAAGTACTCGGCCGTGTGACTGATGATGTCAGTAGGCTGCACTTCGTTGTCCTCATCCAGGGTTATGAGGTCTTTCAGAACTGTCTGGACCAACGGCATATCAACACGTTGCTGGTTCAAGCTCGCAAATGCGGTAACTCGAATCAGAGTCCCTTCAAGTTCACGAATGTTAGAAGTGAACTTGGAGGCAATGAACTCCAATATGTCGTGATCTATTTCGAGACTCTCACGCTTTGCCTTCTTTCGAAGGATCGCAATCCGGGTCTCAAGATCGGGTACCTGAATATCTGTGAGAAGACCCCACTCAAAGCGCGAACGCATCCGGTCTTCGAAGCCCCGCAGCTGCTTCGGTGGCACATCGCTCGTAATGACTACTTGCTTGCTGTGGTCATGGAGGGTGTTAAAAGTGTGGAAAAACGCTTCCTGAGTTTCGGCCTTGCCCTCGAGGAACTGAATATCGTCTACAAGCAGTACATCGACGCTTCGATACCGTGCGTGAAATGCCGCTCCCTGGTTATTCGCGATGGAATTAATGAAGTCATTGGTGAAATCTTCTGAACTTACATACCTCACCCGAATTTCAGGAAAGAGTTCCCGGGCATAATGACCAATGGCATGAAGGAGGTGAGTCTTGCCAAGACCCGAATCACCGTAGATAAACAGCGGGTTGTAGGCTCGAGCGGGTGCCTCAGCTACGGCGACCGCTGCGGCATGCGCGAATCGGTTGGATTGCCCAATGACAAAGGAATCAAAGCGATACTTCTCATTGAGACGACTGTCTGCAAGATCATGTTGGCCATGGCGCGGACGGGGTTCCTCAACGGGGCGTACATGCTCTACCGAGGGCGTTGGCGTGACATGACTTTGCCACACGGGATTTTCCTCGGGCTCAGGGTCGATCGCCGGTTGTGCGTCAACGTCGACGATAACCACAAAACTCTCGATCTCAATCGCATCGGGAATGGCCGACACAGCTTGCATGATCGACGGACGCAAGCGATTCTCGAGCAGTTTCAGCGTGAACTCATGCTGGACCGCGAGAAATAGAGTTCCCGCGCTGATGCCGCGCGGCACTGCAAGTGCAAGCTGTGCCCCGACGGCGGGCCCGACCTGGGGATCACTCATCACAGCATGGGTGATCTGTGCCCATACGCGTTGCACGTCTTCTTCAGTCACGTGTACTTCCGAAATTCTTCCGACTAACCAACAGTAGATTCCCCAGATTCATCCACAGGGTGACAGGGCAGAAAGGCGCAAAGATGCGGGAAAATATCCGGCACTCACGCCTGCGCCAACGTTAGTCACAGAATTGTCCACAGGCAAGTTCTCACACCCAACATGCGGAACTCCTTCCACGCTTCCGGGCAAATCGCCGGCACAATCCATCACACTCACATGCCACGCTTTGACTTAACCAAGCAAACAGCGTATCTTTGGATCCTTGTATGGGTGCAACCCAGTTGTCGCCCTGCCCAGATTCGACTTCCTCGTCACTGAAGCGTCGGGGATCTATTCCATAAGTCACGGAGTCTTCACAATGAGCAAGCGTACCTTCCAGCCAAACAACCGTCGTCGTGCCAAAGTGCATGGTTTCCGCGCCCGCATGCGCACTCGTGCAGGACGTGCGATTGTTGCCGCTCGTCGCGGCAAGGGCCGCACGAAGCTCACTGCGTAGCTTTCACGCAAACGATCGTGCCAGCCAGGCAGCACCGAGTCACTCGGGGCGATGACTACCGGCGCATCATACGAAACGGCTACCGCGTGGGTGGTGCATTGTGCATCACCCACGCGGTTTTGCGTCATCCCCATCAAACGAATGAATCAGGTGACGGGGAGGCGCAGTCCCTGTTGCCCGCTCGGTTCGGCTTCATTGTGTCGAAGGCAGTCGGTGGTGCGGTCACGAGAAACTTGGTGAGACGACGATTCAAGTCAATCGCCCAGCGGCATATTGCTGCCGGTTTCAGTGGAGTAGATATTGTATTTCGCGCGCTCCCAGCGAGTTCGGGCGCAGAATTTTCTGATCTAGCTAGAGAGATTGAGCGAGCGCTGGATCGTGTCGAACGTTGGATTCTTGCCGAAGAACCTGCTGTGTCGTCGTGAGATATGTTTTGTGGTTCGCTGAAGCCGTGTGGCTTCTGCCCAGAAACCTGGCAATCGCGTTTATGCTGGGCTACCGTCGGGTCGTGTCACCTCTATATGGAGACGTGTGCAGGTACTATCCCAGTTGTTCACGCTACGCTTTGGAAGCGTTTCAACGACAGGGATGTGTTGCAGGAATTGGCCTCACACTTTGGCGATTGATCCGGTGTAATCCATGGACCCCCGGTGGGATCGATGATGCGCCCGAGCGGCGCCACCCCAGATTTTCCCTCAGTTCCCGCGGATTCGTTCGCCCCACCCCACGAAAGGCCTGATCACGGTGGATTTCATCGAGACAATTCTGTGGCCGTTGCGCTGGCTCGTCGAGCTAGTGCTGATGCTTTGGCACCAGCTCTTCACCCTGATCGGACTCGATCCGGCTTCCGGTGCAGCCTGGGTGCTTTCCATACTCGGGCTGGTGGTCGTCGTTCGATCGCTGCTCATTCCCGTAACTGTTCGCCAAATCAAGGCACAGCGACGAATGATGGACCTTGCACCCGAAATGAAGAAGGTGCAGGCAAAGTACAAGGGCAAGAGCGACCAGTTCTCGCGGGAGGCTATGAGTCGGGAGACCATGGCCCTCTACAAGAAGCATGGAACGAACCCTTTCTCCTCGTGCTTACCTATCTTGATTCAGATGCCCATTTTCTTCTCCCTGTTCTACGTGTTGCGGAACGCATCGGACAACAAACCCGGCATCGGTTTCATGGACGAGAGCCTGACGCAGAGCTTTAACGCGGCCAGCGTCTTCGGGGCGCCCCTGAAGATGACCTTCACTCAAGGCTGGGAATCGGGCCAGTGGAGTGTGGTAATCCTGCTCGGCATCATCGTGATTGCCATGATTGCCTCACAGTTCTTCACTCAACTGCAGATCATGTCGAAGAATATCTCTGACGAGACCAAGGCATCCCCGATGTACCGTCAGCAAAAGATCATGCTGTACATCATTCCGTTCGCCTTCCTGTTCTCAGGTGTTGCGTTCCCGCTTGCGCTGAACATCTACTGGTTCACCTCAAACCTGTGGACAATGGGCCAGCAGTTCATCGTTATCCACAACATGCCCACTCCTGGAAGTGATGCTTGGCGCGCGCGTCAGGCTCGATTGCGAGCTAAGGGAAAGCTCAGCCCCGAGGAACTTGAGGTCGAGGAGTCCCGTGAGGCAAAGGCCGCAGCGCAGGGCCAACGACAGCAACCGAAGAGCGCCAAGCGTTCAAAGAAGAAGAAGTGAGGCCCCGCTGATGGGTGAACGTGAAGGACTAAGCGAACTGCTCGCAGATCCCACTGTCGATGAACTCGAGACCGAGGGAGATCTGGCGGCAGATTACATCGAGGGTCTCCTCGACATCGCCGATCTAGACGGTGATCTCGATATTTCGGTAGCCAATGGTCGTGCGTACCTGTCGGTGACCGGGGGTGGCGAAGACATAGATCACCTGGCGATGCCTGACGTCGTGCAGGCACTGCAGGACCTCACACGCCTTGCGATTCAGAGCGAGACTGGACGCTTCTCTCGGCTCATTCTCGATATTGGTGGATCACGGGATGCCCGTGCCACCGAGCTCCGGGGCATGGTTGATGCAGCTGTGGCGCAGATTGCCGCAGGTCGAGTGGAGGTCGAACTTGAGCCGATGTCCTCCTACGAACGCAAGCTTGTGCACGATCTTGTCGCTGAGCGTGGCTTCCACTCAGAGTCACGCGGAGAGGGCCGCGACCGTCGGCTCGTAATTCGCCGCGCGTCTTAGTTTCACGTGAAACATGTCTGAGAATGGGACCGAAACCGAGCCAGCGGCGGCCGCAGAAATCGCTGGAAGTCGAATCGGGGTGCTTCGCGCATTCACGGAGGACCTTGGCGCGCGCGGCGAGACGCTTGGACTCATTGGACCACTAGAAGGACCCCGGTTGTGGACCCGGCACGTACTCAACAGCGCAGTCCTGGCTCCTCTCATTCAGAGCGGCGCGAGTGTTGCCGACGTTGGCACGGGCGGGGGCCTGCCAGGGTTGGTTCTTGCCATCATCCGACCCGATGCACACTTCTATCTCATCGAACCGATGGAACGTCGTTGTGCGTGGCTCACCGAACAGATCCAGCTGCTGGGCCTCGACAACGCCGAAGTTAGGCGGGGTCGAGCCGAAGAATTCCACAGGGCTTTGAAGGTTGATCAGGTCACCGCACGAGCAGTGACCGCTCTCAGGAGACTCGTTCCCTTGACGGCCCCCTTGCTGCGGGACGGGGGAGAAATGCTCTTCTTGAAGGGTGCTGCGGTGGAAGCGGAGATTAGCGCCGCGGAGAAGGCGCTGCGCGCTCATCGGGTGCATGACGTGACTGTCGAGGAGCTTGGACTCGGATTGCTCGACGAGACGACTAGAGTGTTGAGAGCCCGGGTGCGGTGATCCCCTTGTACCTGGTCGTGACGTGACTGAGGAAGCGATGACCGAAACCGACAACGCACTCGTGGCCAAGCATCTGGTCGACAAGCGTCGTCGACGTCGCGCCCTGGAGCAAACCGTGTCTCCCCTGCCCCTGAAGACTCGCATCATCACGGTGTCAAATCAGAAGGGAGGCGTGGGCAAGACCACGACGACCGTAAATTTGGCATCCGCGCTTGCACGCCGCGGGGCAAATGTTCTCGTCATTGATCTCGATCCACAGGGGAATGCGTCGACGGCGCTGGGTGTCATGCATCGGCCTGAGGTGACGAGCGTGTATGACGTGCTGCTCGGAGACGAGGATATTCAGGCTGCGATTCAGCCGACCACCGATCACGAGCGACTGTTCTGCGTTCCTTCGACAATCAATCTGGCAGGCGCAGAGATTGAGCTGGTGTCCCTGGTTGCCAGGGAACAGCGTTTGCGCACGGCGCTCGACGAATTTCTCCGCGAATCAGAGACGCATTTTCACTATGTCTTTATTGATTGCCCCCCCTCTCTTGGGCTGTTGACGGTCAACGCGTTCGTGGCCGCGAACGAGGTTCTCATTCCCATTCAATGCGAGTATTACGCTCTCGAGGGGTTGAGTCAGCTGCTCGGGAATATCAAACTTATCCAGAAGCATTTGAACCCCGAGTTGCGAGTCTCAACCATCCTGCTCACGATGTACGACGCGCGAACAAACCTTGCGCAAGAAGTTGCGCAAGAGGTGCGCACCCACTTCCCTACAGAAACGCTTACAGCGGTTGTGCCGCGGTCGGTGCGCATCTCAGAAGCGCCAAGCTACGGCCAGACGGTGCACGCCTACGACGCGGGTTCGATCGGTGCGATCGCGTACCTGGAGGCAGCGGCCGAGATGGCCGAACGCGACGCCGAACCCCTCACCAGTAAAGGAGCCTGACCATGGCCACGAAGAAGCGCAGCGGGCTGGGGAGAGGCATCGGCGCACTCATTCCGCAGAGCACGAGCGAGGGTGAACGTCCGGTAGACGTCTTCTTTCCAGCTGATCGTAGCTCCGACGAACAGGCGATTGCCGAAAAGGTTCGTGCCGAACTTGAGGCCGGAGGTCCAGAGCTTCGCCAGGTTCCCGGTGCAACACTCACGAATCTCGACCTTGCCGACATCGTTCCGAACCGGGCGCAGCCCCGCACCGAGTTCGACGAGGAAGCCCTTGAAGAACTCACTCACTCCATCCGAGAGTTTGGTGTGTTTCAGCCGGTCGTCGTGCGCGCGATCGAGCCGACGCCCGGAGAGGGCGAACCGCACTACGAGCTCATTATGGGCGAGCGTCGCTTTCGCGCTAGCCAGCGCGCTGGACGCGAGACAATCCCCGCGATCATCCGCAGCACAGCTGACGAACACATGTTGCGCGATGCCCTACTTGAGAACCTGCACCGCGCGCAGCTGAATCCCCTCGAGGAAGCCTCCGCGTATCAGCAGTTGCTCAGCGATTTTGGCATTACTCAGGAGCAGCTAGCCGCCCGCATTGGCCGCTCACGGCCTCAGATTTCGAACACCATTCGCCTCCTGCGCCTACCCGAACCCGTGCAGGCACGGGTCGCGGCAGGGGTGCTCACCGCCGGGCACGCTCGAGCGATACTGTCGCTCGACGGTGACGCCGCATCGATGCAACGGCTCGCCGACAAGATCGTGAACGAGGGTCTGTCGGTCCGCGCTGCCGAGGCCGTGGCAGGGGAAGCCCCGAAACAGAAACGCCCACGTGCCCGTCCGGGTGGCGTTCAGGCTCAGCTGGGCGAGATCGCCGAGCGGCTCGGCGATCGTTTCGACACGCGCGTCACGATCAAGCTGGGTGCAAAAAAGGGACAGGTGCTCATCGACTTCGCGACGATCGCCGACCTCAAGCGTATCCTCGAGGAATTGGGCGACCCGGGCTTCAGCTAGCAGTTCGCCGCTGCGGAGCGGTCTCGATGACGAACGCTCAACCCCCGCCCGGGCACCATCACACCTCCGCGGGAGTGTGATTTTCCAGCAATAGATTCAATTCAGTCTTCACACAGCACAGCGCCCGGCCCGCGGATCGCGGAAACCGGGCGCTGCACCAGGCCTTGCCAGGGGAGCTTCTAGATAATCCCGGCGAGGTGCTCTTCAAGAACTGTTTTGGGGACTGCGCCGATGATCTCTCGGACCTCTTCGCCGCCCTGGAAGACCTTCATGGCGGGAATCGAGGTGATGCGGTACTTGGCGGCGAGCCCTGGGTTCTCGTCGACGTTTACCTTTGCGATGATGATCTTGCCGTCATGCTCGGCAGCGATCTGCGCAAGCACAGGCGCGACCATTCGGCACGGCCCGCACCATTCCGCCCAGAAATCCACGAGCACGGGTGTGTCGCTCTGCAGTACAACCTTGTCGAAGGTTTGCTCTCCGACGATGATGGGTTCAGACATGGTGTCTCCTAACGAATCGAACTTAGTCTTGAGCTGCGAGGAAGTGCTCGGCGTCGAGGGCGGCTACGACACCAGAACCCGCTGCCGTCGCTGCCTGCCGGTAGCTGGGATCGATGACGTCACCAGCGGCGAACACCCCTTCAACTGAGGTCTTTGAGCTCCGACCGTCGACCGCAATGGTGCCATCGGCCGTGAGCTTCAGCTGATCGTGCACGAGGTGGGTGCGCGGGTCGTTCCCGACCGCGATGAAGAGGCCATCGAGAGGGAGCTCCTTCTCCGCACCGGTCACCGTGTCGCGGAGAGTGATTCCCGTCACCTCGGTCTCGCCGTGAATCGCTGCGACCTCAGAGTTCCAAATGAACTCGATCTTCTCGTTGTCGAAAGCCCGCTGCTGCATAATTTTCGAGGCTTTCAGTTCGTCACGCCGGTGGATCACGTACACCTTGGTAGCGAAGCGGGTGAGAAAAGTCGCCTCCTCCATCGCAGAATCGCCTCCACCGACGACGGCGATTGTTTTCTCGCGGAAGAAAAAGCCGTCACACGTCGCGCACCACGAGATGCCGTGGCCACTGAGCTTCTCTTCCTCTGGAAGGCCGAGCTTCCGATAGGCGGAACCCGTCGCAAAGATGACGGCTTTCGCTTCGTGCACCGTGCCGTCGCTCGTGGTGACCTTCTTGACATCACCAGAGAGATCCAAAGCCGTCACATCGTCGTAGGTGACCTTCGTGCCGAACTTCTCAGCCTGTGCCTGGATCTTCTCCATCAACTCTGGGCCCTGAATTCCGTCGGGGAAACCGGGGAAGTTTTCGACATCCGTCGTGTTCATCAATTCGCCACCCGGCTCGACTGAGCTGGCAAACAGCAGCGGCTCAAGCCCCGCGCGCGCGGCATAGATGCCCGCCGTAAGCCCCGCTGGGCCACTGCCAATGATGATGATCTGGTGCATTCTGCTCCTCGCACGTGATGTGTGGATCACGGCCAGCGGCCGCCTCTGAGTGATACAACCAATCCTAGGGTTGCATCATTCCCTGGGCAGGTGAACTCCAGGGGAATCGTCCCCGCTTTGATCGACCGTCCTCTGCTCCGCGTCGGGACCCACTGCGTTTGAGGCGGCGTGTCTGCGGAGACTTCTCCAGATGCCAAGGGCGAGAAGGAGGGTTGCAGTCGCAGCGAGTGACACAAGCAGAATCGTCTCGTAGGAACTGCGGATCGTGAGCTTCAGTACCCGCTCGGACAGTGCCTGCTCGTTGGTATTCCCGTGAACCTCGACCCGCAGCCCAGATTCCCCGGACGAGATGCGAGTTTTGACCCCCACAAGCACCACATGGTTGCCATCGGCGCTCACCACCTGGTTCGGAAAGGCACGCACGGGAACAGCAATTCCCGCGGAAGTTGGGGAGACCTTCACCATGACATTCGCGTCGAACGGAAGTGCGTTGTGCAAGGTCACCGGCACACGGGAAGAGGTGCCAACCAACTGGGTGTTCTCGGTCCCGACGACCCGCACCCCGCTAAGCAGCTCGGCATCGCGCGCGCGAATTCGGTCGTCAACGGCGTCAAAATCCACGTCGGCGCCCGCGTAGCGTGTGGCAAACGCCTCGAGGAGACGCAGGCGTTGGTATTCAACCAGCGACTGGGGGCGGCGGAGCACTGGGGCCACGGCATCGATTTCGTCGGATCTGGCAACCGTGGCGCGCAACAGCTCGAGGCGTTGTTCGGCTGTCTTACCCGAGCGGATCGTCCCGGTGCCTTCAGGCTGAATCATCTCGGGTACCGTGTTCACCCAGCCAAGACCTGACACGGTGGCGAGCAGCCCGGCCGGATTTTCGGCATCGGCAAGGGCTCCGCGATCCACCGCGAGAACCAGGCCTGCTGTGCCCTGCAGCGCCGACAGCGCAAGAAAAGCGGTGAGATCTGCAATTCCGGACGCCCGCTCGGAGGGACTTTCTCCGGCGAGGGTGAGCTTTGTGGAGTCGGTGAGGGTGGCATCCGCAACCAGTGCCGACATGCCATCGATGAGCACGCGCGTGCCGGTGGCATCCGCTACGTTGCCGGAGTCAAGGACTATGTTGGTGATTCCCGCACCGCGCAGGAGGTCTAGGGTGCTGCCATCAACTCCCCCGGATGCTGGCCACGCACCCAGAAAGGCCCCGGGTGTCCCCGCGAGCTGGTCAACCTCGGGCGTAGCAACCAGCCCGTTGGGAGGGTCTACCCCCGGGGTTTGATCCGAACTGTTCGTGAGGGATTCTTCCTCCCCGGAAGCAGGTGCACTTGCGTCCTCGGACCCTGCGTCCTCTGCGCCCTCGAGGGGATTTTGCTGATTAGTCTCGGCGTCAGCAACGTCCGTCTCGTCGGTGTTGCCGAGGAGGTAGCCAAACCCGAGGGGCCGAAGCAATTCATCGAGCCCCAGGGCAGCCTGAGCGGCCGGATCTGCGTCGGCAAACTGCAACAGAAAGAAGGGCTGCGTCGTCGATTCGAAGCGTTCAAGCAGTGCTTGAGCTGAGGCAGGCGCATCATCTCCGAGCACGCGTATGCCGGCGATGATGCGGGGATCCACCGCCAACGTTGCCTCGGCGCGCTCGGCCTCGTCGAGCAAACTCGTCAGCCGCGGGGCAACCTCTCGAAGCTGATCCGCTGAGGGCACGGTGCGCACATTCCCGGGAAGTGTGAAAGGCACTACCAGGGTGACTGGCACGCGGGCGTCGGTGCCGGCATCCTGCCAGACGAAGGGAGTGGCCTCCGACACGAGAAGCGGATCTGCGCGCGTCTCGAGCGGTTCAAAGGCGGGCAGGCGTAGCTCGACATGGACCGAGTACACGCCCCCTGGGCTCGCGAAGCTGAGAGGCAGAGTGTCGCGAGAGACAGCGAACGTAAGGTTCTGCTCACTACCGCTCGCCGTCTCCCCCACGGCGGTCAGCGCAATCTGGGTCGCCCGCGCTGAGGGTTCCACAGTGGCGAGCTGCGTCGTTGACTCGAGAGGAGTGGTGTTCAACAGCAGTCTGACTTCGCCTGCAGGGATGGCCTCTTTCCCTGTGTTTCGCAGGTGGACGGTGAACTGGTGCTCGTCCGCCTCGGCCTCGAGCACCGGCGATGCGGGGGCGACAATTATCTCCGCGGTGACTCCCTGAGTGTCGGACTTCGGATCTTCCGGGCCCGGAGCCGGCGTCTCAGTGGTAGCGGGAGGGGTGGTTCGGGCAGGAAACTCTGGTGACCGCGCCGATCCACTGACTTCTGCCGCAGCCGCAGTCGCAGTTGCAGCCGAGAGTGTCAGGACCGCAGTGAGAAGCGCGGCGGTGCATGCGCGGGCCAGCGACCGGCGCGAAGCGAGGCGACGGCGCGATCGCTGGTGCGGCGCACGTGACATAGGGCAAGTGTATGGCGGCGAGGCTGCCGGTATCCTGGAGGGATGCGTCCTATTGCTGAATCCATGGCGGCCCTGCGCGCCATCGCCGATTCTCCTCCGGTGCGCACACTTTCAGAAGCATTCGCTGCGGCCGGACACGAGTTTGCGTTGGTGGGCGGGCCGGTGCGCGACGCGATGCTCGGCCGCGAGGTGACCGATCTCGATTTCACGACCTCTGCGCGCCCCGAAGAGACCCGCGCGATTGTAGATGCGCTGACCAAACAAGTGTGGGACGTGGGGCGCGACTTCGGTACGATCGCGGCAAAGGTGCTCGGCGAAACGGTAGAGATCACCACCTATCGTGCAGAAATCTACCGCGACGACTCCCGGAAGCCAGAAGTGCATTTCGGGGACACTATCGAGGCGGATCTCGTGCGCCGGGATTTTACGATGAACGCCCTGGCGCTCATGCTGCCCTCGATGCGGCTCGTGGACGTGTCTGGCGGCGTGGAAGACCTGCTCGCGGGGCGGATCATTACCCCGGGCAGCGCCGAGTCTTCGTTCACGGACGACCCCCTGCGCATGCTCCGCGCGGCAAGATTCTCGGCACAACTTGGCTTCGAGGTTGCCCTGGAGACGCAGGCGGCAATGACCCAATTCGGCCCGCGACTCGAAATCGTCTCGGCTGAGCGGGTGCGCGATGAACTCGTGAAGCTACTCACAACGGCCGATCCGGTACCGGGCATTCGACTGTTGGTTGACACCGGACTCGCCGGTCGATTCTTGCCCGAGCTCACCGCGCTCGTAGCCACTCAAGACGACCACGGGCGCCACAAAGATGTCTACGAACACAGTCTTACAGTCCTGAACCAGTCCATCGAACTCGAAATCGCGAGGCAAGGCGACGAGATCCGCTCCCCCGACCTTGTGCTGCGTCTCGCGGCGCTGTTGCACGACATCGGCAAGCCGACCACCCGCCGCTTCGAACGCGGTGGTGTGACGTTTCACCACCACGACGTGGTCGGTGCGAAGCTCGCCAGGAAGCGGTTGAGGGCGCTCAGGTTCGACAACGACACGATTGCGAGGGTAGCCCGACTCGTCGAACTGCACCTGCGATTTTTCGGGTACAGCGACCAGCAGTGGACCGACTCGGCCGTGCGCCGATACGTGCGCGACGCAGGCGATGTGCTGCCGCAGCTGCACATCCTTACCCGCGCAGACGTGACCACCCGCAACCGTCGTAAGGCCGAGCGACTCGAGCACGCCTATGACGACATCGAGCGGCGCATCGGTGAGCTGATGGCTGCCGAAGAGCTCGCATCCGTGAGGCCAGAGCTCGACGGCGAGCAGATCATGCAACTGCTCGGCATCGCACCGGGACCACTGGTTGGTCAGGCTTACCGGTATCTGCTTGAGGTGCGGCTCGACGAGGGGCCGATCGGCGAGGAGGTCGCCACAGAGCGATTACTTGCTTGGTACGACACAGTGAGGAAATAGTGGATCTGGATCCGATCACCTGGTTCGATGGTGCCCGCCGGGTACTCTTCGTGCACGCCCACCCCGACGATGAAACCATTACCACGGGAGGGACCCTTGCCGCACTCTCGGAGGCGGGTGCAGAGCCCGGGCTCGTCACCCTGACACGAGGTGAGCGCGGAGAGGTCACGCAGGGTCCGTTCGCTTCGCTCGCGGGTACCGACAGACTCGCGGCACACCGGGAGACCGAGCTCGCTGCGGCACTCTTTATGTTGGGTGTGGATCGCCACGCGTACTTGGGCACTCCCCCGGCGCGGGCGGCGGACCGTGAGCCACGGACGTATGTCGACTCCGGCATGGCGTGGGGCCAAGACGGATTCGCAACAGCCTCCCCCGACGCCTCAGTCGATGCTCTGACGCGTGCCAGTGTGATCGAACCGTTGAACGACCTCCTCGCACTGGCCGCGGAGTGGGCGGCAGAGGCAGTCGTCAGCTATGACGCGAGCGGCGGTTATGGCCACCCCGATCACGTGTTCGCACACCGTCTCGGGCGCGCCGTGGCGCACGGGCTCGAGCTCCCGTTTTGGGAGATTGTCACCGAAGGGTCGCTTCCGGGCGAGGCCGGCGTCGATCTGGATGTAGCTGAGGCAGACGAGGCAGTGGAGGGCCCGACGGCCCTCGTTGCGTACGATGTAGGCCCGTGGAACGAACGCAAGTTGGCCGCTCTGCGCTCGCACGCGACGCAGCTGACCGTTGATGGCGACACCATCGTCCACGTTGGTGGGCAGCGCCAACCCATCGAGCTGATTGAGCGCTACCGGAGACTCCCCCAGCTGAGGTGACCCTGAGCGGTCGATTTCGGCGGCTCAAGCTGTTAGGCTATACAGGTTGTCTGCCTATCGCGCGCTCTGCGTGATGGCCGAGAGCAATGCATCAATACCCTCCTGTCACAGAAATACTGTGGCCGTATAGTCCGAAGGAGGTGGGTCAATAATGCATACGTACGAACTCATGGTGATCCTCGATCCCGGCATTGACGAGCGCACCGTAGCTCCGAGCATCGACAAGTTCCTCGGCGTCATCCGCAATGCGGGCGGCGACATTGAGAAGGTCGACATCTGGGGCAAGCGCCGCCTGGCCTACGAGATCAAGAAGCAGACCGAGGGCATCTATGTCGTCGCGAACTTCACTGCGAGCCCCGAGGCAACCGCCGAGCTGGACCGTCAGCTGGGTCTTTCCGAGGCCGTGCTCCGCACCAAGGTGCTGCGCGCCGACGAGCTCATCGCTCAGCGTGCCGCTCAGACCTCGCGCGATCAGGCCAAGGCTGCTCGCGCCGCGAAGCTGGGCGCATAACTCATGGCCGGCGAGACAGTGATCACGGTGGTCGGTAACCTGACCGCCGATCCCGAGCTGCGGTTCACCAATAGCGGTGTCGCGCTCGCGTCGTTCACGATCGCGTCGACTCCCCGCACCTTCGATCGCCAGTCCAATGAGTGGAAGGACGGCGAAGCGCTGTTCCTTCGCTGCACGGTGTGGCGTGAGTACGCGGAGAACGTGGCGAACTCGCTGACTAAGGGTGCCCGTGTTATCGCTCGCGGAAACCTCCGCCAGCGCGGATACGAGACCAAAGAGGGCGAAAAGCGCACCTCTTACGAGCTCGATGTCGACGAGATTGGTCCTTCGCTTCGCTACGCCACCGCACAGATTGCGCGCACTCAGTCGCGCGGTCAGGGCGGCGGCTTCAGCGGCGGGCAGCAGCCTGCAGGGCAACCCGAGTGGGGTCAGCCGGCAGCGCAGCAGTCGAAAGACAATCCTTGGGGCAACAGTGGCCAGGGCGCGGCAGCGACCGGTTTCGGCTCGGGCTTCGACGACGAGCAGCCTTTTTAAACACTTCCGCCCCGTTGGGGCAGTTCACGAAAAGAGATCAATATGGCAGGCAAGCAGGGCGGCGCGAGCCGCAAGCCGAGCCGCGGGAAGAACGCAAAGGTTCTTGCCCCCGCGAAGAAGCAGACCGTTGGCGTCATCGACTACAAAGATGTCGCGACGCTGCGCAAGTTCATTTCCGAGCGTGGAAAGATTCGCGCGCGCCGGATCACCGGAGTTTCTGTTCAAGAGCAGCGTCTCATCGCAAAGGCAGTTAAGAATGCCCGCGAGATGGCGCTTCTCCCCTACGCCGGTTCCGGCCGCTAAGGAGGCCAAATCATGGCGAAGGTGATTCTTACAAACGAGGTTCTTGGACTTGGATCCGCGGGTGACGTGGTCGAGGTAAAGAACGGTTACGCACGCAACTACCTGGTACCCCAGGGGTATGGCGTGCACTGGAGCCGCGGTGGCGAAGCCCAGGTGGCTCAGATCCGCTTGGCTCGCGAGGCGCGTGCACACGCTTCGGTCGAAGATGCGCAGGCATTGAAGGCGAAGCTGCAGGGCGGCAAGATCCGTCTGTTCGCGAAGAGCGGTGCCGAGGGTCGCTTGTTCGGCTCGATTAAGCCCGCCGCGGTAGCTGCTGCCGTTTCCGAAGCTGGCATCGGAGAGATCGACAAGCGGAAGATCACTCTTCCGGCGATCAAGACAACCGGTGAGTACAACGCGACGATTCATCTGCATGAGGGTGTCGACGCCGAGGTGACGCTGCAGGTCATCGCGCAGCGTTAGTCCTCTCGCGCGGTAAAGCGGGGTGATCGCCTTCCACGGCGGATCACCCCGCTTTCGTGTGTTCACGCGCTGTCCATATTGGCGCAAAGCCAAGGGCGTGGGAGAAATCGGACGCCGTCTGAAATTGGGTGTTGACAAGTCGACGATTCGTCAGTACTTTTCCACAGCCACTTCCGCAGGCCAAGCTTCAAGGTGCACATGAGACTTGAATAACTTCACAGCTGTGGAATCATAAAAGACCTGATCAGGTGTATAACTCAAACCACTTCCGACTAAGTTTCCACAGGCTGTCCACAGACATGTGGACAAACTACGCCGGAATTGGCCGACTTATACACCAACTTATCCACAGGGTCGAATGAGGTCCGTTTGGTGGAACCGACGCTTAGCCATACGGTGAATGTCGGTGGCTCGGTGTCTGATGGGTAAACAGATCGAAGGCGAACCGAGCGAGGTTCGAAGAACGTAATCGCAGAAGGAGGATCGAGTGTCGATCGCACATCTCGGGATTCCCGAAGCACCCGCTGACTACGGCGATGAGGCGCGATCGTACGAACGCACCCCGCCTTACGACCTATTGGCGGAGCAAAGCGTTCTCGGCGGGATGCTGCTCTCCAAGGACGCGGTTGCTGACGTTTATGGCACGCTTCGCGGGGTTGACTTCTACGTTCCGAAGCACGAGGTCATTTACGACGCGATTCTCGAACTCTACTCGCGTGGCGAACCTACTGATGCGATCACCGTCACCGACCAGCTCACGAAGAGTGGCGACCTGCAGCGGGCCGGCGGGGCCGAGTACCTCTACACGGTGACCAGCGTGGTCCCCACGGCCGCTAATGCGAGCTTCTACGCTGACATCGTTGGCGAGAAGGCACTCTTGCGTCGACTGGTTGAGGCAGGAACGCGTATCGCCCAGATGGGCTACGCCGCGGAGGGCGAGGCGATCGACCTCGTCAACAACGCGCAAGCGGAGATCTACTCGGTGACGGGGGCGGATCAGGCGGAAGACTACGTGCCCCTGTCGCTCGCGGTCGAAGCCGCGGTGCACGAGATCGAGAAGGCCCAGATGTCGGACGGCGGCATGATGGGCGTGCCGACCGGATTCGCTGAGCTTGACGAAAAAACGAACGGTTTCGCCGCGGGACAGATGATCATCATCGCCGCACGCCCCGCTATGGGTAAATCCACGCTCGCGCTTGATGTTGCGCGTTCTGGCGCGATCCACCATGACCAGACCACGGTCTTCTTTTCTCTCGAAATGGGCCGAGCTGAGATTGCTATGCGACTACTCTCTGCCGAGGCAACGATTCCACTGCAGAAACTGCGCAAGGGCGAGCTCGACCAGCGCGACTTTCAGAAGTTGGCCGCAACCCAGGCTCGCATCAATGAGGCACCGCTCTTCATCGATGACAGTCCGAACCTCACCCTGGTTGAAATTCGGGCGAAGTGCCGTCGCCTGAAGCAGCGCCACAACCTGAAGATGGTGGTGATCGACTACCTCCAGCTTCTCTCCTCGGGTAAGAAGGTAGAAAGCCGGCAGCAAGAGGTCAGCGAGTTTTCGCGTGCGCTCAAGCTTCTCTCGAAGGAGCTTGAGGTGCCGGTGATCGCGTTGTCACAGCTGAACCGTGCCTCGGAGCAGCGTGCAGACAAGATGCCAGCGATCAGCGATCTGCGCGAGTCAGGGTCGCTCGAGCAGGACGCCGATATGGTGATTCTGCTTCATCGGGAGTCGACCTACGAGAAAGACAACCCACGGGCGGGCGAGGCTGACCTGATTCTCGCGAAACAGCGTAACGGTCCGACCGGCACCGTCACGGTGGCCTTTCAGGGCCACTACTCGCGATTCCAAGATATGCCCCATGGAATGTAGCGGATCGAATACGGTCAGCACCTCGGGGCAGGCCTTCCGCACCCATCTGACGCCCAGATCTGGAGTCACTGCGCGGGATAGACTGACCTGAGATTGCGAGAGGGGCCGACCAGAATGTCAGCACGGGGTGGCGGAGAGGCGACGGGAGTCGCTCAGACCCACGCTCAACGACTGCTTATGGCTCGAATGCTGCGAGCTGCCATGCTGCTCGTTTCCGGAATAGTGATCGCATTCACCGCGACCCTGCATCGCGATGCCACTTTCGATCGCTGGGTGCTGTTTGCTAGCCTGCTTGCGATCGGGTTGACTACGCTCATTGAGTTCTTCGCCTTGCGCGTGACCCCGGCGAGCTGGTTGGTAGCAGTGCGAGCCACCGCGGCCATGGTAGCCGGCGTGGCCGTGCTGTTTTCGCAAACCGCGTTCGATATCGCGGTCACGGTGGCAGTGTGGGCCCTTATTTCAGTGCTCATAGCTACACTCCGAGCGAGCCAGGGTTCGCAACCCTGGAGCGTGGGCGCGCCCTCGGCACTGCTCAGCGGCGCCCTGGCACTGCTCGTGATGGTGTTCCGGAACGATCTCATTGCAATTATCGGCTTCTTTGGCGCATACGCCATTGTTCGCGGGGTCTTCCTTGCTATCTCGGCCTTCGACACCCACGGCACGGCCGTGGTAGATCCCAACGAGACCGTGCCAGGCGACGAGTCGTTCGCCCCGGCCAACTAACTCACACGAAAACGGAAGCACATCATGACCGAGCCCACTCAGCCTGATTCATCGGCGGCCGATGCACCGCGCCCCGTGAACCCGTCGCGCAGGGACCGACTGCGTCCACTCGAGCTTGTGGGGTTCTCGGGTGCCTTGGCGATTTTTGCGGCGCTCGTTGTTCTGCTCGTGCTCCGCACCCCGGAGGGCGTGCCAGACTTTGCGTTCGCCGGAATCGCCGCTGCGATTGCATTTATCGTTGCCCTGATGATGGTGGCCCTGGTGGGCCTGGGTGGGAAGCCCAGTGCGGAAGACCAGAAGGCCCGAAAAGATCTTCAGTCGCCCGACAAGAATGAGAACTGGCACTAGCGCCCGTTACCACCGCGCCAACAACTAGTTGGTCCGGTGGCGAGGGAAGCGACGTCGACGCGCCCACGTCCGTGAATCCCGGCTCGAGAGTGCGAGCAACACGAGTATGTCGAGGGCAAGCACCATAAGCGTCGTGCGAATGGTGATCTCTTCGCCCAGTGCGAAGTAGCCAACCGCTGATGTGCTGATACTCAGGGTGAGCCCACACATCACGAGGATTCTTGCGATGTTGCTGCCACGCCAGATGAGCCAGGCGAGCAACAGCAGCGCGATAATGCCTGCTGCGCTTACGCTCGAGATGAGCCAGCCACCGATCCGAGCTTCCTCTGCGTCGAATCCTTCTTCCGCTACGATCTCTGGCCAGACGAGGAGGAAGGCTCCCAACCAGAGGAGACCCGCCAGGGCGCGGGTAAGAACAAATATGGCGCCCAGCACGGTGGTTGCAGGGCGTCGAGACGGCAACTCGACCGCGGTCTCGCGCTCGACAAGTGCCGCGGCGGGCTCGATCGCCGCACGCTTTCGAGGCTCAGCCACGGAAAACCCCCTCATCCGCCACGTCGTCAAGCGACTGGGGCGAGCCGTCCGGCCCGACGACAAGCCCGCGCAGGTCGAGAATCGGCAGGTCGCCGTCGGTGCGGATACTGTCGCCGCCTCCGTTGCGGGAGTGATACCCGGTGGAGAAATCGGGAAGGATCCGCAACAGCACCGAAGTATTGTGCGCCATGACCGTGCCAACGATGTGATCGCGTTCAACATCGGTATCGGCGTCGATCTTATGGGTGATCTGCAGGGTGAAAAGTGAAAACCCGACGGCCCGATCAAACGTACCTGCCGCAAGCCAATCGACGCGCTCCCCTCCGGGGAGTAGCCACCCTTCGGGCGTGCGCCAAAATCGCACGTGATGCCGCTTCGCTGGATTACCCGTGACCTCTTGTTGATAGGCGAAATCTTGCATGCGGCCGAATAGGAATAGGGGACTGACCGGGGCCTCGTCGTAACTGCGGCGGGTCACCGTCGACGTGATGATGCGCAGTGACGAGCGAACTGTGACTGGGTCAGCGAGGGTCCACTCGGCAGCGCGCATCGCTGAATGCAGTTGCTCCGCCTCGCCGAGCAGAGCGAGGTTGATCGGGTCGCCCAGCAGTCCGTCGCTCGTTCGGGTGCGACCGATGAAATAGTCGGGCACGTAGATCGTGGTCAACACGCGGTGAATGCGGGGGAGTACCAGGTAGGCGAGAAGCCCCCAGAACAGGATCGCGACGAGAATGCCCCACCAGCCAAGCTGAAATGACTCGGTGAGCAGGAGCCACGCGAGCCACACTGCGGCCACCCCAGCGAAGATAAAGAAGAACTCGTCAAGCACCGCCGTCAGCGAGATGCGCCTGCGGCGCTCGGGGGTCTGCGTCTGGCTGACGCCACTCGTTTCGCCACGCCCGTTCATGAGGTCATCGTATCCGCAACAGAAACTTCTGCCGACCTCTGCCACGCACGAACGGGGTGATGGTAGCTGGAAATAGCGGCGCGCCAAGTCGCAGACCCAGCGGGATCCGCGCTAGTCGTCGAGGTAATCGATGAGCTGCGCGGCCGAACCCACGTATGTCGCGGGGGTGAGGGCGAGCAGGCGCTGTTTGGCCTCGTCACCGATTTCGAGCCCCTGCACGAACTCCACGAGGTCAGCCTGGCCGATCCGCCGCCCGCGAGTGAGATCCTTCAGTGCCGCGTACGGGTCCTCGATCGTGGATCGCCCAGCCGTCACTTCAGCGCGAATCACTGTCTGAATCGCCTCGCCCAGCACTTCCCAGTTGCTATCAAGATCGGCAGCGAGCACCTCGGGAGCCGCGTCGATCTGACCGAGGCCGCGGAGCACGTTGTCGAGAGCGAGCACCGAGTGCCCCAGCCCCACACCGATGTTGCGCTGCGCGGAGGAATCGGTGAGGTCGCGCTGCCAGCGGCTCGTGACCAGGGTCGCGGCGAGCGAATCGAGGATCGCGTTCGAGAGCTCGAAGTTTGCCTCGGCGTTCTCGAAACGGATCGGGTTCACCTTGTGCGGCATGGTGGACGAGCCGGTCGCGCCCTCGACAGGGATCTGGCGGAAGTAGCCGATGGAGATGTAGCTCCAGATGTCGGTGGCGAGGTTGTGCAGGATGCGGTTTGTGTGGGCCACCCGGCCGTAGAGCTCGGCTTGCCAGTCGTGCGACTCGATCTGCGTGGTGAGCGGGTTCCAGTCGAGCCCCAGTCCCTCGACGAACTCGCGCGAGATCGCGGCCCAGTCGGCGTCGGGATCTGCCGCGAGGTGGGCAGCAAACGTGCCGGTCGCGCCAGAGAACTTGCCAAGGTACTCGATCC
Source organism: Leucobacter shiyiweii (assembly GCF_052446065.1). Taxonomy (GTDB): domain Bacteria; phylum Actinomycetota; class Actinomycetes; order Actinomycetales; family Microbacteriaceae; genus Leucobacter. The sequence goes on along the minus strand of NZ_CM127080.1, from coordinate 2,420,737 downwards.
GCTCGATCTGCGCGACCTGGCGATTCAGGCGGTAGACGAACACCGCGAGTTCCTTGCCCAGGGTCGTGGGTGTCGCCGGCTGTCCGTGGGTGCGGCTCATCATGGGCATCTCGCGGTACTGCTCGGCCTGGCGCTCGAGCTCGGCGATGACCGACAGGAGTTTGGGCAGCCACACCTCGGAGATCGCTCGCTGCACGGTGAGCGCATACGAGAGGTTGTTGATGTCTTCGCTCGTGCAGCATACGTGGGTGAGTTCGGCGAGGTGGCCGAGGCCCTGTCGCTTCAGCTGACCGCGCACCAGGTACTCGATTGCCTTGACGTCGTGCTGCGTGCGCGCCTCAGTCTCGGCGAGCTCGTCGATCTCGGTCTGTCCGAAGCCGGCGGACCAGGCGCGCAACGCCTTGAGATCCGCGTCGCTCAGCGGGGTTGCGCCGAGCAAGGAATGACTGGTGAGGTACGCGAGCCATTCGACCTCGACATGCACGCGAGCCTTATTCAGCCCTGCCTCTGAGAGGAAGTCGCCAAGCCCTTCGACCGCCTTACGGTACCGACCGTCGAGTGGGCTGAGCGGCTGTGGGGGCAGTACGGTCATGTGCGGGTCTCCGATGCGTCGAGGGTGGATCGCGGTCCACCGTCTATTCTCGCACTTCGGTGCGGTGCGCCACTCTCGAGCGGTCTCAACCCCCGACTGGCCCTCCCGCCCGCTGCGGAGCCTCCGGTCCTGTCGAGTGGACGAAGGCGCACGGTTCACGGCGATTCAACCCTGCGGCATCGTCCAGTCCAGGTACCTATTCGGGTCAGACTTCACCGCGCTTCGGCTTGCCCGTACCGAGCAGACCGTTCAGGATCCCAGAAATGATCGAGAGCACGAGGGCAGCGAGCACGCCCCACCAGAAACCTTCGACCTGCAGTCCAAAACCAAGCAGCCCTGAGAGCCACGCCACGACCCAGATCAGGAAGCCATTGATGATGAGCCCGAAGAGCCCGAGCGTGAGTATGCGGATCGGGAGAGAGACGAAGCGCACGACCCGGCCAAGGGTGTCGTTCACGAGGCCGAAGATGAGGGCGACTATGACGAAGGTCGCGATCACTCCCCAGTTGTCCTCTGCAAGCGGCACGATCCACACGCCGTGATCGCCGCTGCCACCCACGATGAGGGTGGTGAGCCACAGGGCAAACGCCCCGACCAGAATTCGCATGACAGATCTCATGCATCAATTCTTGCACCGTGCACGCAGGTCGCGCCGAAAGATTCGCGGATCGCGGGTATATCCGCCACACGAAAAGCCCGGTTACTACACTTGGTCAGGATGAGTCAAACACCTACCCTTGCGTTCGATATGGTGGATCCCGAGCCGATCCGCTTCCTTGACGACGACGGGCGCTACGCCCCGTCATCGTCCGCCAGCGCGTTCTTTGAAGAACTTGAGCAGGTTGGCGAGGCCGATTTTCGGCAGTGGTATCGCGACATGGTCGCCACCCGCGCGTTCGACACTGAGTGCACGCACCTGCAGCGACAGGGGCAGCTCGCACTGTGGGTGCCAAGCGTCGGCCAGGAAGGCTGCCAGGTTGGCCTTGTTCACGCGACCGAACCGCAGGACCATATCTTTCCGGCGTACCGTGAGCACCTGGTCGCTCGGGTGCGCGGGGTCAGCTTGACGAACGTCGCGGCGCAGTTCCGCGGCCTCACTCACGGCGGGTGGGACGTCACCGACCCGAAGAACGGCAACTTTCACCTCTATACCCTGGTGCTCGGCGCGCAGACCCAGCATGCGACTGGTATGGCCCTCGGGCAGCTGCTCGACGCCAAGCGTCGCGCAAACGATACGACGCTTGACCCGGGGGAGCCCGGTACCGCGACCGGCGAGGCCACGATGGTCTTCTACGGTGACGGAACCTCGAGCCAGGGCGATGCTAACGAGGCGCTGGTCTTCGCCGCCAGTTACCAGACCCCCGAGGTGTTTGTTGTGCAGAACAACCAGTGGGCCATTTCGGTTCCGTTCGCACGGCAGAGTCGCACCCCGCTCTACCGCCGCGCGCTGGGCTTCGGTCTGCGCAGCGTGCAGATCGACGGAAATGATCCGCTTGCGGCCTTCGCGGTGGGAAATCGCTTCCTGCGTGAGGCGCGATCGGGTGGTGGGCCCGGCTACATCGAGGCGCTGACCTACCGAATCGGCGCGCACACCACGAGCGATGACCCGACCCGATATCGTGAAGATGCTGAGCTTGAGGCGTGGCAACAGCGGGACCCGATCCACCGCTTTGAAAACTACCTGCGAGCCCTCGGCGTCGAGGAGGAGTTCTTCGCGCAGGTGCGCGCAGAGTCCGAGATTGAGGCGAAGCAGATGCGCGAGGAGATCCTTCACCTGCCCGCGCCGGAGCCCGACACCATGTTCTCCCATGTCTATAGCGAGGCGCACCCACGCATCGACGAGCAGCGTGCGTGGCTCGAACAGTACGAAGCGTCGTTTGCTGAGGTGACCGAATAATGCTGCACGAACGAGAAACCCTGGCGATCGCCCGAGCGATTAACGAGGGGCTGCGCGCCGCAATGTCGGCAGACGACCGCGTGCTGCTCATGGGTGAAGATATCGGCCCGCTGGGTGGCGTGTTTCGTGTGACCGACGGGTTGCACCGGGAATTTGGATCCGCGCGCGTGCTCGACACCCCGCTCGCCGAATCTGGAATTGTAGGTAGCGCGATCGGCCTCGCCATGCGTGGCTACCGCCCGGTTATCGAGATCCAGTTCGAGGGCTTCATCTTTCCCGCGTTCAACCAGATCGTCTCGCAGCTCGCGAAGATCACGAGCCGCCACGACGGCAAGATCTCGATGCCGATAGTGATTCGCGTGCCCTACGGTGGCCACATCGGCGCGATCGAGCACCATCAAGAGAGCCCCGAGGCGTACTTCGCACACACCCCGGGCCTGCGGGTGGTCTCGCCGTCGAATGCGCACGATGCGTACTGGATGATTCAGCAGGCGATTCAGTCGAATGACCCGGTGCTTTTTTTCGAGCCGAAGGCGAAGTATTGGCAGAAGGGCGAGGTGGATCCCGCAGCCCCGGCGGCAGACCTGCACCGCACCCGCATCGCCCGTGCGGGCACTGACTGCACCGTGGTCGGTTTTGGAGCGATGGTGACGACGCTTCTGCAGGCAGCCGAGGTCGCGCAGGGTGAGGGCACGAGTCTTGAGGTCGTGGATCTGCGGAGCCTGTCTCCGATCGACTACGAACCGCTGCTCGCCTCGGTGCGCAAGACGGGGCGACTCGTGGTGGCGCAGGAAGCGTCGGCCAACGCGAGCCTTGGTAGCGAGATCGCAGCCTACGTCGGCGAGCATGCGTTCTATACGATGCAGGCGCCTGTCTTGCGCGTGAGCGGATATGATGTTCCGTTCCCGCCGGCAAAGCTCGAGGGACTGTTTCTTCCCGACGCGGATCGCGTGCTTGAGGCCGTCGACCGCACCATGAACTACTAGATCGTGACTGAGCCGAAGGAGCCCCGATGACTGAGCAGTCGTTCCCACTTCCCGATGTGGGCGAGGGTCTGACCGAGGCGGAGATCGTGACCTGGATGGTCGCACCCGACGATACCGTCGAGCTGAACCAGGTGGTGTGTGAGATCGAAACCGCGAAGTCACTCGTTGAGTTGCCGTCGCCGTTTAGCGGGGTCGTGACACAACTGTTGGCCGAAATCGGGCAGACGGTGCCGGTAGGGGAGCCGATCATGCGGATCCGCACCTCGGGCAGCGTAGATGAGCCGGACGTATCAACTCAGCTAGCTTCTGATGCTGCCGCTGAAGCCGAGACCCACGACGTCGTCGCAGACGCTGCCGCGAGCGTGGAGAACGCGGGCGAGCGCGACGATCGCATGGCGAGCCGTGGGTCAACCGGTGCCGCTGCTGTGGCAGCGTCTGAAGCTGACGAGAGCGCCGGGGGAGCCGTTCTCGTTGGATACGGAGCAGCCGGCGCCGTGAAAAGCCGGAGGCGCAGCGGAGGCGAGCCGCTACTCAACGGTTCCCCGACGAAGCACGCCCCGCTGCCGGTCGCCGAGGCCTCTCCCGTGATCGCGAAGCCGCCGATTCGCAAGCTCGCGAAAGACCTCGGAGTGGATCTCACCCGGCTCACCGGTTCGGGTATCGCGGGAGAGATCCTTCGCGATGATGTGGTGCGCAACGCCACGGAGGCCACCCTGTTCCGCAATATTGTGACGCCCGACGCGCCCGCGGCGCGCGAGGAGCGCATCCCACTGAAGGGGATGCGCAAGCTCACGGCGGAGGCGATGGTTGCGAGCGCCTTCGACGCACCTCACGTGGGAGTGTTCACCGATGTGGACGCGACGCGCACCATGGAGTTCGTGAAGCGACTCAAGACTTCGACCGATTTTGCGGGCACCAAGGTGTCGCCGTTGCTGATTTTCGCGAAGGCGATGCTGTGGGCGATCCGCCGCAACCCGGAGATCAACTCGACCTTCACCGAGACCGAGATCATCCACCATCACTTTGTGAACCTCGGGATCGCGGCCACGACGCCGCGCGGGCTCATCGTGCCGAATATCAAAGAAGCGCAAGACATGAGTCTGCTTGAGCTCGCGCAGGCGATTGAACAGCTCACCATCACCGCGCGGGACGGCCGCACGAAGCCCGCAGACATGCAAAATGGCACCATCACGATCACGAACATCGGGGTGTTCGGCATGGACTTCGGCACGCCGATTCTGAACCCCGGTGAGGTGGCGATCATGGCGATGGGCACGATCCGCCAGAAGCCGTGGGTGGTGGATGGCGAGGTGCGGCCGCGCATGGTGACCACGGTGGGTGGATCTTTCGACCACCGAGTCGTCGATGGTGACATCATTTCGCGCTTTGTCGCCGACGTCGCCTCGGTGCTCGAGGAACCCGCGCTGCTGCTCGATTGAGTAATTTCGAGTTTTTTCGAGGGAATACTCTCTGATTTCAGAATATATTTGAAAAATATCGAGTTTTTTCGCGATTGAGGCGAAAAGAAACTGTATCGTCGTACCCAGAGGACGCGGTGACGCGGACTGATCCCGCTCCCCATGTACGGCCACAAGCCACCCAACATGTACGGCCACAGGCCACGCGACGTCCTCACCAGTTCCTTCGGCGCTCTCTGAGTAGCGCTGATTTCGTGGTCCCCTCAAGGAGAATTCCGTGACATCATCATCGACTTCGCACGCCGCACCGGCGAACGGCCTGTCGCAGGCCCAGACCATCACCCGAGATGAAATCTTTACCGCGCACCTGGGCGGTAAGCTCAGCGTCGAACTCACCCAGCCTCTCGACGACCGCCGCGACCTCTCGATCGCCTATACCCCTGGCGTCGCTCAGGTCAGTGCAGCCATTGCTGAAGACCCGGCTATGGCGGGATCGCACACCTGGGCTTCGCGCCTGGTCGCGGTCGTGTCAGACGGCACCGCGGTGCTCGGTCTCGGGAACATCGGGGCGAGCGCCTCGTTGCCGGTGATGGAGGGCAAGAGCGCGCTGTTCAAGCGCTTCGCTGGTTTGAACTCGATTCCGATCGTATTGAATACGACCGATGTCGACGAGATTGTTGAGACCATCGTGCGCATCTCGCCGAGCTTTGGGGCCGTCAATCTTGAAGATATCTCGGCGCCACGGTGCTTCGAGGTCGAGCGTCAGCTGATCGAGGCCCTCGACATGCCAGTGATGCATGACGACCAGCACGGCACCGCGGTGGTGGTGCTTGCCGCACTCATCAACGCGGTGGAGGTTGTGGGCAAGCAGCTGCGCGATCTGCGTATTGTCATTTCCGGGGCGGGATCTGCTGGCATCGCGGTGGCCGAGATTCTCCTTGCGGTTGGGGTCACCGACCTCATCGTGATCGACTCGAAGGGCGCGCTGCACAGCGAGCGTGATGACATCGCACACATGAAGCTCGACATGGCGCAGCGCTCAAACCCACGTGGGGTTTCTGGGGGAACCGAGGCCGCCCTGGCTGGCGCCGATGTGTTCATCGGGGTGTCGTCATCGCAGGTGCCGGAAGCGCACATCGCTTCGATGGCCGCGGGATCCATTGTTTTTGCGCTCTCGAACCCGAACCCCGAGATTGCGCCCGACGTGGCGCAGAAACATGCCACGGTCGTGGCCACGGGTCGCAGCGATTTCCCGAACCAGATCAACAACGTGCTCGCGTTCCCCGGCATCTTCCGCGGGGCACTCGATGCTGGTGCGCGTCGCATCACTACTGAGATGAAGCTCGCAGCAGCGCAGGCGATCGCCGACCTGGTGCCGAACCCGGCGTTCGATGAGATCGTGCCGAACCCCTTCGTGCCCGGGGTCGCTGAGGCGGTCGCCCGTGCGGTGATGGGAGCGGTGACGCCCGGCCAATAACTTGACCACGCCCGACATACGGATGGCCCACCCCCCAAGGGGAGCGGGCCATCCGTATGTGTCGCCGACTACTGCAGATCGAAACGGTCGAGGTTTGCGACCTTGACCCATGCCGCGACGAAGTCCTGCACGAACTTCTCCTTGGCATCATCGCTCGCGTAGACCTCAGCGAGGGCGCGCAGCTCGGAGTTCGAGCCGAACACCAGGTCGGCTCGGGTTCCCGTCCAGGTCTGCTCGCCGGTGGCGTCGTTCGTGGCTTGGAACGCCCGTGATTCGCCGTCAAGCGGCTTCCACGTGGTGTTGAGGTCGAGCAGGTTCACGAAGAAGTCGTTCGTGAGCTGCCCCGGATTCTCGGTGAGCACGCCGTGTGCCGACCCGTCCCAGTTGGCACCCAACACGCGCAGACCCCCCACGAGCACCGTCATCTCGGGTGCCGAAAGGGTGAGAAGGTTGGCGCGATCCACCAGCAAATGCTCGGCGGGCAGGCCCATACCGCGCTCGCTCTCGTAGTTGCGGAAGCCGTCTGCGGCGGGCTCGAGGAAGCTAAACGACTCGACGTCGGTCTGCTCCTGCGAGGCGTCGGTGCGGCCCGGGGTAAACGGCACGTCGATCGCGACACCGGCTGCCTTCGCGGCCTGCTTCACACCGGCGTTGCCCGCAATGATCACGAGGTCAGCGAACGAAACCTGCTTCCCTGCTGTGGACTGAGCGTTGAACTCGGCCTGGATGCCTTCGAGCACGCCGATGACCCGGGCGAGCTGTTCGGGGCGGTTCACCTCCCAGCTGCGCTGGGGTTCCAAGCGGATCCGGCCACCGTTTGCGCCACCGCGCTTGTCGCTGCCGCGGAAGGTAGCAGCTGACGCCCATGCGGCGCCAACCAGTTCGGCAACCGAGAGGCCTGAGTCAACGACCTTCTGCTCGAGCGAGGCGACATCCGCCGCGTCGATGAGCTCGTAGTCGCGAGCAGGGATCGGATCCTGCCACAGCAGCTCTTCCGAGGGAACCTCGGGGCCGAGGTAGCGAGCCTTCGGGCCCAGATCGCGGTGCGTGAGCTTGAACCAGGCGCGCGAGTACGCGTCGGTGAAGGCCTCATGGTCGTCACGGAACTTCAGCGAGATCTCGCGGTAGATCGGATCTTCGCGCAGCGAAATATCGGTCGTGAGCATGCGCGGTTCGCGACGACCCTCGCCGTGCGCCATGGGAACCATGTCGGAACCGGCACCACCCTTCGGACGCCAGTGGGCGTGTCCACCTTCGCCGGTGGTGCACTCCCACTCGTAGGCGAAGAGGATGTGGAAGAACTCGTTATCCCAACGGGTGGGGTGGTAGGTCCAGGTCACCTCGAGGCCGCTTGAGATGGTGTCGTCGCCCTTACCTGATCCGTAGGTGCTCTTCCACCCCAGGCTCTGCTGCTCCATCGGCGCTGCCTCGGGGTCGCCCCCGACATGCCCCTCTTCGTTCGCCGCACCGTGGGTCTTACCGAAGGTGTGGCCGCCGGCGATCAACGCGACGGTTTCTTCGTCGTTCATCGCCATGCGCGCGAAGGTCTCGCGGATCTGGTGCGCGGCTGCCAGTGGATCGCGGTTGGCTCGCGGTCCCTCAGGGTTGACGTAAATGAGGCCCATCATGGTCGCACCGAGGGGCTTCGCGAGCTCGCCGTCGTCGCCAATGCGATCCTCGTCGCCGAGCCAGCTCTTCTCCGAGCCCCAGTACACGTCATCGTCTGGCTCCCACACATCGGGTCGTCCGCCGGCAAAACCGAAGGTGGGCATGCCCATCTCTTCGTGCGCGACGTTGCCCGCGAGGATCATCAGGTCACCCCAAGACAACGACTTGCCGTACTTCTTCTTCACTGGCCAGAGCAGGCGACGAGCCTTGTCAAGGTTCACGTTGTCGGGCCAGCTGTTCAGCGGCGCGAAGCGCTGCTGGCCGGTGCCACCGCCACCGCGACCGTCGAACACGCGGTAGGTGCCGGCGCTGTGCCACGCCATGCGGATCATGAGGGGGCCATAGTTGCCGAAGTCCGCCGGCCACCAGGGCTGCGAGTCGGTAAGCACACTCGCAATGTCGCGCTTCACTGCGGCCAGGTCGAGGCTCTCGAACGCGGCCTTGTAGTCGAAATCGCCGCCCAAGGGGTTCGCCACCTCGGGGTTCTTCGCCAGGATCTTCAGGTTCAGGCGGGTGGGCCACCATTCCTTGTTACCGGTGCCGGGGCCCGTGCCCTTGGCCTTGCCGCTGGGGAAGGGCTGTTCCTTGGGGTTTGCGCCGCTATCGGCGTGAGCGCCACCGCTGTGATCGACGGGGCACTTGTCCATGTCAGACATGCTGATCCTTTCGTTGGGGGAGAGTATTCGAAGGTGGGAAAGCTAATAGGCCTGAGTCGCATTCGGCGCACACGCCCCGGAAGGTGACGGTGGCTTCCAACACCCGCATGCCGTGCGCGTCGTGAGGGGTTAGGCATGGGGCCTCGCCGACGACGCAGTCGACGTCTTCGATGCGGTGGCACACGATGCACTGCACGTGGTGATGGTTGTCTGCGGTGCGGGTCTCATACAGCGCGCTGCCGGAGTCTGGCGTATCAATGCGGTTCAGGATGCCGTGCGCAGTCAGGTCGTGTGTGATGTTGTGCACAGACTGGGTCGACAGCGAGGGAAGATCGCGCGCGAGCGCGGCGTGAATCTGAGCGACACTCGAGTGGGGGTGCGCTTCAATATGAGTGAGTGCCGCGAGACGACCCGAGGTGACGCGCAGACCGGCCTGGCGCAAGAGCTCACTCCAGCGCTCGGGGGAAGTGACCTCAAGTGGATGCATCGGCACCAGCTTACCCTATTTTGAGTAAATCAAAACTAAAACCCTCCGACGCCCAGCCTCGCGATTCACCGGTGGCTCTGGGGGCCAGCGCGGCGGTGGCCGCTGGGTTCGAGCTGGAGGGTGGAATGATCCACATGGAAATGCTCGCGTAGGCAGGCTTTCGCTTCATCTAGTACCGCGTGCACATCGCGGTCGTTCCAGATGTCGTCGCGCACCGTGACGTGGGCGGAGAGAGCGAGCACCCCGCTCGTGATGGTCCAGGCGTGCAGATCATGCACTTCGATCACCCCCGGGATCGCGGCCAAGTGGGTGCGGATCTGCTCGGTGTCGATGCCGCGCGGGGTCGCCTCAAGCAAGACCTCGACCACGTCGCGGAGCAGGCTGAGGGCCCGCGGCAGAATGAGCAAAGCGATAAGGATCGAAGCGGCCTGATCCACCCACATCAGGCCCGTGACCCAAATAATGAGCGCCGCAGCGATGACCGCAATTGAGCCGAGGAGATCGCCGAGCACCTCAAGATAGGCGCCGCGCACGTTCAGACTCTCGCGCTGTCCACGCTGCAGCATGAGCAGGGAGATCAGGTTCGCTACGGCTCCGATAACCGCGGCAATAAGCATGATGCCGGGATTGACCTCGACCGGCTGGCCCAAGCGTCGCAGCGCCTCGACGAGTACCACGATTGATACCACGCACAGGATTAGGCCGTTGATGAGTGCCGCAAGCACCTCGACCCGCAGGTATCCGAAAGTGCGAGCGGCGGTTGCGGGCAGGGTCGCGAGGAAGCTGGCGCCGAGTGCGATGGCTACCCCGGCCGAGTCGGTCAGCATGTGAGCCGCATCGGCGAGCAGCGAGAGTGAACCTGAGAGCACCGAGCCGACCACCTGTACGCCCGCCACCGAGAGGGTCACCAACAGCACGAGGGCAAGACGACGACGGTAGAAGGCGGTCGCGGTCTTCGGCGCGCCCGCGTGCTCCGCCACATAGGTGCCGGCGTGGGCGTGGCCGCGGCGGCCCGCCGGATGCTTGGGAGCCTCCGGGTGGTCGATGCTGAAACCGGATGCGCACGCGGGGGAGTCGGCTGGCCCCTGCACGGGCTGTTCCTCGTCGCCGGTCACATCGGCCAACTCAGGAACTTGGCGTCGACTCGTTGGAGGCACTCCGGAACCGCCGGAGCAGCAGACTGTTGCCCACCACGAACACGCTCGAGAACGCCATCGCAGCGCCCGCGATCATTGGGTTCAGGAGGCCCAGCGCAGCGAGCGGAATCGCCGCTACGTTGTAGGCGAAAGCCCAGAACAGGTTGCCCTTGATCGTGCGAAGGGTGCGACGCGAGAGGCGGATCGCGTCGCTCGCGCTCCGCAAGTCTCCGCGCACCAGGGTGATGTCGGCTGCCTCGATGGCCGCGTCGGTGCCCGTGCCCATCGCCATGCCGAGATCCGCCTGTGCGAGCGCGGCCGCGTCGTTCACCCCGTCGCCGACCATCGCCACCACGCGACCCTCTGCCTGGAGTGCCTTGATTACGTCGACCTTGTCGCCCGGCAGCACTTCCGCGGTGACCCGCGAGATCCCGACCTCGCTAGCGATCTGCTCAGCGACCACGCGATTGTCGCCAGTAAGCAGCATCGGCTCCAGCCCCAATGCCTGAAATTGGCGGATCGCCTCAGCGCTCGAGGGCTTCACTGTGTCGGCAACCGCGACGACCCCACGCATGCGCCCGTCCCAGGCGGCGATGACGGCAGTCTTCCCTTCGTGCTCGAGGCGTTCCTTTGTCGCCATAAGCTCGGGGTCTTCCAGGATCGCCCACTCGGTGAGAAGCGACGCCCGGCCGACGAGCACCGGAGTGCCGTCGACGACGCCGGTGACTCCCGTGCCTGCGACGTTGCGGAACGATTCGACGGGGGGCAGATCCACTCGGGAAATCTGGAGTTGTTTGGCTGCCCCAAGGGCAATGGCCTGCGCGATGGGGTGCTCGGATGCGAGCTCGAGCGCGCCGACCAGACGCAGCAGTTCAGTTCGATCCACACTCATCGCGGGCAGTACATCGGTGAGGGTCATCTTGCCGCTCGTCACGGTGCCGGTCTTGTCGAGCACAATCGTGTCGACGCGCCTGGTCGATTCGAGCACCTCGGGGCCCTTGATGAGGATGCCGAGCTGTGCGCCTCGGCCCGTGCCGACGAGAAGCGCGGTCGGGGTCGCTAGGCCCAGGGCGCAGGGGCAAGCGATGATGAGCACCGCAACCGCTGCGGTGAACGCGCTCGCCGCGGGGTTGCCGAGCAGGATCCAGACGACGAGGGTTACGATCGCGAGGCCGATAACAATGGGCACGAAGACGCCCGAAATGCGGTCGGCGAGGCGTTGCACCTCGGCCTTGCCCGACTGAGCGTCTTCGACGAGTTTCGCCATTTGCGCGAGCTGGGTGTCGCTGCCTACGCGTGTCGCCCGCACGACGATGCGGCCACTCGTGCTCACGGTGCCGCCCGTGACCGCGTCGCCGGGCGCCGCCTCAACCGGTACTGACTCGCCCGTGAGCATTGAGGCGTCGATCGCTGTGTGCCCCTCGGCGATCACGCCGTCGGTGGCAATCTTCTCGCCTGGGCGCGCGGTGAAATAGTCGCCCACGCGGAGATCTTCAATGGGGAGGCGTTCGCCGACTCGAGGAAAGGCCAGTCCTGTCCGTGCCTCTGCGCGTCCAGTCACCGTCGTGGGTGTCTCGCCCGCCTCGCCCGTCTCGGCCGTCTCGCCCGTCTCGCCCGCCGTTGCTGCCACTGCCTCCGAGGAGCCCCGCTGCACCACCTCCACGTCCTTGGCACCCAGCTCGAGCAACGCCCGAAGGGCGGCACCCGCCGTCCGCTTCGATCGCTTCTCGAAGTAGCGTCCGGCCACCAGAAACATGGTGACCCCGGCGGCGACCTCAAGGTAGATGTTGCCCGCGCCGTCACTGGGGCGCACAGTCAGCTCGAAGGCGTGAGTCATTCCGGGCATCCCCGCGTGCCCGAAGAACAGGGCATACAGCGACCACAGGAAGGCAGCGCTGACCCCCACCGAGACGAGGGTATCCATGGTGGTGGCGCCGTGCCGGAGGTTGATCCACGCGGCTCGGTGGAACGGCCAGGCCGCCCACACGACCACTGGCGCGGTGAGCGTGAGCACTGCCCACTGCCAGTAGGTGAACTGCAGAGCCGGGATCATCGAGATGAGAATTACCGGCACCGACAGCCAGATCGAGCCGATGAGCCGCTGCCGCAGGGAGGCGAGTTCGGGATCTCGTGGGGTGCGGGGGTCACCCTCCACATGAGTTGACAGAAGATGTCGTTTACCAGCGTTGTTTGCGACATCTACTGTCACCTTGCGGGGGGCGGGTGCTTTCGGAGCGGGCAGGTGGGCGGTGTAACCGGTCTTCTTGACCTCGGCGACGAGGAGCTGGGGGTCGAAGCCCGTGGGCACGCGCACGCGTGCTTTCTCGGTGGCGTAGTTCACCGCAGCCTCGACGCCGTCGAGTTTGTTCAGCTTCTTCTCGATGCGCAGCGCGCATGAGGCGCAGGTCATGCCGCCGATCTCGAGCTCGTAGCTCGTGGGCGGAGTCGGGATCGGTGCGGGTGCGGCTGCGGGTGCGGGTGCCACGGTGGGCCTTCGTTCTCTGAGTGCGGGTGGTGTGGTGCTGGGGCGTTACCGGTCGGGTGGACGGTTTCGCGAGCTTCGGCTGGCACCAAGGTCGCGAAGTTGTCCACTGCGTGCGGGGCTGCGGGGCTGCGGGGCTGCAGGGCTGAGGGTCTGCGGGACAGCGGGGCTGCGGGGCCGTGGGGCCGTGGGGCCGTGGGGCCACAGGGCAGCGGGGTGGATCAGGCCCGTTCGGCGGCGTACCCAGCCTCGTCGACCGCGGCGAGCACCGCGGAGTCGTCGACGTGGGAGTCGCCCGTCACGGTGAGGTGACCGGTCTTCGCGTCGACCTCAATTCCCGTCACCCCAGCAACCTGACCCACCTCTTCCCGGACGGCCTGCTCGCAGTGGCCACAGGTCATTCCGGTGACGATGTATTCGGTGGTTGCCATGGGGTGCTCCGTTCAGTCGTTTAGGTCTATTTCTCGTCGGGTGCCCTCGGCTGGGGATCTCGTGCGCGATGCATCCAGTCTCTCGCGTATGCGAGAGGATCCACATACCCGCCGGGGGTACCTATCGGCTGCAACGCCAACTCGTGTATCCATATTCCCTCTTTCGAGCGGACGAGCGAGGGGTCCGCCGGTAGGCTCCTGCGTGTGGACGCACTCACTGTGAATGAAAACGGGGCGATCGACGCGCTTGAGGCCGCGATCGCCAGGTTCACCGGACTGCTCTCACAGACGAGCGGAGAAGAAGAGGTTCCGACCTGTCCGGGTTGGAACGTTCGCGACCTCGTTATTCACCTCGGCACGATTCATCGTTGGGCCGCCGCCATCGTGCTCAGTGGTCAGATGGCACGCAAGCCCCGCCCCGTCGTTCACGGGGGGCTATCTGGTTGGTACTCGGGCACGGGTACAGCGCTCGTTGCCGCGCTGAGAGCGGTCGAGCCAAACGAGCCTGTTCCGAACTTCGACACGATCGATGAGACTGCGGCTTTTTGGATCCGCCGTCAACTGCATGAAGTTATTGTGCACACCTGCGATCTCGCGAGGGCATGTGCCAAGGCCGAACCGGAGTTGCCTGCCGAGCTCGCCGCCGACGGCATCGAGGAGGTGCTGACGGTCTTCTTTCGCCGACTGGTGTCAAATGGGTCACCGCCTGATGTGCGGGAGAACATCCGCATCACTGCAAGAGATATAGGCTCCACCTGGGTTGTGGGCCCAGGAGAGACACCCGAGTTGCTCACCACGGGTGCCGCGGCAGACGCGACGATTGAGGGCACTGCTCAAGATCTCTACTTCGCCCTGTGGGGTCGTACCCCAATTGACAGACTCCACATTCAAGGTGAGGCCGCACGAGCACTTCTCGAGGGTCCGACCAGCCTCTAGCTTTACTCATGGGGACACGAATGGTCGTGGGGACCGCCGTGGAGCGCAGAACGTGTCCCCTTGTGCTGTGCGACGACCGGCCCGCGAGGGGATCTCACCTGAGGTACGGTCGAAGGATGGAAAATGCCTCGCTGCGCATCGCCTTTGTGGTGCTGCACACCTCGCCGCTCGACGAGCCCGGCACCAAAGACGCGGGTGGCATGAACGTCGTGATTCGCGCGCAGGCCGCTGAGCTGGCGCGCCTCGGGCACGAGGTGCAGATCGTCACGCGTCGCAGCTCGCCTGAGCTCCCCGCTGAGGTCGCTCTTGCTCCCGGCCTCACGGTGCATCACCTCGATGCGGGGCCCGCGCGGCTGCTTGCAAAGGGGGAGCACGAGGTGCTGATTGCGCCGTTCGGCGAGGCGCTGGCTGCACACCTGGTGGATCACCCTGCCGATCTCCTCCACGCCGAACACTGGTATTCAGGCCTTGCGGCCCTGCCAGTCGCGCGATCCACAGGTGTGCCATTGGTGCAGAGCTACCACAGCATCGCTGCCCCCGAGGCGACTCCGCTGACCGAGGGGGAACGACCCGAGGCGCCCGGCAGGCTCGCCGGCGAGCAGCTCTTGGCACGCGAGGCCGACCTGGTCGTCACAGTCAGTCGGGCCGAGCGGGCGACGGTGCTCGAACGGCTGGGCGGCGATCCCGCGCGTGTGCGGGTAGTTGAGCCCGGTGTTGATACCGAGGTGTTTCGACCCTGCACCGATCGCGAGCGCGCAGAGGGCAGCGAGTGGATCGCGCACGGCGGTCTGCCCGAGGTGCTCGTCGCGGGCAGGCTGCACCCGCTGAAGGGGTTCGACTTGGCCATCGCGGCCGTGGCGACAATCGCGCCCGAGCGGCGCCCGTCGCTGCGCATCGTGGGGGCGCCGCCGCCCGATGGCGATGCCTATGTGCGGCTGCTGCATCTGGCGGTGGCGGACGCTGGGATGCTCGCCACGACCTCCTTCGACGGGGCACTGCACCGTGGCGTGCTTGCCGAGCGGCTGCGGCACGCAACCCTGGTGCTGATTCCCTCGCACTCCGAGACGTTTGGGCTCGTAGCGCTTGAGGCCGCAGCCTCGGGGGTGCCCGTGCTAGCGCGCGCGGCGGGCGGGCTGCGTGAGGCCGTGCTCGATGGTGAGACCGGGCTGCTCATCGACAGCGACGAACCGCGCGTGTGGGCAGCTGAGATCGACGCGCTGCTTCGCGACCACGATCGCATCGACCGGCTGGGCCGCGCAGCCCGCGCGAGCGCCCTCACTCGCTCCTGGCGTGCCTCGACCGAAGCCCTCATCGCGGTCTACCGAGAGCTTCTCGCGGGGGATTGAAGGGCAGCTTGATCCCTCGCCGATCCATCCGCGACGGATTTTCCGTCGCTCCCGCCAGACCCGGCCAGGCTCGGGGCTCAGAAGCTGCATTTCAATCTCGAGAAGTGAACGCTCTTCCACCGCTCGCGGTCCGCGCCGGGAGCGGATCCATCAGTTGCTCGGCAAGTTGCAAGAGCTGCGCCTCGCTTCCCGGACGACCGATGAGCTGCACGCCCATGGGGAGGCCGGTGGCGGTCCAATGGGTCGGTGCGGTGGCCGCGGGGTGGCCGGCAACGTTGACCATCGAGGTCTGCGGTGCCCACTGGCACTGCAACCGGTAGTCGCCCTCCGGCCCGCGGGCGGTGAAAGCCCCGAGCGCTGGCGGCAGGGTGGCGAGTGCCGGTGTGAGCACCACGTCGTACTGTGCCCACTGCCGGGACGCGCTCGCCGCAAATGAGCGGAGGCCCTCTACGGCTGCGCCGAGCGCCTCGGGGGAGGTGCGACGCGCGCGTTCGAGGAACATGCGCGCGAGGTCCCCGAGCAACGCCTCGGCACCCGGCGCAAAATTGATACGCCCGAGCCCCGCGGTCCACACAGTCGTGAAGGCTTCCGGGTACTGCGGTTCGTAGTGGATCGCCGCCGCCTCGACGTGGTGTCCGGCTGCCTCGAGCGCCGTGGTCGCGGCCGCGACGGCCGCGTGTGCCTCGGCCGAGAAACCGATCTCGATCCACTCCTCAAAGGGCGAGGCGAGGCTCACTCCGACACGCAGGCCGCGCAGCTCCTCCGCGCGGTTCACTGCGGCGAGGGTCGGCTCGCCGCGCCCTCCCAGAATCGCGTCGAGGAACAGCGCCGCGTCGCGTGCAGTGCGCGCGATCGGGCCGGAGACGCCCATCGTCGGTGCCCCCGCAGGGTCTGTTGCGCCGCGGAGGCGATCCGCTGGCACCACCCCTCGCCCCGGCTTCAGCCCGACGAGACCGCAAGCCGCGGCGGGGATTCTGATCGATCCGCCCGCATCGCTGCCGATGGCCGCTGGGATGAGCCGAGCGGCAACAGCGGCTGCTGTGCCGCCGCTCGATCCACCCGCCGTCAGTGACGTGTCGAACGGGTTCGCAGCCGGCGGGGCCACCGCGTTTTCTGAGTATCCGGCGATGCCGAATTCGGGCACTTGGGTCTTGCCGATGGTAATCGCTCCGGCTGCGCGGACGGCAGTCGCGATCGGGTCGTCGGCCTGAGCAAGGCGGTGCGGCATGGCGCGCGAGCCGTGCGTGGTGACGAAGCCGCGCACGTCGATCAGGTCTTTGTGCGCGGTCGGAAGCCCGATGAGCGGCGGCAGGTCGTGGGGGGCGGTGGTGTGGATCCGCACATCCGCCCGGGCCGCGTCTGCGAGCGCGAGCTCTGCGTTCACGCTGACGAACGCACCAAGATCCGGGCGCTCTTCGACGCGCGCGAGAGCAGATTCAGCGAGTTCGGTGGCGGTGATCTCTCGGCGACGGAGCGCGTCACGTAGTTCAAGGGCGGTGGGTTCGGACACTGGCACGACTCCAGCGTAGGCTCAAGCGCCGACTTCGCCGGTTCGCGGCCCGCGTGCGTGGCTCAGTCGAACCCCTTGAGAGGGTGTAACCCGCCTGCGACGAGTACCTGGGGCAGGCCGCCGTGCGAGATCCACTGGCTGCCATCTGCGCGCTCGCGATTGACCTTGTTGCGAACTGTTCTCATTAGGGTTAGAGTGAGACTCGTTCTCATTTAGGCTGGCCGACGTGGCCACGTGAAAGGTTCCCCGTGAACACCGCAGATTCTCGCACCATCCGCCCGACTCGCCTGGGCGCGCTTACCGCCGTTTCGCTCGCCGCGGCTGCCGCACTCGCGCTCGCTGGCTGCACGAGCGGATCTGGCGACTCTGGCGCCGAAGGCGAGGCCGGCACTCTGCGCGTGGTGACCACCACCACGCAGCTCACCGATTTCGCAGGTCAGGTCGGTGGCGACGACATCACCCTCACCGGATTGCTCACAGCTGGCGCATCGGCTCATCACTTCGATCCCTCGCCAGCCGACCTGCTCGAACTCGGGCGTGCCGATGTGCTCATCGTGAACGGCGCAGGCCTCGAGACCTTTATTGACAGTGCGGTCGAGTCGTCAGGCTTCGATGGCACGATCATCGTCGCGGGCGATGGCATCGACCTACACGAGGCGGAGGAGATTACCGCAGAGGGGTTCGGCGGTGACCATGACCATGCGGCAGAGGCCGTCGATGATCATGACCACGATGGCGATGGTGAGTCCGATCATGCGGCGGAAGATCACACCACGGAGAGCCACGCCTCAGAGGCGACCGAGTCAGCTGAAGAATCGCACGACGGCCACGATCACGGCGACATTAACCCCCACCTGTGGACCTCGCCGCAGTATGCTGCCGACATGGTGAATGAGATCGCTGAGGGCCTCGGGGCTGCCGATCCCGAGCGCGCCGAGCTTTTCACCGAGAATGCCGCCGCTTACACCGAGCGCCTGTACGCACTCGACGAGTGGATTGCCGCCCAGTTCGACCGTGTACCCGAGGCGGACCGCGTGCTCGTGAGCGGCCACGACTCACTGCGCTACTACCTGCACGACTACGACATTGCGTTCGCAGGCTCGATCCTGCCGTCGTTCGAAGACAATGCCGAGCCGAGCGCGGCGCAGATCGATGAGCTCGTCGCGAGCATCACGGAAAACGGGGTGAAGGCCGTTTTTGTCGAGTCGTCGATGAGTCCGAAACTCGCGCAAACCATCGCTCAGGAGGCCGGGGTCACCGTGGTCGATGCGGAATCGCTCTACGCGGATTCACTTGGGGCATCAGGGAGTGGGGCCGAGACCTATATCGATGCCACGATTCACAACACTCGCCTGATTTTGGAAGCGTGGGGGGCGGCGCCCGATGAGCTGCCGTCGGTCCTGCAATGACCGACCCCGTCACCCCCGCCGTCGCCCTGCGTGGAGCCGCCTTCGGTTACGCGGGGCGCACGCGCGTTTCTGACCTGACACTCGATATTCCCAGTGGATCGGCCGTGGCGTTGATCGGGCCAAACGGATCGGGCAAGTCGACGCTGCTCCGCGGCATTCTCGGCCTCGCCGAGCTCACCGCCGGCGAGATCGAGGTGCTGGGCACCGACCCAGTGCGTGCCCGGAGACATATTGGCACCTTGCCACAGGCCGATAGCCGCGATGCCGAACTCCCCGTCACCCTCCGTCAGGTCGTGACTATGGGGCTGTATCGCAGCCTCGGTCCGTTTCGCCCGGTTGGGCGCGCGGGGCGCGCGGCCGTGGATCAGGCGCTCGACCGGGTCGGGCTGGCTTCTCTCGTGGGCCAGCGCTTCGGTGAGCTCTCGGGCGGGCAGCAGCAACGTGGCATTCTTGCCCGGGCGCTGGCCTCCGATCCACAATTACTGCTGCTTGACGAACCATTTAACGGGCTGGATCGCGAAAACCGCGACACGCTGCTCGAACTGGTCCGCGAGCTGCGCGCCGAGGGTCGCACTGTGATCGTGTCGACGCACGACCTCGAGATTGCGCAAGAGGCATGCACCCACGTGCTCCTGCTGGCCACCGGTCACAAACCGGGCCAGCCCGGCCATCCGGCCGCGTTCGGCCCGCTCGACGAGGCGCTCACGCTCGAGGCCGTGAAGCACGCATTCCAAGACACCACGGTTGAGCTGGACCAGCACACTGTCACCACCACCCGCGAGACGGAGTAGCCGTGGAGTTCGGCTTCTTCGAGGCGTTCCAGCTGCCGTTTATGGCGCGCGGGCTCGCCACAGTGATCGTGCTCTCGATCGCTGCCGGGGTGGTTGGCCTCGGAATCAGCCTGCGCGAGCTGGAGTTCGTGAGCGATGGGCTGGTGCACGCGGTGTTTCCTGGGCTCGTGGTGGGGGCCGCGATCGGAGGCACGGCCGGCCTGCTGCCCGGCGCGGTGATCGCGGCGCTCGCCGCTGCGGTGCTGTTCACGGTGCTCGAACGGCGCGGGGGCTTGGGGGCCGACGCGTCGATCGCGGTGGTGCTGACCGGTCTCTTCAGTCTCGGCGTGGTGCTGGTGTCGCGGCAGGAGGGGTACGTTTCGCAGCTGCAGGAACTGCTCTTCGGGCGCCTGCTCACGGTCACCGAGGCGCAGTTCTGGCAGACCGTGGTCGTCGCGATCGCGGCGGTTGCTGTGATGCTGCTCACGGCGCGAGCCCAGCTGTTTCGTGCGTTCGACCCGGAGGGATTTGAGGCCGCGGGCTTTCGCGCTTTGCGTACCGACCTCGCGCTGGGGGTCGCGGTCGCGCTGCTCGTCGTCGCCGGGGTGCAGGCGCTGGGGGTGCTCATGGTCATCGCGCTGCTGACGGTGCCGATGGCCGCCGCACGCCTGCTCACGCCGCGCTTCGCGCTGCTCGTACCGGTCGCGATCCTCGTACCGCTCGTCGCCGGTGTGCTCGGCCTGTGGCTGTCGTTTACCTGGTCGGTAGACGCGGGCGCGACCGTGTCTCCCGGTGCCGTGGTCGTGCTGTTGCTCGTCGCAATTTACGGCCTGGCCGCGATGGCCCGCTTCGCCTTCGCTGGTGGATCGCGAGGCCGCGCATGAGCTATTTCGCCCTCGCGGCACTCGAGATCACGCTGCTCGGCCTGCTCTCCGGGGTCGTCGGCACCCTGATCGTGCTTCGCCGCCGCTCGTTCTTCGCGGTCGCGCTCAGCCACGCGACGTTCCCCGGCGGCGTCGTCTTTGCCCTCGTCGGCTGGAACCTGCTCATCGGGCAGGCGCTCTTTGCGGGCCTCCTCGTCCTCATCATGACGTTGCTCGCTCGCATCCCGGGCCAGGGCAAGCAAGTCGCGAGTGGGGTCGTGTTGTCGTTCGGGTTTGCCCTCGGCACGCTCCTCGCCGCGCTGAACCCCGGGCTCGGGGTGCCGGTCGAGGCGCTCCTCGTGGGCTCTCCGCTCGCGGTGACGACCGCCGACGTCGCAGCCACCGCGGTGGTGCTGGTGCTCGCATTGCTCGTGATGCTCGTGGCCGGTCGCGGCGTGCTGCTGCACACCTTCGACCCGGTGGGGTTCGCCGCGGCGGGCTTCCGGACGTGGCCGGTCGAACTCGTAGTGACCGGCATCGTGGCGGCCGGGGTCGTGGTCGCGATGCCCGCGGTCGGTGCGATTCTCGGGGTGGCGATCCTCGTCGCACCTGCCGCGACCGCGCGCCTTCTGGCCCCGAACCTGTGGCTGATCCCGCCGATCGCGGCGCTCATTGGTGTCGCATCGGGTCTTGCCGGGCTCTGGCTATCACGCGAATTCGATGTGGCCGCGGGGGGTGCGATCGGGCTCGTCACCACCGGCGTCTTCCTGCTCGCCTTTGTGGCACAGTGGATCGCGGCGCGTACGCGCCGGCCGGTCACAAACGGGTAGCCTCAGAGAAGTGATGGAGAGGTGATCGGGTCATGACAGAAGTAACCCCACCACGGCGCAACACGTGGCAGCGCGAGGCGGTGCGGGCGGCGCTCGCCCAGGCGCGCGGCTTCGTCAGTGCGCAACAGTTGCACCAGGAACTGCGCGAAGCGGGATCCACAATCGGTCTCGCGACCGTATACCGCGCACTTGCCGGTCTTGCCGATGCGGGCGAGGCCGACTCGCTGCAGTCGCCCGAGGGCGAGAACCTGTTTCGTTCGTGTGCGATGGAGGGTCACCACCATCACCTCATCTGTCGCCGCTGCGGCGACACCCGGGAGCTCGCGGCGAGTGTGGTCGAGGAGTGGTCGAGTCGTGTGGGCGCCAAGCACGGCTTTAGCGACATCGAGCACGTCGTGGATCTGTTCGGGGTGTGCGCAGATTGTCAGCGAGGCACCGGTTCGTAGGTGGCTCGCGGGGCGGCTCCTGCCGCGGCCCGTGGATCTAGGTTGAGGCCTCCGGTTGATGGAAGTTCCGACGCACCCCAGCCAAAAAGTTCGACATGCACCAGGCATTCTTCCAGCCAAT
The DNA here is from genome assembly GCF_052446065.1 of Leucobacter shiyiweii. Taxonomy (GTDB): domain Bacteria; phylum Actinomycetota; class Actinomycetes; order Actinomycetales; family Microbacteriaceae; genus Leucobacter. Next base: position 2,399,276 of record NZ_CM127080.1, on the reverse strand, counting down.
GCGGCCTATTGCACCTCATCAACAGGTGGCCTGAGCTTAGGACGTACTGATAATTCGAATGTCCTGTTTTCAACTTTTTGAGACATTTGATCAAGAGGTATCTGTGTTACTTTGGTCGCACATTCCGACACTCAGTGTGGAGAATCAGGAGGTGCGAGATGACTGGTCATGCTGTTGCTTCGACCCGACGCGTCGAAGAGTTCCGGATCGCAGATCGAGCACGAGATTCGATCCTTGCGGCCCTGGATGCCGAAGTGTCTGGTTTGCGACCGATGATTGCTCGGTCGTGGTACCGCAGCCGGGCCGCGGGCGTGGACGGATCAGCTAATCGTGGCCTGTTCGATGACGGTCGAGTTGACGAGCACACGCTCGGTGCCGCGGAACCGCACTTGCGGATACTCGACGAGATGGCTTCTGATCTCGGAGGCTACGTGAGTCTGACCGCGCCCAACGGTGCACTGATCCATCCGAGTTTCCTCCGCGCTGATGATAGTTTTCCGGAGGGCTATTCGCTGCTCGAAGAGAATTGTGGCAGCAATGGCGAGGGTCTGGCCCTGGAAGAAGGGCGTGGAGTCTGGCTCGCGCCTGAGGAGCACTTTCGAGAAGACATGCGGGGGAACTGGTGCTTCGGGTCACTGATCAGAGATCCGTTCCATAACCGGGTACGAGCCGTTGTGGGTCTCACGATTCCGGAAGCGCGAGTTTCACAGATCGATCCAGGATCGACGCTGCTGATGCTTGAGGGGGTTTCGTCGAGAATCGAGCAGGACATCGCGACCCGCACTTCCTCGAAGGAGCGTGCGCTTCTCGACGAATATTTGATGGTGACGCGTCGGCGCGGAGACACGCCCATCATTGCGATGGACGGCAAGAATTCGCTCATGAATGCCGCCGCGACATCGCGCCTGCAAGAGAACGATCTCGCGATCGTGGAAGGTTACGCGAAGTCGGTCATGTCTTCCGGTCGTTCCAGCACTGCGAACGTGACGCTACATGGGCTCGGATCGGCCGAGCTCACGCTGACTGCAGTGCAGCTTTCGGGCGCGAGTGTTGGAGCCATCGTGACGGTTCGACCTCGTGTCGAGCAACGACACCTGCGTCGTTCTGCGGGCGTTGCTCGCGAAGAGACACCGGTTCAAGAATCGTTCGCGCTCGCTCAGTTGCGACAGCGACTTGTTGGCGCGAGTCATGAGTTCGAGGCGACGCTCGCCCTGGCTGCCCGCGCCGTCGAACAGTCACGGTCCGTGGTAGTGATCGGAGAGGCGGGGACCGGCAAGCGACGACTGGCTGGAGCAATTGCCGCGCTCCGCGGAAGCAGCGTGTTTGTCGACGCCCGCAACCGGAGCAGCTCGTTGCCGCTGACCGAAGAGCTTGGTCAGGCCCTTGGGGCCAGCCCAGACACGCTCGTGATCGGGCACGCGGATGAACTCAGTCAGCTCGACGGCATCGAAATTGTTCGGACACTCGGTGGGCATCCGACGTCCACGGTGATTCTGACCGCGCATCGATCGACCCCCACCACTATTCGCATTGCAGAGTTCAGTGGCGCAGTGGAGCTCGAGATTGCGCCGCTTCGTAATCGTCGTGAGGACATCCCGCTCCTCGCGCAGGCTTTTGCAGCAGACCTCGGCGAGAAGACCCTTTCGCGGAAAATGCTCTCCGCCCTGATGAACGCCGACTGGGAGCGAAACGTCCAGCAATTGCGGTCTATTGTAATCAACGCCTTAGAGAGATCACGTGGTGGTGAGGCGACCATGGATGACCTGCCGAGTTCGTTCCAACGGGTTGCGTCTATGGGGCGGTTGTCGAGACTCGAGGAAGCCGAATACAGTGAGTTGAGTAGCGCTCTGCGTGAAGCGAAAGGGAATCGTCGGCTTGCAGCCTCAATGCTGCAGATAGGTCGCTCGACACTATATCGGCGGATGGACTTCTTCCGGAGCCGGGGGCTCGACCTCTAGCTCAGCGACGACCAGCCGCAGGTGCGGCGCACTAAAAGGGCTTACCGCTGAGACCGTGCACTCCACGGTCTCAGCGGTAAGCCCTTTTTTGATGCGCCAGCGTGTATCGATCTGGGACGTTTTGAGCGAGTCTCCGCGCAGTGGAATGGTCACACTACGCAGGCGAGAATCGATTCGGCTGCGACCCTCAACCGTCACAGACGAGAACAGGATTGTTGCACATGAACCGCGAAGGACAGGGGACCATCCTGGTCGCTCCCCACCACTTCCCCGACCTTGAACGGGAGCACGCGCTCGCGAAGGAGTTCGACTACGAACTGGTCGCAGCCAGCGATGTCGAGGAGTTTCGCAATGGTCTCGCCGACGCCGAAATCGTGATGATCACTCCCTATGCGAAATTGACGGCAAGCGATTTTCCGACGATGCAGCAGTGCAAGGCGGTGATCCGATACGGAATTGGGTACGACAACATCGACATCGCTGCGGCATCTGCAGCCAACATCCCTGTTTCGATCGTGCCTGGCACCGCCTCTGAAGAGGTTGCCTCGCATGCCTTCTCGATGGGTTTGGCCCTCGCGCGTCGACTTCCCGCCGGCGACGCTGCTATCCGTGACTTCGCCTGGGGCGGCATAATCGGGTACGACACCCCAGTTCTTTCCCAGCTCGAGGTCGGCGTCGTCGGCCTTGGACGCATCGGCCAGCACGTCGCGCGGATGTACGCCGCGGTCGGAGCTCAGGTGCGCGCGTACGATCCGTTCGTCACAGAGAGTGAGTTCGATCTCGCCGATCTCGATGACCTTCTTGCAGGCTCCGACGTGGTCTCGCTCCATCTCCCGCTGACCGACGACACGTGGAATCTCATTAATGGCGCTGTGCTCGAACGCATGCGCCGTGGCACGGTCATTGTCAACGTGTCGCGGGGCGGGCTGGTGGATGAAGCTGCGTTGGCCGAAGCGTTGATCAGTGGTCACATTGCCGGAGCCGGGATCGACACCTTCGCTCAGGAGCCGCTCGACGCTGATCATCCCCTTCGAAAGGCACCCAACACGATTCTTACGCCGCATATCGCTTGGCGCTCGAACCGTTCGACAGGTGCGTTGCAGGAGGGCGCTGTGGAGCGGGTACGACTGGCGCTCACCGACCAGCCGCTAATCGACCTCGTGAACTGAGACAGGAGAGACTCCAACGTGAATACGAATACTGCCACCGAGCGCGTCGCGCATGAGACGCTCGCCGAAGATCCTCACCTGCGACGTGGGCTCCGAGGCTTCCCCCTGCTGCCGGGTGGATACGGCCGCTCAACATACTTCACCGGTGAGCCGAGCCCCTACGCCATCCGCGGGGCCGGATTCCGCGTCTGGGACGATCGCGGGCGCGAGCTCATTGACGCGAACAACAACTTCACCTCGTTGATTCACGGCAACGCGCATCCGGAGATCACCGAAGCCGCCGTGAAGGCGCTGTCGGCGGGCGCGAGCTGGGGGATCCCGAATCTGTGGGAATGGGAACTTGCGGACCTGCTTCTTCAGAGGCTGCCCTCTCTCGATCAGGTGCGCTTTACGAACTCTGGCACCGAAGCCGTGATGTCTGCGCTCCGTATTGCGCGCGCTGCGACTGGACGTGACAAGGTCATCGTGACGAAGGGCGGTTATCACGGGACGTCGGATGTCGCGCTGGTACCCGGTGGCCCGTCGTACACCAAGGGTGTGCCTCAGGGAGTGATCAACGATGTAACCGCTGTGCCCTTGAACGACATCGAGTTTCTGACACGGGCGGTCGAATCAGCTCCGAACGCGTATGCGGCAATCATTTTGGATCTGTTGCCGAACCGTGCCGGTCTCATCAGCATTACCGAGGACTTCGTGCGCGCCGCGCGTGAGCTTGCGACGAGGCATGGTGTGGTGCTCATCATCGACGAGACCATCAGCCTGCGGCTGGGGCACGCCGGCTTGAGCGGTGAGTACGGCGTCGAGCCCGATCTGCTTACGACGGGAAAGCTCATTGGTGGCGGCTTCCCTGTGGGAGCGGTCGCGGGCCTCGGTGAACTGATGGCCGAGGTCGATCCCACCCGTCCGGGAAATCTGCCGCACGGAGGCACCTTCTCGGGCAACCCGGTCAGCATGGCAGCCGGCGCTGCCGCGCTGCGCCTGTACCCGGATGAGCAGGTGCAGCGTCTCAACCGCATCGGTGACGATGTGCGCACCGCGGTCAGTGAGCGTATTGCCGACGCAGGATGGGAGGTTCGAGGTCGTGGGTCACTGCTCCGCGCGGTTCCGGCTGGCTCAGAGAAGGTGGCCGAAAATCTGCAGCACCGCCTCTGGTGGGCGACGTACGAGCGCGGACTGCTCGGCTCCCCGGCGAACCTTCTCTCTCTCTCGACCGTGATGGACGAGAACGTTGGTGCCGACATCGCCGATCGACTCGCCGACGCTGTGAACTCAGTAGCCGCCGGCACCGACCGCGCCTGACCGAAAAGAAGCGACAGCAATGAAACTCGTCTCATATAGCCATCCTTACGGACCCCGTGGTGGAGTTCTGATCGGCGACAAGGTGTACGACCTCGAACAGCTCCTGGCCGACACCGATGTCGCTGATCGAGGCGCACCGCCCTCCGTGAAGGAGTTCCTCACGCTGTACGGCGACCGCCTACCCGAGATCGGCAAGGTGTTCGCAGGTGCCGGCGAGCCTGCGGTCGGCGCACTCGTGGGCACTGTGGCCGAGGCCGGCCTTGTCGGCCCGGTGACGGACCCGACGAAGGTGCTCTGCGTCGGGCTCAACTACAAGGATCACGTAGCTGAGACCGGACGTGCGTTGCCCGAATATCCCGATGTCTTCACCAAGTTCGCGTCGACTCTCGTCGGCCCGTTCGATGAAATCGGCGGCGCTGACGTGAGCGAAAAACTCGACTTCGAGGGTGAGGTCGCCATCGTGATCGGGCGACGCGCATCACGCGTCAGCGAAGCAGAGGCGCTTGAGTACGTCGCTGGGCTCGCTCCGCTCAACGATGTTTCCGCACGCGATCTCCAATTCCGAGGCACTCAGTGGACACCCGGTAAGGCCGTTGACGGATCAACCCCGTGGGGCCCGGCCCTGGTCACGCTCGACGAGATCGGCGACCCGCAGACGCTCGAGCTGGTTACCCGAGTCAATGATGAAGAGATGCAGCGCTCGAATACGCGCCATCAGATCTTCCCGATCGCCACGATCGTCTCGTACATCTCGGCGTTCCTCACCCTCGAACCCGGTGACGTGATCGCAACCGGCACCCCACAGGGAATTGGTGCCAAGCGCACCCCGCCAGTCTGGATTGCCCCGGGCGACATCGTCGAGGTCGAGGTCGAGCGCGTGGGCACGCTGCGCAACCGCGTTGCTCCAGTCTGATCCGTCTCCGGATTCTCCTTTATTTCTCCTCCACACGAAAGCACACACATCATGAGTCAAGTTCTTACGGGCGCCGACGAGGCGCGGTACCGTATCGCCGTCGACACGGGCGGCACCTTCACCGACGTGGTCGTCGGCTCGAGCACTGGCGGCATGGCCGTCGGTAAGGCGCTCACCACCTACGATCGCGTCTTCACGGGATTCGAGGCGTCCGTGCGCCGGGCCGCCGAGTCAGTTGGATGGGACGGCGATACCGTGCTGCGCAACGCTGATGTCATCGTCTACGGCACGACGCACGCCACCAATGCCGTGCTCACCGGCAAGGTCGCGAAGACTGCCCTGCTCACCACGACGGGTTTCGCGGACACCCTGCTGCTCCGCGAGGGCGGACGCCGCGAAGCGTTCGATTCGAAGGCCGCGTACCCGCCAGCGTATATCCCGCGCAACCAGACCTTTGAGATCCCGGAGCGACTGTCGGCGGAGGGCGAGGTACTCGTCCCTCTAGACGAGGAGCGCACCCGAGAGGTACTCCGCGGGCTCGCCGCAGACGGCACCGAGGCCATCGCAGTGGGCTTCCTGTGGTCGATCATCAACGACGTGCATGAGCGTCGCGTCGCCGAACTGATCGAGGAAGAACTGCCGGGCATCCCTTACACGCTCTCCAACGAGGCAAACCCCACGATCCGTGAGTATCGCCGCACCTCGGCCGCAGCGATCGACGCTTCGCTGAAGCCATTGATGGCGGATCACCTGGGAAAACTGCGGGCCGACCTCGTCGAATACGGATTCGCTGGCGATCTGCTCGTCGTGACCTCGGAGGGCGCTGTGCTGGATGTCGCCGACGTTCTGAACCGACCGGTGCTGCTGCTGAACTCTGGCCCGTCGATGGCCCCGCTGGTCGGTGCTGCCGCAGCACCCGATCACGACACCGTCGTGGTGTGTGACATGGGCGGCACCACCTTCGATGTGTCGCTGGTCGAGAACGGCATCGTGCGCCATACCCGCGAGGCATGGCTAGGGGAACCCTTCGTTGGCCACCTCACCGGCCTCTCCTCTGTCGCAGTCACGAGCATCGGCGCCGGCGGCGGCAGCATTGCCTGGATCGACGCCGGAGGGCTGCTACATGTCGGCCCCCAGAGCGCGCGAAGCACACCTGGTCCGGCGGCCTACGGCCGCGGCGGCGAAGAGCCGACCGTCACAGATGCATGCGTCGCGCTCGGCTATCTCGATGCCCAAGGGTTCGAGGGCGGGTTCACGCTCGACCGTACCGCGGCGACTCGCGCAATCGACAGCCGCATCTCCAGTGCACTGGGTCGTGACACGCTGCAGTCCGCGCAGGCGATCCTTGATGTCTCAGCGAATCACATGGCCACTGCCATCCGTCAGTCCTCGCTCGAACAGGGTGTTGATCCGCGCGGTGCCTTGATCGTGGCCGGCGGAGGCGCGGGAGCGATGGTCGCCGCGGCCATCGGCGCTCTGCTCGAAGCGGATACTGTGTTGATCCCGGCAACCGCTGGAGTGCTTGCTGCCTACGGAGCGCATCGGGCTCCGATCGCGACGGAATTCCTCTCACCGCTGCATAATGACACCCGAGCATTCGATGTGAACTCCGCATCTGCCGCTCTGGAAGATCTTTCGGGTAAGGCCGCCGTGTTCGCTGAGCGGTTCAGCGGAACTGACGCGGTGATCTCATACTTCGTCGATGCCCGGTACCCCGGCCAGGCCTGGGATCTCCGGGTGATGCTCGATTCCGCACCGTCACCGGTGTCCGCGGCTGACATCGTCGAGCAGGCGTTTCACGTCGAGCACGATCGCCGCAACGGGACCCACGACCCCGACAGTCGCGTCGAAATCATCACCTGGGGTGTCCGGGTCGAAATCCCGCGTCCCGAACTCGTCGCACCGGCCGGCTCTCAGGGTTCCTCTCCCGAAGTGCACCGCACCGACGACATCGTGTTCGGTGGAAAGCCGTATGCCACAGCCCGCTACCGCGGCGTCACCCTGAGCCCCGGCGACCGGATCATCGGACCCGCCGTCATCGATCAGCCGACGACCACCATCGTGGTGCCGCCTGAGTGGGACGCCGAACTCGACGACCGATCCAACATCTACCTCACCCGTAAGGAGGCGTGACATGACACGCGAATTCGACCCGGTGAAGCTCTCCGTCCTCGCCAACGCATTCGACGGCATCGTCCGTGAAATGACGAGTGGACTGCTTCGCTCCGCACGATCCTCGGTGATCAACACGGCGCGCGACTTCTCGTGCGCGGTGCTCACCGCCGATAATCAGCTGCTCGCCGCTGCGGAAGGCGTGCCCGTGCACGTGTTCGGCGCGGGCCCGCTCGGTGAGGACATGGTGGAACTGCATGACGACATCCGCGAGGGTGACGCGTTTCTCCACAACGACCCGTATCGGGGCAATTCACACGCCGCTGATCACTGCATTCTCGTGCCGATTTTCATCGGGGGGCGGCACCTGTTTACGGCGGTGACGAAGGCCCACCAGGCGGATTGCGGTAACTCCCTGCCGACCACCTTCTTCGCGACCGCCCGCGACGTGTACGAGGAGGGGGCGCTCATCTTCCCCTGCGTGCGCGTGCAGCGCGACTACACCGATATCGACGACATTGTGCGCATGTGCCGTGCACGGATCCGTGTGCCGGATCAGTGGTACGGCGACTACCTCGCTTCGGTGGGCGCATCGCGCATCGCAGAGCGACGCATCCAGGAACTCGCCGAGAAGTTCGGAGTTGAAGACCTCGTCGATTTCGTCGACGCATGGTTCAACTATTCAGAGCGCCTCGCCCAGTCGACGATCGAGACGCTCCCGGCCGTTGAGCTTCACGGCTCGACTGCGCACGATCCGTTTCCCGGCACTGGGCCCGACGGGGTGCCGTTGCAGGCGACTATCGCGGTGCGTCCGAAGGAGGGGCGCATCTCGATTGATCTGCGCGACAACCCGGACAATCTCCCGAACGGGCTGAACCTGACGCGGGCGACGGCTACGGGAGCTGCACTCGCTGGAATCCTCTCGGGGCTGCCGGAAAACCTTCCGAGCAACGCCGGTACCTTCCGGCGCATCGAGGTGCAGTTGCGAGACGGCTGCGCGGTCGGGGTACCGAAGCACCCGTTCTCCTGCTCGTCAGGTACGACCAACCTTGCGGATCGAGTGGTGAACCTGGTCCAAGCGGCGTTCGCGCAGATCGATGATGGGTACGGTGCCGCGGAGGGTGCGGCGGGTCAGGCTCCTGCGAAGTCGGTCATCTCAGGCATTGACGAGCGCAACGGCAACGCCTATGTGAATCAGATTCTCGTCGGCGGCGTCGGCGGCCCGGCGACTCCGTTCGTCGATGGCTGGCCCACCTACCAGCGACCGGTCTGCGGGGCGCTCCTGTACCACGACAGCGTCGAGGTCGATGAGCAGCGTTACCCGATCCTGGTACATGAGCGTGCGCTCGTACCTGATACCGGTGGCGCCGGTCGCCAGCGCGGCGGCCTGGCGACGCGAGTGGTAATTGAAGCACGGGACGAGGAGGTGACGCTGACCTACGGCATCGAGGGCAGACTGAACCCCCCGCAGGGTGTGCGCGGCGGGCATGGCGGCTCCGTGCCGGAGGCGTGGGTCATCGACGCAGTGTCGGGTGAACGCAGGGAGATTCCGGTGGTCGGACGCTACGATCTGCGTCGTGGCGAGAGGGTCGTGTCGATCACTCCGGGCGGTGGTGGCTACGGAGATCCTCTAGAGCGCGAGCCTCAAGCCGTGCTGACCGATGTCGAGGATCTGCGTGTGACTCTCGAAACGGCCCGCGAAGTCTACGGTGTCGTCATTGCCGATGGCGCAGTCGACAGCACCGCTACGAGCGCACACCGACGCGATCTGCTGGGCGCTCGCTGACCGAGTGTCTCAGAATGGGACACGACTTTCGCGGACCCTTCTGAGATTGTAGTACCACTGAACGGGCGGACCGCTGCGGTTCGCCCGTTCGATTCTTCGGGTGGCGACCAAAACTTCGCCCTCCCTTCGAGCCCTCGCGCGGCGTGTGGCTTACCGAGAAATGTGATTGACGGAGAGAATTATGGAACCCATTCGAGTCGGCATCATCGGCGTCGGAAACGTTCTGAACCAGTACCTGGACAAAATCAGTGTCCACCCCGAAGTCGACATCGTGGCACTGGCCGATGTGAACGAGGCCGCGGTCACCGCACGGGCCAAGGAGTATGGCGTGCGGAAGGCGCTCAGCCCTGATCAACTGCTCGCCGATCCCGAGATCGAGCTCGTGCTGAACCTCACCCCGCCGAAACTTCACGCGCCGGTAAGTTTGCAGGCCATTGCGGCAGGAAAGCATGTGCTGTCGGAGAAACCATTCGCCACCTCGCTCGAAGAGGCGCAGCAGATTCTCGACGCTGCGAAGGAGGCCGGTGTGTACGCGGGATCGGCACCTACCACGTTCTTGGGCTCGGGAGCGCAGACCAGCCGCAAGCTGATCGATGACGGCTGGATCGGCGAGCCCGTTGCCGCCTTCGGTTCCTTCGTGAACCGTGGCTACGAGCACTGGCACCCTAACGTCGACCCGTTCTATAGCCCCGGTGCCGGCCCGATGCTCGACATCGGCCCCTATCTGATCACGAACCTGGTGAACATCTTCGGACCGGTGCGACGCGTTTCGGCATCTGCCGCGAAGTCGTCCGAAACTCGGCCGCGCCCCGATGGCGCTGGCGGGTATGACGGTGAGATCGCGATCCAGACGCCGACGCACATCTCGGGGTCGATCGATTTCGAGTCAGGTGCTGTGGCCACGGTGGTCGTGAGTTGGGATGTGTGGAACCACAACCTCCCGCACTTTGAGATCTACGGCACCGGGGGCTCGATCGCGGCACCCAACCCAGATCATTTCGATGGTGCGCCGGTGCTCCGACGTGGCGAGCCTCGCGACCTGGCGCTCGATATGACGCCCCCGGGCGGCGGAGATTGGCGCGAGACCGCGCTGACGCATCGCGATGATGCCTATCGCGGCATCGGACTCGCCGAGTTCGGGCATGCCATTCGTGCTGGTATTGAGCCCCGCACGGGTGGGGCATTTGCCTACCATGTGCTCGAAGTGTTGCTCGCATTCGAGCAGTCGTCTCAGGATGGCCGTCACATCGAGATTGCGAGTACGTGCGAGCGCCCGCGCCCGCTGCCGTCGGTCGGCCCGCACGAGCCGTATCGATTCGACTGAAATGACCGATGCGCCCCGGCTCCTGCCGGGGCGCATCGGTCTCTCAAAGATGAGAGGTTGCCGATGCAGCAGCACCCGACCACGCCCCGGGTGGACCGAGGGCAACTGACCGTCGCGGAATTGGTCTCGATGCCGCACCTCGGCCTGGAACTCGCCGCGGGCGCCGCCGGGCTCGGGCGAAGGGTGCAGTGGACACATACTTCCGAACTCGAAGATCCGGGGCCGTGGCTCGAGGGCGGTGAGTTGCTCATCGTCAACGGATTCGGGATCCCCGAGGACAGCCCCGGACAGACGGAGTACGTTCGCCGACTCGCGCAGCACCGCCTCGCCGGCATCGCGGTGAGCGTCCGCGCCCCCGACCTCACCCCCGAAATGCTCGCGGTCGCAGACGAGCTCGGCTTCCCTGTCCTGAGGATTCCAAGACAGGTACCCTTCATCGAGCTCTCGTATCTCGTCGCCAATGCGAGTGAGCGCTCCGCGCGGGACCGGCTCGCCCGACATCTCCGCATCTTCGAGACCCTCCGCCTGAGAAACGCCATCGACGGCGATGTGCCAGGTATCTATCGCCAGCTTGAACAGATTTCGGGATACCGGCTCGCTCTGCTCTCGCCTGCGGGACAGGCCCTGCTCGACAACTGGCCGTGGGTGCCGGATATCGAGTGGGGAGATGCGCTGCACGCGACCGATCTGCGCGTGTTGCCGGGCGGCTACTTGGTGCCGCTCTTCGTCGGGGATCGGGCTACCGCATATCTCGTCGGGATCGAACACGAGGAACATTACCCCGAGGGACTCGCTGCGCTCCAGCACGTCAGCACGCTCGCCGCTCTCGACGCGATCGAAGATCAGCGTCGGCGTGAAGCCGTGCACCGTGCCGGGGGGTCGGCCCTGGCGCGCGCTCTGGAAGCAGGTGCCTCGCACGCGGACGTGGAACGGAGGCTGCATGACGCCGGTCTCGTGCGCGACACCCCATTCCGCGTGGTGGCCTTCGGGCGAATCCCCAACCCCCTGCCTGAGACGCGCGCGCGGGACTGGCTCGCGGATCGTCGGATCCGGCACGCCATCCTGTGGCAGGACCAGCTCATCGGAGTGCTGCAGTGCACTGATGATCAACTTGCCGAACTCGGTGCCGCGCTCAGCGTTTCGATTGGGGCGAGCCCGACGAGCACCGAGTTCTCGGAGATACCGCGATTGCTGCGGCAGGCGCGATGGTCGCTCAGCCTCGCGGTTGATACAAATCCACCCGAAGTCGTCTTCACTGAGATGCAGCTTGGGCTGGCGCGTTGGTTGAACCCCGACTCCTCCACGATGGAGCGGCTTGCGGAAGACACTCTCCGCCCGATTCTCGAGCACGATGAGTCACAGGGCTCCGAACTCTTCCACACCCTCGCTGTTTACTTTCGGCAGCACGGGCGCATGCGCGCGACGGCAGGAGCGCTGTTCGTGCATGAGCACACCTTGCGATACCGGTTGAACAGGATCGAGCAACTTACCGGGAAAAATCTCAAGAATATGCGTGAGTCATTCGAACTATGGCTCGCGGTCGAGGCGCGCGCATTAGTCGTGCGAGATAACGACAATTAGGTCCGGTATCAAAGTGGGACACTTCCCTGCCACGGCCCGATGGGAACCTGAACCGGTACGCGGCGACCCCGGTCACCGACCCCGTTTCGAACTTTGAGGAGACCCTATGAGCAGCATGGCCGCTGCCGTTGCAGGTATTGGCGACCCGAAGGCGCCTGTGCGGCGCCGCACCGTCGCCCAGGCGATTATCGAGTACCTCCAGGTGCAGTACAGCGAGCTTGACGGCGAGCGTCGTCGTCTGATTCCCGGGATGTACGGCATCTTCGGTCACGGTAATTCCGTCGGCTTGGCGCAGGGCATCGACGAATACGGGGTCGACTTCCCCCACTATCCGGGCAAGAACGAGCAAAGCATGGTGCACGCCGCCATCGGGTTTGCTAAGGCCTCGAACCGAGCGGCGACGCTCGCGTGCACCGCGTCCGCAGGTCCCGGTTCCACGAACATGGTGAGTGGCGCGGCGACGGCGACGACGAACCGTCTGCCTGTCCTGATCTTTCCTGCCGACATCATCAATAATCGCTTCGGCGATCCGGTCCTGCAGCAGATAGAACACCCGATCGAGCGCGATGTCTCCGCGAACGATTGCTTCCGCCCAGTGAGTCGATACTTCGATCGAATCACCCACCCCGGCCAGTTGCTTTCGACGCTTCCCGAAGCCATGCGTGTGCTGACCGATCCCGTAGACACGGGTGCGGTGGTCGTCTGCCTTCCGCAGGACATCCAGGGTGCGGAGTTCGACTTTCCCGAGGCGTTCTTCACTCCGCGCGTGTGGCACATTCGTCGCCGCTCCGCGGTGGAGGAGGAGCTGGCCGGGGCGGCCGAAATCATCGCCGCGTCGCAGCGTCCCGTCATCGTGGCCGGTGGCGGTGTGCGGTACTCGAGTGCGCAGTCGGCGCTCGCCGAGTTCAGTGATCGATTTGGCATCCCCGTCGTCGAGACGTATGCCGGAAAAGGTGCCGGGCCCGTCGGGGCGCTCGGACTGGGTGGTCTCGGTGTGACCGGCACGGTCGGCAGCAACCAGATCGCAGGAGAGGCCGACTGCGTCATCACCGTTGGTACCCGTTTGCAGGATTTCATCACGGCGTCACACTCCATTTTTCGCCACCCCGACGTGCAGATCGTGAACCTGAACGTCGGCGCCTTCGACGCACACAAGATGGGTTCGTTCCCGGTGATCGGCGACGCGAAGCGCTCACTGCTCTCACTGCATGAGCGGCTCGCCGACGTGGGCTATGCGCCAATCGGCTCATACGCGAGTGAGATCGCCGCGGCACAGGAGGAGACCCGAAAAGTGCGGGAGCATGATCTCCAGGACTTCCCAGAGGAGAAGATGAGCCAGGCCCAGGTGATCGACGTACTGAATCAGCGCATCACCGCTCAGGACGCGCTCGTGCTCGGTTCTGGCGGCGTCGTCGAAGGTATTCACAAGGCGTGGGATCCCTCCAATGGTGCGGAGATCCACTTCGAGTACGCGAACTCATGCATGGGCCATGAGATTCCGGCCGGTCTTGGGTATCGCCTGGCGCAGCAGAATAGCGATGGTGAGGTGTACGTGCTGATCGGCGACGGCACCTATTTGATGCAGCCGACGGAACTCGTGACTGCGGTCCAAGAGCACCAGAAAATCATTGTCATCGTGATCGATAACCGCGGGCATCAGTGCATCTGGCCACTTCAGGCGGCAAAGGGCGGCGGGAGGGAATTCGGCACGCAGCTCCGAGAGCGCAATCCGGTCTCGGGACGTCTCGACGGACCGATCGTCGACATCGATATCGCGGCGAACGCCGCGAGCATGGGTGCCGCAGCCTGGTCGACCGAGACGATCGAGGAGTTCACCGCAGCGCTTGAAGAGGCTCAATCAGTCACAGGCCCTGCTGTGATTGTCGCGAACGTTGAGCAGTTCCGCTATCTCTCGGGCAACGGTGCGTTCTGGGATGTCGGGGTGCCCCTCACCTCGCAGCGCGAAGTCACCCGCGCAGGCGTGGCGAAGCACCTCGCCGGTCGCGAGCGACAGCGGTACTACGGCGTAACAGTCGCCCCCAGCGAGCGCTGATTCGCCGTAGTCACTGAGACGACGGGCGGGATCTCCACAGAATCCCGCCCGTCTCTTGTATCAGGCGCCGGATGGCGCCTACCAGAAGTTCAACAATGAAGGAGAGACATCATGGGTGCATTCGCGGTCATTAATCCCGCGACCGGTGAGACCTTGGCCGAGTATCCTGCGGCAACAGATGCAGAGGTTGACGCGGGCATCGCCGCCGCTCATGGTGTCTATCGGGGGTGGTCTCGCACGAGCACGCTCGAAGAGCGCACTACTGCAGCGGCTCGACTTGCCGAACTCTTCGAGGAGCGTGCGGAGGAGTTCGCCGAGATAGTCAACCGAGAGATGGGTAAGCCCTTTGCGCAGGGCGTGGGAGAGGCAAAGTTCTCGAGCGCGATCACTTCGGCATACGCACAGAAGGCGGCTGATTGGCTCGCCGACGAAATCCTGCCTGCTGACGACGGGCTGCGCACCTTCGTACGTTACCAGGGCATCGGGGTGCTCCTTGGCGTCATGCCCTGGAACTTCCCGGTCTATCAGGTTGTGCGATTCGCCGTCCCGAATCTGATCCTCGGAAACACGGTCCTCCTGCGGCATGCGTCCCAGTGCCCGGAATCCGCGTTGGCACTGGAACGCATTTTCCGCGATGCAGGGTTCCCCGAGGGCGCATATGTGAACCTCTTCGCCACCCACGACCAAATCGGCGAGATCATCGCAGATGACCGCGTGCAAGGCGTCTCACTGACTGGCTCGGAGCGAGCCGGTGCGGCCGTCGCCGCGCAGGCGGGCAAGCACCTCAAGAAGTGCGTGCTCGAACTGGGAGGCGCCGATGTGTTTCTTGTGCTCAATACCGACGATCTCGATTACGCGGTCGAACATGCCGTGCGGGGACGCATGGACAACAGTGGCCAGAGCTGCACTGGGTCGAAGCGCATCGTGGTGCTCGACGAGTATTTTGACGAGTTCTCCGAGAAATTCGCGCGTGCCCTCAGGGCTCAGACTTACGATGCTGGAGACTTCGGCCCACTTTCTTCCAGCGCGGCGACCCGCGAACTCGCGGACCTCGTGAACGGTGCGGTCGATCAGGGCGCCGAGATCCTGGTCGGGGACGGTGAACCGCAGGGCAACGTCTTCACCCCGACTATTCTCACGGGCATCACACCCGCGATGGATGTCTACAGCCAGGAGCTCTTCGGGCCGGTCGCCCAGCTGTATCGGGTGAGCAGTGACGACGAGGCGATCGCGCTGGCGAATTCCTCCCCCTTCGGTCTTGGCTCGGTGATCATCTGCGACGATCTGGATCGCGCCGAGCGAGTCGGGTCGCAACTCGAAGTGGGCATGGTCTTCATCGGTGCAGCGGGTTTGAGTGGCGCTGACGTGCCGTTCGGTGGCGTGAAGAAGTCGGGATACGGGCGCGAGATGGGGCAGGCCGGGCTACTGGAGTTCGCCAACAAGAAGCTGTTCCGCTTCGCCGAGAGTGCGCAGCATGGGTAGCGCGTTGCGCATCGCTCTCATCGGGACCGGGCGCATCGGAAAGGTTCACGCGTCGAATATCGCCTCGTGTGCTGAGACAGAACTCACCGTGGTCGCGGATCCTGTGATCGAGCGCGCCCAGGACGTCGCGCGACGATTCGGGGGCACGGCGACTGCGGACCCGCTGGCGGCCGTGGATCGTGATCTGGTGGACGCCGTCGTGGTCGCTTCGCCCACGCCCACCCACATTGAACTGATCGAGGCATGCATCGACCGAGGCATTCCCGTGCTGTCGGAAAAGCCGATCGACCTCGACATGAGACGCGTCGAGGCCCTGCGCCCACAAGTCGAGCGCGCCACGAGTCCTGTGGCCATCGGCTTCAACCAGCGCTTTGATCCGGCGATAGCCGAGTTGCATCGAAGGGTTGGTGCTGGCGAGATCGGTCCGATCGAGCATCTCGCCATCACGAGCCGCGATCCGGGGCCCCCACCGCCGGAGTACATCGCGGTCTCGGGTGGTATCTTCCGCGACATGACGATCCACGATTTCGATCTCGCGCGCTTCGTGGTGGGCGAGATAGAGGCGGTGACGGCGGTTGGGTCGTGCCTCTTCGATGTGGGCGCGCGCGAGCACGACGACTTCGACACCGCAGTCGTGACGCTCAAGGCGCGTACCGGTGCGATCGTGACGATCACGAACTCTCGGCACAGCGCCTACGGATACGACCAGCGCATCGAGGCTTTCGGCGGCGGGGGCCTCTTGAGCGTCGAGAACGTACCAGCGAGCCACGTGACCGTCTCGAATGCAACTCACGCTGCCGCGCATCGCCCCTACATCGAGCAGTTCCTCGAGCGCTACGCCCGTGCCTACGCAAACGAACTCGACGCATTCGTCGCGTGGGTGCGCACCGGGGAATCAATGAGCCCCACGTTTGAGGACGGGCGGGCGGCTCAGGTTATCGCGGAGGCCGCCCTCTGGTCCGCTCGCGCGGGCCGCACCGTGAGTACGGACGAGATCAGCTGAGCCAGGCGCACAGGTTCCCGTGGCGCCGTCATCGGGACGCGTGCCAATCTGACGAGATCTGGGACATGTCTCGATCTGGAACAGCGTCCGTTGGCCGCGAATTGCTCTACTTGAGCAACAGTCAATCTTGAACAGCAAGGAAGCGGCAAGACGATGGATCGACGATCGGCCGAGATTCAGATCGAGGGAGCACGCGTGCTCATCACCGGAGCATCCTCCGGAGTCGGCGAAGCAACCGCCAGGCTGTTCGGCGCCCGTGGTGCGCGCGTGGCGCTTCTCGGACGTCGCGTGTCGGAACTGGAACGGGTGCAATCACTGATCGGAGGGACCTCGGTCGCGCTTTCGGTCGACGTCTCGGATGAGGAGAGTGTGATCACTGCGGTGCACCGTGCGGGGAGTCACCTCGGCGGCCTCGACGTTGTGGTCAATGCTGCTGGTGTTGCTGCACCCGCTGAGGTAGAGCTCATCACCGGCGACGCGTGGCGGTCGGTGATTGACACGAACCTCTCGGGGACCTTCTACGTGTCACGCGAAGCGATCCCGTATCTGCGCGATTCAGGCGGCTGTATC
Organism: Leucobacter shiyiweii; assembly: GCF_052446065.1. Lineage (GTDB taxonomy): Bacteria > Actinomycetota > Actinomycetes > Actinomycetales > Microbacteriaceae > Leucobacter. The sequence continues at coordinate 2,382,026 of NZ_CM127080.1, read as the reverse complement.
GTCAATGTCGCCTCCGATCTCGCGACGATGGGAGCAGCGGGACTCGTCCATTACTGCGCCTCGAAAGCGGGTGTTGTTGGCCTTACTCGAGGGCTCGCTGCAGAACTCGCGCCACGAATCCGCGTGAATGCTGTGTGCCCTGGGCCGATCCATACCGCCATGATGCAACGAGCGTTGAACGAATTTCCGGATCCCGGGCTTGCGCTACGCGAGAAGGAGCTCAGCGTGCCGCTCGAACGGCTTGCCTCACTCGAGGAGATCGCGAAGTCGATCTACTTCCTCGCGATCGATGGCACCTTCGCCACTGGTGCTGCACTGAGCGTCGATGGCGGAACTTCGGCTATATAGGGCGATCGCACGCATGCGCGGTCGGATGTCAATGCAGAACAAAGGAGAAGTACCATGTCTCAACCACGCGCGATCGTGATCGTGCCCGAAGGCCGTCCGGTGCCGCCACTTGACTCGTTCGCGAATGAGGCCGAAGTCACTGTCGTCAGGACGGCTGAGGAGTTTCAGGCGGCCCAGCCCGGCACCGAGATTCTCTTCCTCAATGATTTCCGCACGAAGCTTCTCCGCGAGGTCGGCCCGGGGGACTTGAAATGGATACACACTTCGAGCATCGGCGTTGACGTGCTCCTCACACCCGAAATAGTTGACAGCGACATTGTCGTGAGTAATTCGCGCGGGGTGTGCGAGCGGCCTATCGCCGAATGGATCCTCGGTGTCATCATCATGTTCGCAAAAGATCTGCGCCGCACGGTCGAACTCCAACTCGAACGCACCTGGCTCCACCGCGAAACGGAACCCATTCTAGGTCGCAAGGTGCTCGTCGTCGGTCCCGGCCCGGTTGGGCAGGAGACTGTGCTTCTGCTGCGGGGAGCCGGCATGGAGGTGACGGTCGTTGGCCGTACAGCCCGCACGGATGACCGACTCGGCAAGATTCACGCCTTCTCGGAACTCGACGACTTGCTCGGCATGGTCGACGATGTCGTGCTTACAATGCCGCTGACAGAGGAAACCCGGGGTCTGTTCAACAGTGAGCGCTTCGCGCGCCTGCGGCAGGGCGCGCGCCTAGTGAACGTCGGACGAGGTGCCGTCATCGTGGAAGCAGATCTGCTGGAGGCCATCGATTCCGGGCATCTCGCCGGGGCGGCTCTTGATGTGTTCGAGCAAGAGCCACTGCCCGTGGAGCATCCATTCTGGTCACGACCCACTATTCTCGTGTCCCCGCATGCTTCGGGCGACCTCGTCGGTTGGCGCGGGCGCGTCGCGGAGTGCTTCGCCACCAACCTGCGCAAGTGGAAGGCAAACGAGCCGCTGAACGACATTGTCAACCTGAAGCACATGGGTGTCACCGGGAGCTGACTGAACTGCGAACACGAATGGGCCAGGTGCATGTTCACCTGGCCCATTCGTGTTCCAGGCTGGAACATTTCACCGTGGGGAATCGGATTTACGGTTATTCTGCAAACAAGATCGTTCGATGACGAGGATTTCATGACAAGCGCAACACAGCATCCGGCGGATACCGCAGAGCAGGCACCGAAGCAGCGCCTCAGCGGCAATATGGGTGTAGGGGAGCTCGTGATGAGCGTGCTCGCCTTCTCGTCCCCGCTCACCACTGTCGCCGGTTTCATTCCGGTGCTTCTGATCTTCAGCGGGCACAGCGCGCCGGGAATTTACCTGCTGCTCACGGTGATGCTCCTCATCTTCTCGGTCGGGTTCGTGCGGATGAGCCGCAGCGTCGAGAATCCCGGTGGCTTCTACGCATTTGTGACGGCCGGCCTCGGAAAGCCGGCCGGTCTCGGCGGCGCACTCCTCGCACTCTTCGGCTACCTGTTTATCGGATTCTTCGCTCCGTCACTCTTCGCACTCACGCTGCAGGGATTCGTCGTAAATACTCTCAACGGACCCAACATCCCTTGGTACTGGTTCGCGCTCGCTATCATCGCGATCACCACATTCCTCGCATACAACCGCATCGATCTTTCCGCGAAGGTGCTCACGATCGTGATGATGCTTGAGGTCTTGGTCGTACTGACATTTAACGTGTTCTCTTTCATGAACAACGCCGGGAACGCGGCGCACGACGTCGGCTTCACGCTGCCATGGATCACCGATGCCGGACTTGGTCTCGCGTTGCTCTTCGCCGTTGGCAACTTCCTCGGGTTCGAAGCCACAGTCATCTATCGCGAGGAGGTCAAGAATCCGGAACGCACCATCCCCCGGGCCACGTATCTCGCGGTCGTCGGCATCGGGCTCTTCTATGCGCTCGCGGCCTGGGCATACATCGCGTTTCTCGGAAGCGATTCCGCGCAGACTGCGGCCGAGGCGAACACGGTCAATCTCTTTGGTGACGCATTGACCAGCCTGATCGGCAAGACATTCGCAGACATCGCCGTAGTCCTGCTGATTACCTCGATTCTCGCGTCGATGCTCTCGATCCAGAACATCGCCGCGCGCTACAGCTTCTCGCTCGCCGTCGATCGCGTGCTTCCGGCGAGGCTGGGCAAGGTCCACGCCAAGCACAAGTCCCCGCACGTCTCAGCACTCTCGGTTGGACTACTCTGGGCCGCCGCGATCGTCCTCTTCACCGTGCTGGGGGTACCTCCTGAGAATCTGTATCCTGTGGCGAGCGGAAGCGGCACCTTCTCCGTTCTCCTCCTACTCTTCATCACCAGCATCGCGGTCTTTGTCTACTTCGTCCGCCGACATCGCACCCAGCCAGAGTCCGTCTGGAAGACGCTCGTGGCCCCAGCGCTCAGCGCAGTGTTCCTGGGCATCATCACCTATCTGGCGATTACCAACTACTCCGACCTGATCGAGGGGTCAATTGTGCTGACGGTGATCTTCATGTCATTCACGTTTGCGCTCTTCCTCGGTGGGATCACCTACGCTCTGTACCTGCGGCGCCGGAAGCCGGATGTGTACGCGCGGCTCGGCCGCCAGAGCGTGTAACAGTTCAACACACGGCAGTACCCCCGGGAAGCTCAATGCCTCTCGGGGGTACTGCCGTGTGTTGGAGCGGTGCTGCGGCACGGTGTCTCAAAGCGGTACAAAGTGCATCGCCGGTAATAATCGATAGTTAAATAACCGCGGAGGTAGGGCCGGAGGCGGCAACAACTCAGCGGAGCCAGAGATCCATCAACGACGAGGATGACATGACCGACGCACCCTCAGCGACCACTCCGCTGGTCGCCCTCAATAATATTCAGAAGACTTTCGGAGCGGTTACCGCGCTCCGAGGTGTGAGTATCGACGTGCTGCCCGGAGAAACCTTCGCCCTCCTAGGCGACAATGCCGCTGGCAAGTCGACGCTCATGAAAGTGCTCACGGGCGTGTACCAACCAGATCACGGCACCATTCGCATGGATGGCGCCACGGTCTCCTTCCCAACTCCGGCAGTGTCGCGATCCGCCGGTATCGAGATGGTGTACCAGGACTTCGCCTTGGCCGACAACCTTGATGTACGCACCAATATCTTCCTGGGGCGCGAGCCGCAGAAGAACATCATTGGGCCGCTGGTCCGCGTGATCGACAAGAAGAAGATGGAGCGCGAGACAAACCGAGTGCTGGATCGTCTCGACATCCCGATCAATCCTCGGCTCAAGGTAAAGCGGCTTTCGGGTGGACAGCGACAGGCAGTTGCGATCGGCCGTGCTCTCGCATTCGACGCCAAGCTCATCATCATGGATGAGCCGACGGCAAACCTCTCGGTTGCGAAGGTCGACAAGCTCATCGAGGTGACTCAGAAGCTTAAGGATCTTGGAATCGCCGTGATTATCATCACACACCGACTCGACGAAGCATTCGCGGTCGCCGACCGTTGCGCCGTTATGCGCCAGGGCGAAGTGGTCGGTCGATTCCGCATGGATCAGGTGACCGAGTCCGAGATTGCACATTTGATCTCGCAGGGAACACTCGACGGTTATGAAGCCTCTCCGACAGAGGTGCCTCAGGAACGCCGTCGCATAGGCAGTACCTCGACCTCCACCAGCACAGTACAGGTTCCGACTATTGGGAGCGACGCATGAACACCAACACGGTCGCAGTCATGCTGCGAAAAACGAACCAGGAAGGCCCGTCTTCCGCGGTTCGCATCAAGCACTTCTTCGGCGATTACGGAATCCTCGTAATCTTCGCTGCTGTGCTGATCTTCCTCTCGATTGCCGCACCAAACTTCCTGACTCTGGATAATCTTGTCAACGTCGTGCGCCAGTCATCGATCATCGGCATCATCGCGCTCGGCATGACCTTCATCATGATCACCGCCGGAATCGATCTCTCGGTCGGATCGGTCGTGGGTCTCGCGGGCATGGTCTTCGCGATACTCGCACCCTCAAGCGGCACCGCGCTCTGGATTCCTCTGCTGGCAGGGCTCGGCGCCGGTCTACTCGTGGGCTTCCTCAGCGCCGCGCTGGTGGTGTGGGGAAAGATCCTCCCGTTCCTCGCAACACTGGCCACAATGGCCATCGCTCGTACCGCAGCGCTCGTCATCACCGACGGTCAGGTGGTCTCGGGCTTGAGCGGCCCCGCTGAGTGGCTCGGTGCCGGTTTCATCGGACCGATCCCGGTACCGGTGATCATCTTCATCATCGCCGCGCTGATCTGCGACTTCGTCCTCAGCCGAACGAAATTCGGGTCGCACGTCTACGCCATCGGCGGCAACGAAGAGTCGTCGAAAAAGGTCGGTATCTCCGTGAGCCGGGTGCTCTTCACCGTGTACCTCATCGGTGGCGGTCTCGCCGCGCTCGGCGGACTTGTGTTGACTGCACGGTTGGACGGGGCCGCTCCGACGGCGGGACTCACGTACGAACTGCAGGTGATTGCTGCAGTGGTTATTGGTGGCACCAGTCTCTTCGGCGGCGTGGGCACGATCCGAGGCACCGTGATCGGCGTGCTGCTTCTTGGCGTTGTAATGAACGGCATGAACCTGCTGGGGGTCTCGAGCTATTACCAGCAGGGTGTCCAAGGTCTCATTCTCGCGCTTGCTGTTCTGCTGAACCGGTGGAAGTCCGATTAACACCAGTCCAATCTCCCGCAATAACCATTCTCGAAAGGAAGACTCATGAATATTCGACGACGCATATCCGCAGCAGCGGCTCTGTTCGCCGCCTCCGCCCTTGTTCTGACAGGATGCTCGAGCGGGGGCACCGACCCCGGGGGGGCCGCTGGTGCCGACGAGCAGTTTGACATCGGTGTTGTAGTGCTTGACCTGCAGGATCCGGATCTGGCACACATGGTCGAGGCCATGGAGGGTGCAGCGAAGGAGGAGGGTGTGAAGCTCCACATTGCCGACTCCAAGAAAGATGTCGCGAGCGAGCTCACTCAGGTCGAAGACTTGCTTACTCGTCAGGTTGACGCAGTGATCATGCAGCCCCTCGACGGAGAGGCGAGCCAGAACGCAGCCAATCGAGTCATAGAGGCAGGCGTGCCGCTATTCATTCTCTCTACTGAGTTTGCAGAGGGAGCCGATGTCAAGTACGAAAGCTACATCGGGGTGGACGATACCCTCGCAGGTGTGATGCAGGCGGAGTACTTGAACGAACAGCTCCCTGATGGCGGAAACATTGTGTTCGCCGCGGGTATCTACGGCGCTTCGTGGACGGACCGCCGCAAGTCCGGCTTCGATAGCACGATCAACGACAACTTCACGATCGTTGCAGAGTTCCAGGCGAAGGGCAGTCGGGACGAAGGGAAGCGGAACATGGAGGATACTCTTCAGCGCTTCGGGCCCGGGGAGATCGATGCCGTTGTCGCAAACAACGACGAGATGGCCATTGGTGCGGCATCTGCGATCAAGGATGCTGGTCGCACCGGCGAGATTGCAGAGGTCATTGGCGTTGACGGAACCCCCCCAGCGGTTGCTGCGATTGAAGCCGGCGATATGACGGCGACGGTGCGTCAAGATTCTGCAGGTCAGGGCGAGAAGGCAGTGCAAGTGGTGCACCTGTTCCTCAAGGGTGACAAGGTCGAAGACCGCTACACCCTCCCCTTCACGCTGATCACGACGGAGAACGTCGCGGAGTTTGCTGAGTAGCGTCTAATGACTCTCTGGTGGAACGGGGCACCCTTGCACACAGCAGGGGTGCCCAGTCCATTTTTGGGACATATCAAGGTCTACCGACGCTGAATGGAATTCGGGAGTAGGTGGCGATTGGGGCGAAGCATGTCGGATCTGACGATTGCAGCAGCGAGTACGGAACTATTGCTTGCGGAGCTTCGGGATAGCGGTATTGAGGTCGATAACTCGCCCCGCCGCCGCTCGGAGTACTCCTTTGACGCGTCGAACTATCGTATTCGACCGCAAGCTGTTGTTTTTCCGCGAACCGTTGATCAGGTAAGGTCCGTGTTACGCGCGGCGCGGTCTTTCGGTACACCGGTGACTACCCGCGGCGGCGGAACTTCGATGGCGGGCAATGCCGTCGGGCGCGGTCTGATCCTCGACCTCTCGCGCCACTTCACTGAGGTCGGTGAAATCGATGTCGACGACCGGTCAGTGTGGGTCGGCAGTGGAGTCGTGCTGGGCGAGCTTCGCGCATTGGTGGAACGCTCGACCGACGGCAGTATGACCTTCGCACCGGATCCCTCATCGCTCAGTCGTGCCACCATCGGCGGCTCCATCGGTAATGACGCGTGCGGAAACCACTCGGTGGCTTATGGTCGCATGACGCAACACGTTCGCGAGGTCGAAGTGGTTACTCTCGACGGTGCACACCTGCGCCTGACGCGCGGGGGCATCGTCGCGGTGGACTTGCAGGACCTGCCGTCAGTTGTTCGAGCGGAGCAGCTGGAGTCTGAGCTCCGCGATCTGACGCAGGTGAATCTCGCTGCCCTCCGCATTGAGCTGCAGACGATTCCCCGGCAGGTTTCGGGGTATCATCTCGGACACTTGCTGCCTGAAGAGGGATTCGATGTCGCTGCTGCGCTCGCCGGGAGTGAAGGCACGGTCGCGGTCATCACACGAGCGCGGGTCGAGCTCGTGCCCAGACCGAGAACAACGGCGCTGCTGTGTCTCGGGTATGTCAGCACCATCGATTCCGCCCGTGATGTGATGGATATTCTCGCCAGTAAGCCCACCGCAGTTGAGGGCCTCGATCGATCGATCGTTGAGATCATGCGCCATCGACGTGGCTCGGAGAGCGTGGACGGACTTCCCCGTGGTGACGCGTTCTTGATGGTTGAGTTTTCTGCGGACGATGCTGAGAAAGCACGGGAGCAGTGCGTGCAGTTGCTCGACACGCTGAACCTCCACGGGCGCGTGACTGATGCCGCAGTGGTCACAGACTCCGTCGCCCGAGCGAAGCTCTGGCGGGTGCGTGAGGACGGCGCCGGGCTCTCGTCCCGCCGCGTCGACGGTGTGCAGACGTGGCCGGGGTGGGAGGATTCTGCAGTGGCGCCGGAGCGCCTCGCCGACTACCTTTCAGAGCTGTTGCCGCTCGTAGAAAAGTACCAGTATTCGGCGTTCATGTACGGTCATTTTGGGGCCGGCTGCGTGCATATGCGATTGGACTACGACTTGCGCAGCGACCGCGGACGGCGAGATTTTGAGGCCTTCACCAGGGAAGCCGCGGAGCTCGTTGTCGCCCATGGTGGATCACTCTCGGGGGAACATGGGGACGGACGGGCGAGGAGCGAACTGCTCAACGTGATGTATTCGCCCGAGATGATCGATTTGTTTGCCAGGTTCAAGCGGATCTGGGATCCCGAGAACCTGCTGAACCCAGGAATCATCGTTGACCCCGACGGTTTTACCGAGGCGCTCGCGCTCGCGGGCACGCCTGCTCCGGGGCCGACGTTCGGTGAGCCGACGATAATCACCGAGACTGTCACGATGGGTTTGTCGATTCAATCGCATACCAAGCTACCGCTGGTCAGTCCGTACGTCGGAAATGCCCACGCGTGCATCGGAGTCGGTCGATGTCGGGCGACGAGCGGTGGTTTCATGTGTCCGAGCTATCGGGCCACGAAAGACGAAAAGGACAGTACGCGGGGTCGCGCGCGCGTCTTACAGGAGCTCACACGAGCGAACACGAACAGTCTCGATGGGTGGTCCTCGCCAGAGGTCCGCGAGGCGCTGGACCTCTGCCTGTCCTGTAAAGCATGCTCGAGTGATTGCCCCACGGGCGTTGACATCGCAGAAGCAAAATCCGAACTCATCGACGAGCACTACCGAGGGCACATCCGGCCCTTCACGCACTACTCGATCGGCTGGCTCCCGCGTTGGCTCCCGCTGATCGGCTGGTTCTCGAGGATCGCCAATCTTGGGGCGCGAATGGGTGTGATTCGACGTTTCGCCGACCGGCTCGGAGTGAGCGCCCGGCGCCGGTTGCCGGCGTTCAAGTCACGCGCTGAGATCCGGAGACATCTCGACGAAGCGGCGTTCGATTCGGCAGGCGAGATCCTCATCTTTGCCGACAGCTTCACTAAGGCTTTCCGCCCAGAGGCGATCCCAGCGGCGGCGCGGGTGCTCGGAAACACGGGACGCACCGTCGGGTGCACCGCCGATGCCTGTTGCGGACTTACCTGGATCTCAACTGGTCAGCGCGACGGCGCACGACGGCGCCTGGCGCGATTGATCCGGAGATTCGATGACGGAACCGACCGCGATATCGTGGTGCTCGAGCCCAGTTGTGCAGCGGCCATTCGTGATGAAGGCCCCAAGATGGTCGGCGGGGACGCGGCCGCTCGTGTCGCCGCTCGTGTCCGCTCATTCTCGGTTGCGGTCGATGAGGCTGTGCAGCGCGGATGGAAGCCCACAGCGCCAGCACCGGTATCAGCCGTATTGCAGACCCACTGCCACGAGCACGCCGTCTTCGGGTCGGGAGCCCAGAAGCGTGTGTTGGACGCCTGGGGCGTGTCGAGCATCGTGGAATCGTCATCGTGTTGCGGAGTCGCGGGTAACTTCGGCTTCGAATCGGAGCACTTTGACATGTCGATGCAGGTGGCCGAGCACTCGATCGTTCCGGCGCTGCGCCAAGCCCCGGATGACGCCCTCGTACTCACCGACGGGTTCAGCTGTACGATGCAGGTCTCTCAGATCGATCCGGATCTCTCAGGACAGCACTTGGCGCTCGCGCTCGATCCCGCGCGCACCGAAACTGGGATTGAGGAGGAAGCTGACAGAAGAACGTGAGTGAATTTCACGTTGAAGAGCAACTGCAGGTGGGGGCCTTTGCGATCAGAGCACGCCGCAGCATCCCGACTTGCCGATATGGGCATTCGACTAGTCGCTGTGCTGCCCCTTAGGGTGGGTCTCAGGCTAGCGAGAGCCAGTCCTCCACAGTTTGCATGTCTTTGTCGCCGCGGCCGGAGAGACACACGACGAGGTCGTGACCAGAACCAAGCTCGCGGGCAACGGTGAACGCTCCCGCGACCGCGTGCGCCGACTCGATAGCGGGGATGATGCCTTCGGTGCGGCTGAGAAGCCGCACCGCCTCCATGGCTTCAGCGTCGGTGACCGGTCGATAGGTAACACGACCGTTATCGTGCAGCCATGCGTGGGCGGGACCGACTCCGGGATAATCGAGACCGGCAGAGATCGAATGCGAGTCGAGCGTCTGCCCATCGTCATCCTGAAGCAGGTACGAGTGTGCTCCGTGCAGGATGCCCGGTCGCCCCCGGGTTAGCGTTGCCGCGTGACGGGGGGTGTCGACCCCATCACCGGCTGCCTCGAAGCCGTAGAGAGTGACATCGGCATCGTCGAGAAACGCTTCGAACATGCCGATTGCGTTGGAGCCGCCGCCGACGCAGGCGGCGATCGCGTCGGGCAGGCGTCCTCGTCGGGAGAGTATCTGAGACCGGGTCTCCTCCCCGATGATGCGCTGGAAATCGCGAACCATCGTCGGGAACGGATGCGGGCCTGCGGCAGTGCCGAAGACATAGTTTGTATCGTCTGCCGTCGCCACCCAGTCTCGATACGCTTCGTTGATTGCATCGCGCAAGGTTGCGGTACCGGTAGTCACAGGAATGACGGTGGCGCCGAGGAGTCTCATGCGGGAGACGTTGAGCGATTGTCGTTCGACATCGACCGCACCCATGTACACCACGCATTCGATGCCGAGTAGAGCCGCGGCAGTCGCTGTCGCGACCCCGTGCTGGCCCGCCCCAGTTTCCGCGATGACGCGCGACTTGCCCTGCCGCTGTGCGAGTAGCACTTGGCCGAGCGCATTGTTGATCTTGTGGCTCCCGGTGTGATTGAGGTCTTCGCGCTTCAGGAGAATCGTGGCCCCACCGATGTGCTCCGACAGACGTCGGGCCTCGGTAAGTGCAGTTGGACGGCCCGAATAGTTGCGGAAGAACTCCAGCAGCTGCCGCTGGAACGCATCGTCTACGCGCGCCTTTTCGTATTCGACAGCAAGGCTATCGATCGCGGCAACCAGCGATTCAGCTACGAAGCGTCCTCCGTACGTGCCGAAGAACGGACCCACAGTTCCCTGCAGCATCGCGCGGACCTCATTCCTTCTGCCGTGGACGGCGTGCGAAATCAATTGGGTGCCCGAAGTACCGCCTCACATGCAAGAGAAGCGAATCATGCCCAGGGCGCATCGTGCCTGACGCGTGCTTGGCACGAGCCGGTACCTGGCTACCAGCCGCCTTGCCAACCGCTCAACAGACCGTAGGGGAGTCGCTGCGGCTCCTCATTCGGGATCGCCTGCAAGAAGTCGAAGTCGCACCCCTCATCGGCCTGCGTCACGTGGTCGACGAAGAGTCGGCCGTAGCCGCGGTTGTACTTCCGTTCGGGCAACTGCAGTTCGGCAAGTCGACGCTCAAGCTCCTCATCTGGAATGTCGAGATCCAGACGCTGGGTCGAGACATCTAGAACGATGGGATCCCCGTCGCGCACGACCGCCAACGGGCCGCCGGCTGCAGCTTCCGGCGAGACGTGCAAGATCGTTGTCCCAAACGCCGTACCGCTCATACGGGCGTCTGAAATGCGCACGACATCGCGAATTCCACGCTTCAAGAGCTTCTCGGGAATGGGAAGCATGCCCCACTCCGGCATCCCCGGGGCACCAGCCGGACCGCAGTTGCGTAGCACGAGCACAGAGTCCTCGGTGATGTCGAGGTCAGGATCGTCTATGCGCTTTCCCAGGTCATAGATGTCCTCGAAGACCACCGCAGGGCCCCGGTGCGTGAGCAACTCTGGACTCGCGGCGCTGCGCTTGATTACTGCCCCCCTCGGAGCCAGTGATCCACGAACCACCGCAATACCGCCAGACACATCGAATGGCGTCTCGAGCTTCGAGATCACGACACCATCAGGCTCCGGCGCGTTTGAGAAGCCAGCTGCGAGCGATTCTCCGGTGACCGTAATCGCGTCACCATTCAACAGGGGGGAGAGTTCCTTCAGTACCGCACCAATGCCTCCCGCGTTGAAGAGCTGCTGTACCAGATACTCACCCGAGGGTCGAACATTCACGATGCGAGGGGTACGCTCCGAGATCTGATGGAATCGATCGAGGTCGAGATCGTATCCAACGCGTCGGGCGAGGGCAAGCAGGTGCAACACTGCGTTGGTTGAGCCGCCGACCGCCATGAGGAGGGTGATCGCGTTATCGAAAGCATCGGGGGTCAGGATTTCGCTCGGACGAGGTCCTCCGGTGAGCGCCATTTCGACGGCGCGGCGGCCGGTCTCTTCCGCGGCCTGGGCACGCCTGGCGTGGACAGCAGGGATTGCTGCCGTTGACGGTAAGCACATGCCGAGGGCCTCAGTGATCGAGGTCATTGTCGAGGCGGTGCCCATCTCGCTGCAGTGGCCTGCCGTTGGCTTCGCGGATGCCTCCAACTCATCGAAGTCCGCTTGCGTCATGCGGCCGGCGCGCAACTCGTCAGCATACTTCCAGGTGTCTGTTCCAACTCCAAGTTGCTTGCCCCGGAAGACAGCGGGTTCCTGCGGCCCGCCGGTCAGCATGATCGCAGGGATGTCCGCGCTCGCCGCACCCATGAGCTGTGCAGGCACCGTCTTGTCGCAGCCGCCGAGCATCACGATCGCATCCAACGGGTACGCCCGGATCGATTCCTCGACGTCCATCGCCATGAGGTTGCGGAACTGCATAGCTGAGGGCTTCATGAGGCTTTCGCCCAGCGAAATGGTCGGGAACTCGAGCGGCAACCCGCCGGCCATCAGCACTCCGCGCTTCACGGAGTCGGCCAAGAGCTTGAAATGGATGTTGCAGTTCACGAGCTCGGACCAGGAATTCGCGATCCCGATAACAGGGCGATCCTTGATCGCAAAGCTCGAGAACCCTTCTGCCTGAATCGCCGTGCGATGCACAAAGCCCGTCAGATCGTGGGGTGCGAACCAACGCGCACTTCGGAGGTCAGCCTGGGATGAGTCGTCCATCTGGATACTTTTCCTTCTCCTGTAGGTGAGAAGACGAATGCCTCGGAGTGCCCGACATCAAGTTCGGACTCCATTGTCAGCATTGCGTCGCCGATTGCTACTCAGTACACCAAGGACACGGCGACACAACCTGTTCCAGATTGAGACAACCGAGCGCGCTTGCACCAGTCGTAACCTGGCGCAAGCGTCGTTAGAGTAACGTCGCATCACCGAACTTGATGACGAAGGAGTCGACATGTCGAACAGTGAGCGAATTGGAGTCGGTCTGATCTCAGTCGGATGGATGGGGCGTCTGCATGCGCGAGCGTACCTCGCGACGCGCCAGTTCTTCCCAGAGCTCGAACGCTACCCCGAATTGGTGATCGCAGCCGATCCTGATGCGTCGGGCAGAGAGCACGCCGCGGGAGCCCTCGGGTTTCGTGAGACCACCGCGGACTATCACGAACTGCTCGCACACCCTGACGTTGACGTTGTTTCGATTTGCGCTCCGAACTTCTTGCACCACGAGATTGCACTGGCCGCGATCGCAGCGGGAAAGCCATTCTGGATTGAAAAGCCGATGGGCATCAGCGCCTCGCAATCTCGTGAGATTGCCCAGGGGGCTGCGGCCGCAGGCCTGATCACCGCGGTTGGGTTCAACTACCGCCACGCACCCGCCGTCGCCGAAGCCCGGAGGCTTGTGAGGAGCGGCAAGCTCGGAAGGATCACGAACGTGCAGATGCGACTGCTCACGAGCTACGCCTCCGATCCCCAGCAAGTTTTTACCTGGCGGTATGAGAAGGAGCGCGCCGGAACCGGAGTGCTGGGCGACGTGCTTTCGCACGGTTTCGACCTTGCGCAGTTCGTGGTCGGTCGGGTCGATTCCATCAGCGCGCTCACAGAGACCTTCATCCAGCAGCGACCGCTTCCGGCAGGGGCATCCGCGAACAGCTTTGCGAAGGGAGAAGCTTCGACGACATTGCGTGATGTCGAGAACGAGGACTATGCCGCGGCGCTCGCCAGATTCGAGAATGGTGCGGTGGGGTACTTCGAGTCAACTCGCGTGGCGATCGGCCCTCACGCGGAGTTCATCTTGGAAGTTTATGGCACGCAAGGGTCCTTGCGTTGGAACTTCGAGCGCATGAACCAGCTCGAGGTGGCGACTGATCTTCGCGGCTACCAGACCGTGTTGACGGATACCAGCTTTGGGGAGTTCGGTCGGTTCCAGCCGAACGCTGGCCCGGGAATCGGGTTCAACGACCTAAAAACGATTGAAGCCGCACTCTTCATCCGATCCGTAATTGAGAACGAGCAGTTGGCTCCGTCCGTCGCGGACGGATGGTCGGCGTCCGAACTCGTGGATGCATCGGTGCGGAGTGCCGAGTCGGGCGCTTGGGTGCGGATTCCTTCGGTGGACGGCGTCACCACTTTCGACCGGTAGCTTTTCCTTTCGCGAGTGGGAAATAACGCGCGGCTCGATTGCTTCAGTACCAGACAGAAGTGATCGTGCCGCGACTCAGCGGCCCGGAGCGACCTCCACCCACTCGGCGAACTTCGCGGTGCGCCCGTCGCCACTCGAGCGGCCGGTAAGGCGACGCCTGATCCACGGCAGCACGTGCTCGCGAGCGTAGCGAAGCTCCTCGCGGCGGGTGGGGGCGGCGACCGGCTCCGCATCGATCAGCCAGTCAACGGGCATGGGGTGGCCGAGGGTGCGCAGTACGTTCGTGGCGACGCGCGCGTGCCCCACCGGTGCGAGGTGCAAGCGGTCGGGCGACCAGTACTCGCGCCGCGCGAGCACGGGGTCGCTCCAGTTATCGCAGAACCGGATGCCGAGCCGCGTGGCGAGCACACCCGCGGCCTCGGAGAGTTGATCACCCTTGGCCTTCACTTGGGCACCGCGCGGAATCCCAACGGTCGGGTTCGCTCCGGCAAGCAGCAGCGGCTCTGCGCCCGCCTCGCGGATGCGCGCCAGCGCGCGCTCGGTCTCGGCGACGATCCACGGAATATCGGTGCCGGGGCGCAGCATGTCGTTGCCGCCACCGTTGAAACTGACCAGGGTCGGGCCGAGTGCGAGTGCCGCCTCGAGCTGCTCACCAATGATGGGGGCGAGCAGCCGGCCGCGAATCGCGAAATTTGCATACTGGATCGGCTCTCCTGTTGCATCCGCGAGGCCCTGGGCCACGAGGTCGGCCCAGCCGCGCACGCGCCCACCCGGCAGCTCGTCACCGACACCCTCGGTGAAGCTGTCGCCGATAGCGACGTACCTGATTGCTGCCCGAGTTTCTGCGTCTGCCACGCCCACAGCCTACGCCCGCGACCCGGCACCGGCCCTCGGCTACCTGCAGCCGACCGCGCAAGGGGACACAAATGGCTCGGAGGAGCGCTCCTCCGAGCCATTTGTGTCCCCTTACCGGGAAGTGGCACGACGGGTTCCGGTGGAGGGCTGTGTCGGGTGGATGCGGCGTGGTCGGCAGCCGCGCATGGGAGTGTCGATCCGCCCCAGGCTCCAGCGCACCCGAAACCCGTGATAGAGTAGATATTTGGCTGTGCAAAGTCCCATTGTGCAGACCGTGTGGGAGCCGCGCTGCGGTATCGGCGTGAGCCGGAATTGAGTAGGCGATCCACGCAGACAAGAAATCTTGGGTGAGACCGTCCGGTCTCACGGTATGAGAGGAATCACCATGGCAGCAGTGTGCCAGGTGACCGGCGCCGTTCCCGGCTTTGGTCACAGCATTTCACACTCGCACCGTCGCACGAAGCGTCGGTTCGATCCGAACATTCAGAAGAAGACCTACTACGTGCCCTCGCTTGGCCGCAAGGTGACCCTCACCCTGTCGGTTAAGGGCATCAAGATGATCGATGCCCGTGGCATCGAGTCAGTGGTCTCAGACCTGCAGAAGCGTGGGGTGAAGATCTAATGGCAAAGCAGCAGGACGTCCGTCCCATCATCAAGCTCCGTTCGACGGCTGGAACTGGTTACACATATGTCACCAAGAAGAACCGTCGCAACACTCCCGACCGTCTCGTGCTCAAGAAGTACGATCCGGTAATCCGCAAGCACGTTGAGTTCCGAGAGGAGCGTTAATCATGGCCAAGAAGAGCATGATCGCGAAGAATAAGCAGCGCCAGGTTATCGTTGCCCGCTACGCGGAGAAGCGCCTGGAACTGAAAAAGGCCTTGGTTGACCCCAACGGCACCGATGAGAGCCGTGAGGCCGCACGCGTAGGCTTGCAGAAGCTGCCCCGCAATGCGTCGCCGGTGCGCGTGCGTAGCCGCGACGTAATCGACGGCCGCCCCCGTGGCGTCTTGTCGAAGTTCGGCGTCAGCCGTGTACGCTTCCGTGACATGGCGCACCGCGGCGAACTGCCCGGCATCACCAAGTCGAGCTGGTAGCACAGCGACCGAGCACACACTGCCGAGTGCACCCCCTGGCACGTAAGCGTCTAGGTGAGCTGGTAGGTGCTGCTGAGAACGGGCGCGGATCCTTCGGGATCCGCGCCCGTTCTTGTTTTCAGTTCGCCTGGCTGTCGCTGTGAGCGAAATTTGACGATGCAATCTGAGGAAATCCGCGTGATTCCGCCACATTCGCGCATTTCTGGGGTAGATTCGTACGCGATCACCCGATCGGCCCCGTTTTGCGGGGTTCAACTGGAATTCAGGGGCAGGCTCGTCCGGGCCCCCTGGGAGGACACAACATGTCACTGAACAAGACTGAGCTCGTCGCAAAGGTTGCCGCTGAGACTGGCCAGAGCCAGGCTGCCGTTTCTGCAGTTCTCGACGGCCTCTTCGCCGCCGTTGCTGAGACCGTTGCCGATGGCGGCAAGGTTTCGATCCCCGGTTGGCTCTCGTTCGAGACCGCAACCACCGCTGCTCGCACCGGCCGCAACCCCCGCACCGGCGAGACCATCGAGATCGCCGCTGGCAAGCGCGTGAAGGTCTCGGTTGGCAGCAAGCTGAAGGCTGCAGTCAAGTAGTTCTCACACACTTCTTCGAAACCCCCGGAGTCGCCGCTTGGCGCCCGGGGGTTTCGCGGCTTTAGCGCAATATGCAGCGCAGAAGTAGACGACGTCGCAGGGTTTCGGGCTCGTGAAGCTTGCGATCTCGTCCACTCGACGGACGGGGCCGCACGCCGTGCCCGGTAGGAGACCACGTCCGGGCGGAGGAATCACAGATACTGTCAGGCGTAGGCTTAAGGAATCATGCCTCGTTCCCTGCGCACGCTCGCGCCCGCCGTGTTACTCGCCGCAACCCTTGCCGCGCTGCTTCTGGCACTTGCCGTCGGAGGCGCTGCAGCGGAACGAACCCTCGCCGACCCGGGGGCCGTGGTGCGCTACGGCCTCCCCATGGCTCGCACGTTGGTAAATATCAGTGTTGCTGGCCTGATCGGATCGCTCGTCATGGCGATTTGGGCGCTTGCGACAGCGAAGCCGGAGGGCCGGCTCGCTCTAGACCTCGCGGCGGGTAGCGCGGCCGTACTTACGGTCGCCAGCGCGGCCACACTCATCTTCACCTACGTCGACGTTTCGGGGCTCGCTTTCTCGGGCGATGCCACCTTTGGTGCGGGGCTTGCGCAGTTTGTTACCGAGATTGAGCTCGGTCAATTGTGGTTGATTCAGTTGCTGCTCGCCGCAGCCACAACCGTGTTGTGTTTCGCGGTACGCGACCGACGTTGGGCAATGCTTGCCCTCATTGCCGCGCTCGCCACCACCGTTCCCCTTGCCCAGCAGGGTCACGCGGCTGGTGCCTCCGGGCACGCCCAGGCGGTCAACTCACTTCTCGTGCATCTGGTGGGTGCGTCGGTCTGGCTCGGTGGCCTCATCACGCTGGTGTTTCTCGCCAAATCAGTGGATCGCGCGCGCCTCGCCACGCTCGTCTCTCGTTACTCGACGCTCGCCCTTCTCGCCTTCATCGGGGTCGCCGCCTCCGGAGTGGTCAGCGCTTGGCTGCGGCTTGGTTCGCCAGCTGACCTCCTCGGCACCGGCTACGGCCAGATCGTGCTGCTGAAGGTCGGAGCGCTCGTGGTGCTCGGCATCTTTGGTGTGTTGTGGAGGCAACGAGTCATCGGGCGAATCGTCGGGCCGTCGGGTGCACGCGTTTTCTTCTGGTTTGTCGTCGCCGAGCTCGCATTCATGGGCCTTGCGAGTGGGCTAGCTGGCGCGCTTGGCCGCACGGCGACACCGGTGTCGCTCGAATCGGCGCGTGCCACCGGTGCGGTTGATGTCTCGCCAGCCGTGTGGCTAACGGGGGATCCGCTGCCACCCGAACTCACCCCCATGAGTTACCTCACCGTTTGGAAGTTCGACCTCTTGTGGGCGCTCGTGTGCGCGTTCGGTGTGATGCTCTACGTGGCTGGCGCGATCCGCCTTGCCCGTCGCGGCGACAAGTGGCCAATTGGTCGCACCATTTCCTGGGTGACCGGCCTCGGGATCTTGTTCTACACAACCAACGGCCCGTTTAACGCCTACGAGGCGTACCTGTTCAGTGTGCACATGCTCGCGCACATGCTGCTCACCATGCTGATTCCGCTGGTGCTCGTGCTCGGGGCGCCCATCACGTTGGCCTTACGCGCGGTGGAGAAGCGAACCGACGGGTCGTGGGGCGGGCGCGAGTGGATCATGTGGGCCGTGCAGACCCCCTACTCGAAGTTCATCACGCATCCGGCGGTCGCCGCCGTGGTGTTCGCAGGGTCACTGTGGGTGTTCTACTTCTCACCGATCTTCCGTTGGGCGATGGAAACGCATCTCGGGCATCAGTGGATGATTGTGCACTTCCTCATCTCCGGGTATCTCTTCTCCCTCTCGATGATCGGCATCGATCCGGTGCCCTACCGATTCCCCTACCCGATGCGCATTGTGACCCTCTTTGCGACGATGGCCTCCCATGCGTTCTTCGGGGTCACGATCATGACAGGAGACGCACTGCTGCTCTCTGACTGGTTCGGAGCCATGGGCCGTACCTGGGGAGCGACGCCGCTCGACGACCAGAACGCCGGCGGGGCGATTGCCTGGGGCATCGGCGAACTGCCAACGCTTGCGCTTGCGCTCATCGTCGCGGTGCAGTGGTCGCTCAACGACGACAAGGTGCAGAAGCGGAAGGATCGCGCGGCAGATCGCTCGGGAGATGCGGAGCTCAACGCCTACAACGAAATGCTGTCGGCGCAGGCGACGCGCGACGCACGTTCGCGGAGGGTGTGAGCCCCGAGGCCCGCGCACCACGGGCGGACTAGAATATATCTTTGGTCGTCCGGAGGGCGGCCACCAGCTATTTTCACCCTCACCGCGCCCGCGCGGGGAAACGGATCCAGACGTGACTCGACGACGCCCCACCATCCTCGCTGCTGCTGCCGGCTTCATCGCTGTAGCCGCGTTCGCCCTGACTGGCTGCGCTTCGAACGGTGCGACGGACACGGGTGCCGCAGACGGCTCCGAGGCCGCCGCCTTTCGCATGGGTACTCAACCGTGGCTCGGCTACGGGCAGTGGTACGTTGCAGAGGATCAGGGTTTCTTTACCGACCGTGGGGTCGAGGTAGAGATCTCGAGCTTTGCCGCCGATGCGGAGGTGAACGCTGCGCTCGCCGCCGGTCGCCTGGACATGGCAAACGTGGGCAGCCAGGCCGCACTGCAGTTCATTGAGGAGGGCCTCGATGTCTCGATCGTCATGCTGCTGGACTCTGCCACGACTGCGGACGCGATACTCGCTGGCGAGGGCATCGACTCGACCGATGACCTCGCCGGCAAACGCGTCGCGTTCGAAGAAGGCGCGACCAGCGAGATCTTGCTGGCGGAGGCGCTTGCAGGAGCGGGCCTCGACTTCTCAGACATCACCGTCGTGCCAACAGGAGCCGACACGGTCGCGCCAATGCTGCTTGCGGGGCAGGTGGATGCGGGAGTGACCTATGAGCCGTATGTGAGTGAGGCTCTCGCGGCGGGTGACGCGATCCAGATGATTGAGAGTGCCGAGGATCACCCGGGACTCATCTCAGATGTGCTCGTGGTGCGCAATGAGGTGCTGCAGCAGCGCCCAAATGAGGTGCGAGAGGTGCTCGCTGCCTGGGATGATGCGGTGTCATTCTCTGCTGACAACGTCGAAGAGGGGCGCACGATCATTGCGACCGGCGTGGGCTCCAAGCCGGACGAGCTCAAGACCGCGTTCGACGGGGTGCACTATTACTCGCTTGAAGAAAATCGGGCACTGCTCGCCGGCAGCTACCTGGAAGAGACCCTCCCTGCGCTTGCCGAGGTTGCCGTGCGCATCGGTCTGATCTCAGGATCTGTCGATGCTGCATCGACGATCGATGCTTCCTTCCTCGGCGAGTAATCTCAGCGAGACTCCGACAGTGACGACAGCCACAGGCACAGGCACAGCCACAGCCACAGCCACAGGCACAGGCTCGGCGAAGCCCGCAGTGCGCCGCCGTCGGCGCCGCATCGGGGACCGCTTGAGCCGACGCTCCTATGTCGCAACTGCGATCGCGACCTTCGCGCTGCTGTTGCTGCTGTGGTCGGTGGTCGCTGCGCTGAGCGTCGTCGATCCGATGTTCCTGCCAGGCCCGGCCGCGGTGGCCCAGGCTCTCCTCGATCACGCGGCCACGGGCGAACTGTGGAGCGACATCGGCGCGAGTTCTGTGCGCATCATCGTCGGGTTTCTCTTGGCAACGGCCATGGCTGTGCCGATCGGCACGCTGATGGGCGTGAATGCCCGGGTGGAGGCGGCGCTCGAGCCCCTCATGGATTTCATCCGCTACATGCCGGTGGTAGCGTTTGTGCCACTCACCATCGTGTGGGTCGGCATCGATGAGTCGCAGAAGTTCTTGATCATCTGGATGGGTACGTTCTTTCAACAGGTGCTCATGGTTGCAGACGCGGTGCGGCGCACGCCGGTAGGGCTGATCCGCCTGGGGGAGACCCTCGGCCTAAGCCGCACGGCGCTCCTCTTTCGTATTGTCGTGCCCTCAGCGATGCCGCGTATTTGGGATGCCCTGCGGATCACTCTCGGGTGGGCGTGGACCTGGCTCGTGGTTGCCGAGCTCGTCGCCGCCTCGAGTGGCATGGGATACCGGATCACGGTTGCGCAGCGCTATTTCGACACTGAGACGATTCTCGGTTACGTGTTCGTGTTGGGCCTCTTGGGCCTCATCCTCGATCAGGCGATGCGGGCCTTCGGGCGCCGCCTGTTCGCGTACCAGGAAGGTCGGGCATGAACGCACCGAAGATTCTCATTGAGGGACTCACCAAACGCTTCGGTGACGTAACGGCGATCGAGGGTGTCGACCTTGAGGTCGCCGAGAACGAGTTCGTGTCGATCGTCGGCGCTTCGGGCTGCGGCAAATCTACTCTGCTGTCGCTGATCGCCGGCCTCGACGACCCCACCGACGGGCAGATTGTCGTGGGGGGCGAAGAAGTGGCCGGTCCGGGCCGCGACCGGGGAGTTGTGTTTCAGCAGGCCACGCTCATGCCGTGGCTAACGGTCCAACGCAACGTTGAGTTCGCGCTGCGAGCCGAATCGCTGAATAAAGCAGAGCGAGCGGATCGCGCCCGGGAGTTTCTCGGCCTCGTCGGACTCGACGGCTTCGAAGGGGCTTTCCCCGCGCAGCTGTCGGGCGGCATGCAGCAGCGGGTCGCGCTCGCCAGGTCGCTCTCATATGGCCCCGAAGTGTTGCTCATGGACGAGCCATTCGGTGCACTCGATGCGCTCACCCGGCGCACGATGCAGGAGCTGCTGATCGAAATTTGGGAGCGCCACCGGCTCACCGTGCTGCTCGTGACGCACGACATCGACGAAGCTGTGCTCACGAGCGATCGTGTGGTGGTGATGAGCCCGCGCCCCGGACGGGTGTTGCGAGAGATCGAGGTGCCGATCCAACGTCCCCGCACCCGCGACGATGCCGAGCTACCAGAGTTCCGGGAGCGGTCGCGCGAGATCCTAGGGTTGATTCACACCGTCGGGGCGTGACCGGATAGCCAAGAAACTGGCACGGTGGTGCCAGCGCAGATTTCGAGAAACGCTATGCGTTTCTCTCTGAGAAATCTGCGCGATGAAAGTTCAAGTGCGATCGTGAGGCCGTGGGGCCGCGTTGACCGAGGTAGCGCGAGAAGGTCGCGCCCGAGCCGTAGGGCCGCTCGGCCGGTGAAGTGAGCCGGAAGAAACACAGTTGCCCGATCTTCATGCCCGGCCAGAGGCGAATCGGCAGGGTCGCGACATTAGAAAGCTCGAGGGTGACGTGCCCCTCGAACCCAGGGTCGATGAAGCCGGCGGTCGAGTGCGTCAGGAGACCCAACCTGCCAAGTGAACTCTTGCCCTCCAGCCTGGCGGCGATATCGTCAGGCAAGCCCACAGTTTCATAGGTGGATCCGAGTACGAACTCACCCGGGTGCAGGATGAACCCCTCCGCGGGATCGACCTCGATCAGTCGGGTGAGATCGGGCTGATCTTCTGCGGGGTCGATCACGGCGTACTTGTGATTGTCGAACAGCCGAAAAAATCGGTCGAGGCGCACATCGACGCTCGACGGTTGCACCATCTCGGGTTCGGTCGGCGAGAGGCTGATGCGGCCGGAGGCAAGCTCGGCAGTGATGTCGCGATCTGAAAGCAGCACGGGACCAGTCTAGAACGTGTCGGCTACTCGGCCAGCGGCTCGGTGATGGCGAAGAGCAGTTCGGCGAGGCGCCAGCCGAGTTCCCCGAGCCCTTCCGGTGCGTCGGGCCCGGCGATCGCCGTGATCGTCAGAGCGCGCTCGTGCACTCCGGCGAGCACGGCGACCGCGTGATCCGCTGGTAACGTGAAGCGGCGCCCGGCTGCGGCGAGCAAAGGCTCAACCAATTGCGCGAGCTGGCCGCGGAACCGCTCAATGAAGTCAGCGAAGCCCGGTGCGATGGACGGGTCGCGCATGGCAAGCAGCATGAACTCCGTTTCCAGGGCAAACCAGGCTGGCTCCTCACCGGTCGGCGCAAAGTACTCCTCGATGAGCTTTGTCGTCGCATCCCGGGTGATGGGAACCCCGTCGCTTCCGAGGAGCGGCGCGAGCAGCGTCGAATTCTCTCGCAGCCGCTCAGCTCGCCGTTCGTACTGGTCGGCAAGTACGGCGAGGAAGAGTTGCTCCTTGCTGTCGAAGTTTGAGTAGAACGCTCCCCGGGTGAACCCGGCGTGCGTGCAGACCGCCTCCACCGAGGTCGCCTGCACCCCTTGAGCGACGAACACCTCAGCCGCAGCCTCCACCAGGCGACGGCGCGTGCGCTGCCTGCGGGGGCTCGTCTCAGTATCTTTCACAACGCACCCCTTCCCAGTCGGCTCGAAGCACGAACGGATACATTAGTGTATCGAACTGCGCGAAGGGTCCGGGGTACAGAATTGTGAGCCCCGAATCCTGCTCCGCGCAGGCTCGTTGCCCGCCTTCGGAAGGTCCGCATGTCGTCTGTGTTGTATGCCCTCGGCACGTGGGCTGCCCGCGCCAAGATCCTGGTACTCATGCTCTGGGTGGCACTGCTCGCGCTGCTTGGCGCTGGCGCAATGTTTCTCGGCCAGGGCGCGAACGCTCCCATCACGATCCCGGGCACCGAGTCGCAGGCCGCGATCGATACGCTCAGTCGCACGTTCCCCGAGGTCAGCGGCACGAGCGCGACCATCATCGTGGTAGCCCCCGACGGCGAACGGGTCGACGAAGAGCCCTACGTCGGGCTCATTGAGCAGGCGACGACCGAGCTCGAATCACTCGACCTCGTCTCCGCCGTGCAGACCCCATTTACCGAACTCGCGAGCAGCGGCCTCAGCGACGACGGACAAGCGGCGCTGATCCGCACACAAATTGACGCCGGCTCATTCGAGGTGCCTGAGTCAACCAACCAGGGCATCATCGATGTCGCTGCCGAGTTGCAAGAGGCCCTGCCCGAAGGTGCAGTCGCCTCATACGGTGGCGACCTGTACGCGACTTCAATTCCTGGCTTCACGATCACCGAAGCCTTGGGCGTTGTTATCGCATTCATCGTGCTGATCTTCACCCTCGGCTCGCTGATTGCCGCTGGGATGCCGCTCATCATCGCGATCCTGGGTGTCGGCGTAAGCATCGCTGGCCTCTTCTTCACGACGGCCTTCATTCCAATGACCTCGACCACACCGATGCTCGCGCTCATGCTCGGTCTCGCCGTGGGCATCGACTACACCTTGTTCATCGTGAGCCGACACCAAGAACAACTCCGTGCCGGCCTCGGCGTGCGCGAATCAATCGCGCGTGCGACCGCCACGAGCGGGTCCGCCGTCGTTTTCGCGGGCATCACCGTCATCATCGCGCTCGTCGGGCTCTCCGTCGCGGGCATCCCGTTCCTCACCGCGCTCGGTATTGCGGCGGCCGCGGCCGTCGCCGTTGCTGTGCTCATCGCGATCACCCTCACCCCGGCCGTGCTTTCCATGGCGGGCATGAAGATCTTGCCGAAAAAGCAGCGAGCCCGGCTCGTGGGTGCTGGTGATGGCGCCCCTGGTGCATCGAGCCAAGCAGATGGTGGATCGGCGCAACCTGCCGTGGGTGCGACGGCCGCGGCGGGGGAAGCGGGATCCGTCCCCAAGCCAGGTAAGGCCGAACGCTTCTTCGGCGGCTGGGTGCGAACCGTCACCCGCAAACCGTTGATTGCGATTGCGGCGGTTCTGGTGACCCTGGGCGTCGCCTCGATTCCGGTACTAGACCTGCGGCTCGCGCTGCCCGGTGCCGAGCAACTGCCGCTCGACAACCCGGCACGCATCACCTATGAGCTCTCGGGTGAGCATTTTGGCGCGGGATCCAACGGTCCGCTGCTGCTGACGGGGTCGATCATCACGAGCACTGATCCCCTCGGCCTCATGGAGGATCTCGCCGACGAGGTGCGCGCGATTCCGGGAGTCGCCGACGTGCCGCTCGCGACGCCGAACCAAGGGGCAGACACCGGCATCATTCAAGTCGTTCCAGAGGAAGGACCGCACGCCGAGAGCACGAGTGCGCTCGTCGACGAGCTACGCGCGCACCACGACGAGTGGGAGGCGAAGTACGGTGTGAGCCTTGCCGTCACCGGGTACACCGCCGTGGGCATTGACGTGTCAAACCTGCTGTTCGAGGCGCTACTGCCGTTCGGCATCTTGGTCGTCGGGCTGTCGCTCGTGCTGCTCGCGATGGTCTTCCGCTCGGTCTGGGTGCCGCTGAAGGCGACCCTCGGCTATCTTCTCTCGGTGGGTGCCGCTTTCGGCGCGGTCGTCGCAGTCTTCCAGTGGGGATGGTTCGCCGACACGTTACACGTGAACTCTCTCGGCCCCGTGCTGAGCTTCATGCCGATCATCTTGATGGGCGTGCTCTTCGGCCTCGCCATGGACTACGAGGTGTTCCTTGTCTCCCGCATTCGCGAGGAGGTGGTGCACGGTGCCGACGCGACCACCGCGATCCGCCGCGGCTTCATCGGCTCGGGGCCGGTGGTGACGGCCGCCGCCATCATCATGTTCGCCGTCTTCGCTGCCTTCGTGCCTGAGGGTGACCCATCGATCAAGGTGATCGCGTTGGGCCTCGCGGTCGGTGTGTTCGTAGACGCATTCATCGTGCGCATGACGCTCGTTCCCGCAGTGCTCCAGCTGCTCGGCGACCGTGCCTGGCGCATGCCGCGCTGGCTTGATCGGCTCCTTCCCTCCTTCGACGTTGAAGGCGAAGGTCTCGCACGCGAGCTGGCGCACGCCGAGTGGCCGGAAGACCAGCCCACGGCGCGCATCGCGAGTTCCCGGCTCGTGCTGCCTGGCAACCTCCTCGTGCCCGACCTGCGGGTAGCGCCCGGCGAAGTGCTGCTGCTCGACCCCGCCGAACCGTATGCGGCCCGGTTGGCTGAGGTGCTGAGTGGGAGAGGCGCGATCCACACGGGCACATTGAAAGCGGTGGATCTGCTGCTGCCCGAGCGTGCCTCGACCCTGCGCTCGCGCGCTGCTTGGGCGACCCCCGCGTCGCTGCGCGAGGCGCTGGCGGATCGCCCATCGCTCGTGGTGCTCGATCTCCGATCTGCGGGCGCCGATGCGGGCAATCTGCGGGAGGCCGAGCAGATCGAGGCCGCGCGCTCGATGCTCAGCGCACGTGAGGTGGAGGCGGAACGCGGCGACGTTCCCGCCGTGACCGTGGTGGTGCTGGGCAGTCGCGAGCTTGCCTCCCGCTTGCTTCCCGTGAACACCACGCTCGTGCAGATTTCGAAGGAGATGGCCCGATGAGTCTGTCGCTGACCCGACTGCGGAGCGCGAAGCGCGTGAGCTGGCGCACAATCGTCGGCCTGATCCTCGTGCCGCTCACGGCAGCCGGGCTGCTGCTGTGGGGGCTATGGAATCCGACCGACCGCCTTGAAACGATCACCGCGGCAGTGGTGAATCTCGACGAGCCGGTGGAGCTTGACGGGCAGCTCGTGCCCATGGGGCGCGTGCTCGCTGGCGAACTGATCGGGGGCGACAGCGATACCAACTTCACGTGGCTCCTCACCGACGAAGAAGACGCCGCGGCGGGCCTCGACGATGGCCGCTATGGAACGGTCGTGACGATTCCCGAGAACTTCTCGAGCGCGGCGACCTCACTTTCCCGCGGTGTCGACGAGGCCGAGACTGCGACCATCGACATCGCCACGAGCGATCGCGGGCGACTGCTCGATTCCGCGCTCTCGGGCATTGTGACCAGCACGGCGACCACGGTGCTCAACGAACAACTCGGCGCGCAGTTCGTCGGCAATATCTTCGTTGGGTTCACCGAGCTCGGAGAGGGCATCGGGGAGGCCGCCGATGGTGCATCGCAGTTGGCGGACGGGGGATCGCAGCTCGCCGACGGTGTCGCCGAGCTGGCCTCCGGGGCCGCCGAGTTGTCGGCCGGTGTGGGGCAGCTTTCCGGCGGGGCGTCACAGTTAGCAGCTGGGGTTGGACAAACGGCTCAGGGGGCACAGCAACTCGCAACCGTGTCAGCGGAGCTGGCATCAGGTCTTGAACTGTACGCCGCAGGAACTCAGGCAGGGGTCCCGCTTAGCGAACAGCTAGCCGCTGGCACCGCCGCCTATTCCAGTGGCGTCAACGCCGCTCTTGATTCGGTTTCGCTCGGTCTGAGCGAGCTGGGTCAAGGTATTGACGCCGGGTTGATCACCCCAGAGCAGGCGGCCGCACAACTGGCGGCACTCTCTGCAAGCCTGGGTCCCACGACCACCGATCCAGAACTTGCGCGGCTGCGCGCGACCGGCCCAGAGATCGCCGCTGGCGTCGGAGCCCTCGCAGCTGGAACCGTCGAGTCTTCCGCTTACTTGCAGCAGTTTGCGCAGGGAGCGAGGGGTATTGCTAACGGTCTTGCCGGTCTCGCAGATGGAACGGCGCAGCTTTCAACTGGAGCGAACCAGCTGAACGCGGGTGTGGGCGCTCTCGCCGCAGGCACGCCGGCACTTGCCGACGGCGCGGCTCAGCTCGCTGATGGGGCACGCCTGTCCGCCGACGGTACCGCCGAACTTGCTGACGGTCTGTACACCGCGGCAAATGAGATACCGGCCTATACCGACGCGGAGCGCGAGAAGCTCGCCGAGACGGCCGTGAAGCCGGTCGCGGCCGAGGGTGCGAGCGACGAACTCTTTAACGCGGCCGGGGTGCCGCTCTTTGCGGGCATCGCCCTCTGGGCGGGGGCGCTTGCCTCCTTCCTCGTGCTGTCGCCGCTCTGGCGTCGCACACACGACGCGGCCCGGGGCATCGGAGCGATCACCCTGCGCAGCGCGCTGCCTGCCATGGGCATCGGCGCGGCTCAGGGCGGCATCGCGGGGGTGCTCCTGCCGATCATGCTCGGGTACAACTTTGCTCAGGGACTCGGGTTCTTTGCCTTGGCTCTTATCGCCGGCATCTCATTCACGCTGGTGAACCAGGGGCTCTCGGCGCTGCTCGGCGGTTTTGGGCGGTTCCTCTCGTTTGCGTTGCTCGTGGTCGGGTTCGCGATTGGGGTTATCTCGACCGCTCCGCCGCTGCTGCGAGGCATCGGCGATGCCAGTCCGCTCGGGGCGCTGTTCTCAGGCTTCCAAGCGATCGCAGCCGATGCTGGAGGCACGGGCGGTGCACTATGGGCGCTCGTAATTTGGGGCTGCGGGGGCCTGGTGCTGACCGCTTTCGCTGTTGCGCGAGCGAGGAGGCGCGGCGCTGAGTGAACCCTGTCTGAACGCTGAGTGAAGGGGAACCAAGATAGCTCCCCCGGCGGGAATCCGTCGGGCAAGATAACAATATGGTTACTTCTTCCACGCCCGTCGCGATAGCTGGCGAAGCGGGGGAAGCGTGTGCCTCCGGTGTCGCTGAGCTGACTGATCCACCCACCGGTCCAGCGCTCACTCGCGCTAGGCCGCACGCGACCGCGATGCTCTTCATGAAGTCGGGTCGCCCCCACGAGCCTGTGGCCGTGCCCCAGGTGTTGCTGGGTTCGGGTGAACTGTTGGTCGAGGTCGAGTTCGCGACCGTGTGCAGCTCAGACATTCATACGGCGCTTGGCCACAGGGTCGAACCCGCGCCGGCGGTGCTCGGTCACGAGGCGGTGGGTCGGGTCTCGGCCATCGGCGGGGTGGTACCGGCCATCGATGGCGTACCCCTTGTTCCCGGCGATCGAGTTGTGTGGTCGGTCGTGGCGCAGTGTGGAACCTGCGACCGCTGCCTGCGCGGTATGCCGCAGACCTGCCGCACGTTGCGAAAGTACGGCCACGAGCGGATCGGTCAGGGCTGGGAGCTCACGGGAGGGTTCGCCACTCACGTACACCTGCGTGAGGGCACGACGGTGATCCGCGTCGACGAGCAGATTCCCGCCGCGGTGCTCGCTCCTGCCGGATGCGGCATCTCAACGGCGTGGGCGGCACTCGCTGCTGCCGAGCGCATCGTGCCACTTCGCGGAGCGACCGTGCTCGTGACCGGTGGTGGGCTGATCGGGCTATCCGCCGCCGCGATGGCACGTGAGCGGGGGGCGACGGTCATTCTCGCGGAGACCCACAGGCAGCGCCGCACACTGGCCCGGAGCTTTGGGGCAGTGGCGGCATTCGATCCACTCGCTGGCAAGACCGCGCGAGGTGAGCTCGCGTCAGTGGGCCCAGGAGGTCAAGAATTCGATGTTGTGATCGAGGCTTCGGGGTCGCCCCTCGCCGTCACGGCAGGTATTGCTGCCGTCGGTCCGGGCGGGGTCGTGGTGCTGGTGGGCAGCGTGTTTCCCACCGATCCGGTGGCGCTCATGCCCGAGCGCCTCGTGCGCTCGCAGATAACGATGACCGGAGTGCACAACTATGCCCCCGAGCACCTAAGCGGTGCCCTCGATTTCCTGGCGGCGAACTGGCGCACATACCCCTTTGAGCAGCTCGTGGGGCGCGTGTACCCCCTCATCGAGCTGGATGCCGCACTCGATCGGGCGGCGCTCCGCCGCGAGGTGCGCGTGGGCATCACGCCGGCTGCGCTCCGCCAGCGGTAGCTCTGCGCCAGCGGGTGCCGTGCCTGCGGCGGCGGCGCCCGTGCGCACTCCCGCCATCATGCCACTCCGCTCCGCGCAAGGGGACGCGAATGGTCCTGAGTCGACAGGTTGAGGACCATTCGCGTCCCCCTGTGGGGGTCAGTGGGAGCGTCTGGGGGTGAGTGGGAGCGTGTGGGGGTGTGCGGGGTGAACGCAGGCGCCCGGGAGCCTGCCGAGTGTCACCCTGCGCGGGTGACGAAGGCGAGCGGTCCCACTTCGCACGCAGAGACCTGTGGCCTCACCCCAGCAAGCTGGAGCAAGGCCACAGGTCTTCGCGTGATGCGGTTTACGGTGCCGCAGGTAGTTGCACCTTGATGAGCCCTGCCGGGTAGCGGTCTCGCGCCGAGACATAGAGCTGGTTGCTCTCCGGGTCGATCGAGACCCCGTATACCTTGTCGCCGTACCGGTACTCCTCCAGTCGCTCAATGAGCGTCAGGTCGGCGGTGCGGTAGATCGACACACCCGACGCGTCGTAAGCGCTCGTCTGGTGTCCGACCACGACAATCCCGGCTTCCCCGTCTACTGCAATCGACCGGAAGTCAGTGGCAGGGAGAGCGAGCCGCTGGAGCAACTCATAGTCCGATCCGCGGTACACCCGAATGCCCTCGGTGGATCCCGATGCGTCGCTATTGCTGACGTACAGGAGGTCGTCCACGGGATCGTAGGCGACGCCGTGCGTGCGCCAGGCACCGCCGTCGGTGGGGCCCGCGACGGTCTGCATGAGCTCGCCGGTCAGCGCGTTCGCCACGTCGAACCCGCCACCGCGGGTACCGCCGTACACGAGGCCGCGGGCGATATCCACGTCCATTCCGCGGACGCTGCCGGTGAAGGCGAACGGTCCGCGCACACGCTCGCCGGTTTCGGCGTTCATGACGACCCAGCTGCCTCCGAACGCTGCATACAGCAGCCCGTTCTCAGCATCGTAGGTCACGTCGCGGAGCCCATCACCCACCGGGTCGATGGTCGGCACAGAGATGGTGCGCACGAGTTCGTTGGTTTCGGGGTTGATCTCATGGATCCGGGCCGGGCGCATCTCGTCGGCGACGTAGACGTTGCCAGTTGCGGGATCCACCGCGCTTCCGACCGGGCGGATGTCCGGATCGAGGGTCACCTCGGCGGCCGACGGGATCGCGGTCAAAGCGGTCGCCGTATAGTCCGTATAGTCCGGATCCACCGGATCTACCGGATCTACCGGGTCTACCGGATCGACCGGATCCACGACTTCGACACCCACGCGGGTGCTCACCGTCACCGCGGCGGCGGTGAGTTCTTCGCCCGGAGGGTTCAGTCGGAAGTCGCGGTTCGCGACGAAGACACGCTGCGCCTCCTCGTCGACCGCGATACCGTAGCCATCCTTGCCGTACTGCGGTCCGACCATGTCCACGAGCTCGGTGCCGGTCGCGAGGCGGTGCACCGAGAAGCCGCCGCCGGTTGCGGAGGTTCCCGTGTAGCCGATGTAGAGCAGCCCGTTCGTGCTGTCGATATCGACTTGGCGTGCGCCGGGGCGTGCGGCACGCTCCCAGACCTTCTTGAAGCCGTCAGTCGAATCGAAGGCCTGGATGCCGATGGCCCCCTCCACGCTGTAGAACTTCGTGGTGACGACGAAGCCGGTAACCGGATCCACTGAGACGTAGTACGCATCTGCGGTGCCGTTGATCACACCGAGCGACTCGCCCGTCGAAGCGCGGAACACCTCAACACCGCGTGCTGGCACGGCCACGTACACGAAGTCGTTCACCGGGTCGACATCAAGTGATCGGTTCGACTCGATGATCGGGTAGGAACCGCGCACGATCTCGCCGTAGTTTTCGTCGGCGATCGAGACCACAGTCCAGTTACGGTTCTGCTGACCCACGTAGAGCAACCCGCGCGCCTCGTCGATGCCGAGGTCACGGATGTTCTCGGGGAGGGTGATGGTGCGCAGCACCTGGTCGGTGTCGGGATCCATCTCGAAGATCGTGCGGCCGTTCTGATCGCCGAGGTACAGCAGGTCGCGCTCCTCGTGATACGCGACACCCGCGGGTAGCGCGGCGTTCGAGCGGTTGACCGAGGTCAGGTCGGCGGTGTGCTCGTAGGTGATCTCCTCGACTGGCTCCTCGGTACCGGGATCGGTGGGATCCGGATCCGGGTCGGGATTCGGCTCGCAACCCAGGCATGGGCTCGGGGTTCCGGGGTCGATGACCTGCGGCTCGACACCGTCGGTGACGAGCTTCTGTTCACCTTCCTTGTTGATGGTGAATCCGTCAAGGAAGGCTCCGTCAGCCGTGCGTGACTCGAAGCGAAGCGTGCCCCCGGCAACATCGACGACCTGGTAGGTCTGCATGCCGCTCACCAGCCTGCGCAGATGCGCGTCATTCTCGTTCCAGTGGCGGGGCCCGACATTGTAGAACTTCGAACCGACGCTCGAGCTGACATAGACGGGGCCGGTGTGGCTGAGCTCGGGGTCAGCTCCTGCGGGCAGGTTCTGCTCGTTCGCCACCAGGTTGCCGCGTCCGTAGGCATGGTCGTGTCCGCTGAGCACGAGGTCGACATTGTGGGCTTCGAGGATCGGGCCCCACGACTGGCGGATGCCCAGGTTGTTTCGCCCCTCGTCGAGCGAGTACGTCGGGTGATGGAAAAACACCACCGTCCACTGCTGCGGGTTCTCGGTGAGCACGGCTTCGAGCCACTCAGCCTGAACCTGCAGGCCCTCGGTGTCGACCTGGTTGCTATTCAGCGAAATGAAGCGCACACCCTCGTGGTCGGTGTAAAACACCGTGCCCGCGAGCCGGTCGTAGACCTCACCTTCACCCTGCGGCCCGTTTTCGGGGTACGCGAACTGGCTCTGCCACTGCGTGGAGAGCGCCCCGTCGTACTCGTGGTTGCCGGGGGTCGTGAGTAGGTTCTGCGTGCCAAGCGTGTAGGAGAACGCGTCGTACAGCTCGCCCCAATCGGCATCGGAGTGCGCATCGTTCACGAGGTCACCGATCTGCAACACAATGTCTGCGTTCGGTCGATCACGGAACGCGTTGCGAACGACCCGCGAGGCATCGCTGTGGATCCCATTCTGAATATCACCCAGGTAGATGAAGGAGAAGGGATCGGCGCCGCCGGTAGCGGTCTCGAAGTCCTGCCACTCGCTGAAGTTTGTGCCGTCGCCGACTCGATACATGTAGGAGACTCCCGGGAGCAGCCCGGTAAGAGTCGCTGTGTGGATCGCCTGCGCGTAGCCGAGGTCGGTCGTCTGCTCCGTGCGTTCCTGGGCGACCAGTGACTGTACCCCGCCGGGGTAAGGCTCAGCCGTCATCACCCGGTACTCGACGATGCCGCTCGTCACCTCGGTGGCGGAGCGCCAGGTGACGACCTGCTCGGTCGTGGCATTGGCGCCCGGTGTGAGGGTGATGCGATCGGGAACCCGACTCGGGGCGTAGCGTTCAGCGGCAGGTTGCGAGACCGCGTTCGCGGGGGTTGCTGTGAGGAAACCTCCGGAAGCAATCACCCCGAACGCGAGGCCCGCGGCAAGAAGGCGCTGTGTCGCGCGTGATCTTTGCATGTTATGCGGCCTTTCGATTGGTGCGGAACGTGCGGAAGAGAAGTGCGCCACCGGCAGCTGCGAGCAGCGAGCCGAGCGCGATGGCGCCGAGCGCGGATTCGCCACCGGTGCTGGCAAGCCCCTGGCCCGCCGCGGTTGGCGACTGCGTCACGATGATGTCTTGCGAAACCGTGCGCCCGGATTCGAGGCCGCGGAGCACGATGCGGTGCTCACCTGCTGCGGTGTCGCTTGGAATCGTGACACGGGCGCTCACGGCACCCGTGTCGGTGGCGGTGCTGAGCGCGAGCGTCACCGGCGTGGAGTGCAGCTCGATCGCGACGCGTTCGCCTGCGAGGAATCCTGTGCCGGTCACGGTGAGGGAATCTCCCGGCGCGAGCGAGTTGTCGCTGAGGCCGACGGTCGGCGCCGGCGTTTCGGTTCCGGGGTCGGTTCCGGGGTCTGTCCCTGGATCTGTCCCTGGATCAGTACCGGGGTCGGTGCCCGGATCGGTGCCCGGATCAGTACCGGGGTCGGTGCCCGGATCGGTGCCCGGATCGGTTCCGGGGTCCGTCGGCATTGCAGGCGGCGCGACGCCCTCGCGGCTGGAGCCCGGCCCACCGGCCCACATCACATCATCAGTGACGAGCTTTTCACCCTGATCATCTTTCGTAATGGTGAAAGCGTCGAAGACCGTTCCATCAACCGTGCGGGCCTCGACGTGCATGCGCCCGTCTTCCGTCACGTCGACTGTCTGGAAGAGCTGTACGTCACGTCCGACGACGCGCAGGTTCGCGTTGTTGTTGATCCAGTTGTTCGATTCCGCGGCATCGGGAATGTACATCTTCGGACCCGCAACGCTCACAAGGTAGGCAGGGCCGGTGTGGCTCGTCGCGGGATCCGCGCCCTCTGGCAGGTTCTGTTCGTTTGCGAAGAGGTTGCCACGCCCGTATGCGTGATCGTGGCCTTGCACGACGAGATCAACGTCGTAGCTCTCAAACAGTGGCAACCAGGCTTCGCGGAGCGACTGGTTGTTGCGACCGCTTGTGACGGAGAAAATGGGGTGGTGGAAACTCACGACGGTCCACATGTTCGGATTGTCGGAGAGCTTCTCCTCGAGCCAGGCGGTCTGTGCGGCACGTGAATCGGTGCGCATCGCCTGGGTGCTGTCGAGGCTGATGAACCGCACGCCTTGGTAGTCGACTGAGTAGACCGTCTCCTCCAGGGTGTCGTGGCCCTCGGGGCCGTTCCGCGGAAACTCGAACTGCGCGCCCCAGTGCTGGGAGAGCGCCGGGCCGGGGTAGTACTCGTGGTTGCCCGTCGAAGCGATCACGTTGAGGTATTGGTTGGAGAATGCAGCGGCTTCGTGCCACTCGCCCCATTCGGAGTCGCTGGTCTCGGTATCGATGAGATCGCCTGCGTGGACCACAGCGCGCGCGTAGGGGCGTGCTTCAAACGCTGCGCGGAACGAGCGCGAGGTGTACGCCTTGTTGTCGTTCTGCGCGTCGCCCTGAACGAGGAAGCTGAACCCGCCGACCTCGTTGGTCGCGGTGGTGAATTCAAGCCACTCGCTCCAGGTCTCGCCATCGCCCACTCGATACACGTAGGTGGTGCCAGCGGCCAGACCCTCGATCGTGGCGGAATGATGCGCGACCGGGTATCCGAGCGTGGTGTCAAACTGATCAGAGGTCGTTGCTGCTAACGTCTGCGCACCCGAGGTTACGCTCGGCCCGCTCAGCGCCCACTGCACCTGCGGCGCGGTGACCGCGTCGGAGGTGCGCCACGACACCGACTGGCTCGTGGCCGGGTGCTCGGTCGGAGTGAGGATGATGCGGTCGGGCACTGCGGAGGGTCGGTGCACGGACGCCGGATTGACCGCGGGCGGGGCGAGCCCGCCACCGTTTGCGAGGGCCACACCACCCCCCAGCGTGCTCAGACCGATTGCAACGGCGAGGGTTCCCGCCGTGAGCAGTGCGGGACGGGGAATACGGGGCATGCGAGACACACCTCTCGGACGGGCGGCTGGGCCGGCTCTTAGGGCGCGCGTGGCGCGGGCGCACCAGAAGAGCGCGCCCAAAGATCGAGTGTGGCGCGGCAGGTGCCCGCAGAAATAGGGCAAAACCAGAGTGTTCCCGAGGCATTAACGCAGGCAATGTTTGCGTCACACCAAATTTGGATGGCGTTCACTCAGGCGTCATCCACAAGGGGACGCGAATGGTCCTGAGGCAGCGATGAGAGGACAATTTGCGTCCCCTTGCGCGAGTGATGGGGGAAGGGTGACGGCTACGGCACGCGGCGCAGCCACTCCTCGGTCGCGAACTTTTTTTCGACCAGCCGTTCGGCGGCGTCGTACTCACCCTCGGTGACCTCGCCGTGCGTGCCTCCGTGGCGGCGCACGAACGTGTCGACCATTTTGTCGATGATCTCGGCACGCGGGAGGCCGGTCTGGGTGCGAAGCGGATCCACCCGCTTTTGCGCACTCGCAATGCCCTTATCGGACAGCTTTTCGCGACCGATGCGGAGCACCTGGGTGAGCGCGTCGGCGTCCATGTCGTACGCCATTGTGACGTGGTGCAGCACCGCACCTGAGGCGAGACGCTTTTGCGCGGCCCCGCCGATCTTGCCGTGCGGGCTCGTGATGTCGTTCAGCGGTTTGTAGACCGCGTCGATCCCGACTGACTTCAGCGCTTCGAGCACCCACTCGTCGAGGTACGCGTACGATTCAGCGAAGGTCATGCCGCGCACCAGTTCTTCAGGTGCGTACAGGGCATAGGTGATGGTCGACTCGGGTTGCATGAACATTGCCCCACCGCCAGAGATGCGACGCACGAGCTGTCCGCCCCGTGCCGCAAGCTGCTCCTCGTCAACCTCGTTCTTGACCGATTGAAAGCTGCCGATGATGGCGGCCGAACGATCCCACTCCCAGATGCGCAGGGTTGGCCCACGCAGCCCTTCGCCCACAGCGATTGTCAGTACCTCGTCGAGGGCCGCATTCATCATGGGCGACATCGCTGGCTCGTGAACGATCTGCCAGTCGTAGTCGCGCCAGTGTGCCGCACCGGTCACTCCTCGTCGTACCGCGATGCCCACCGACTCGGGCGTGAAGCCGAGCAGGTGCACCTCGCTCGGAAGCGCGCGGCGGATCGCCTCGGCGAATTCGTCAATAGTTGATTGGGGGCTCAGCCCGTTCACCGCACCGTTGATATCGTTCAGTGCTTCGTCGGGTTCGAGGAAGAAATCGCCAGACAGGTGGAAATCAGCGATGCGGCCGTCGAGCAGTGCAAAGTCGACCACGACCAGCTTGCCGCCGGGAACCTTGTATTCGCCGTGATGTGTAGCCATGACACCAGAGTACGCCGCCGTTACGCGCGCGGGAAGCGGTCGAGCATCCAGGTGATAATCTCCGCGATTGCCTCGTCGCGGTTAGTTTCGTTGAGCAACTCGTGCCTCGCGCCCGGATAGACGCGCATAGTCACATCGCGCACGCCGCGAATGCGGTACGCGTCGGCGAGCAGGCGCAGGCTGTCGCCACGGCTCAGTGGATCATCGCCACCCGCGACAATGAGGATCGGCACGTCGGACGCCACGCTGTTCGCTGGGGTGCCGAAGAGTCGCAGGGCGTCTGCCAGCCCGAACAGCTTGATGATGTCGGCTGGGAAGCAGAGCGGGTCTGCGATGAATGCGCGCTGCACCTCAGGGTCGCGGCTCAGCCATTCGAACCCGTTCGCTTCGGGCCCGCGCCAACGCTTGTTGAGGTCGCCTGACTCCATCGACATCGGGGTGCGCTTTGCGCTGCCCGAGAGCACCACGCCGTCGTAGATGCGCGGCTCGCGATTGATGATCCGCTGGGCCATCAGCGACCCCCACGAATGGCCAAACATGATGATCGGCAGACCGGGGTACCTGTCGCGAGCGATTTCGGTGAGCTGGTGGATCGCGGCCTCCGCCGCGCGCAGCCCGCCGGGGCCGAGCTTTCCGAGCTGCGACAGGTCGCCATCCCACTGGCGGCGGCCAGTCTCGCCGTGTCCGCGATGGTCGTCTGCGACCACTGTGAAACCGGCGTCGCGCAGCGCCTCTGCGAAGGCGGCGTACCTCAGAGCATGCTCGCCCACCCCGTGCGCGATCTGCACAACCGCGTGCGGGTCCGCCGTCGCCCACTCGTACGCGGCGATCGTGATGCCGTGCGCGTCGGTGAAGTCGATGCGGGTGTGGTGTTTGTCAGCGTCAGTGCTCATCTTCCTATTCTGCCCGCCTCGAGTGGCGGGGAGCGCTCCTAGACTGGGCGGGTGCGCAGAAGACGATGGATCGCCTCGGCATCCATCCTGTTTGCCCTTGCAGCCGTCGCCGCGGTTGGAGGGGCAGGTGGGTTGAAAACGCTCGGAGAGGAGCGGTCGGTGAAGGTTTACGAAGAGCTCCTGCCTGGGCCAGCTTTCGATGCCACGGACACGTCGAGTGACGCAACGACCTCGGGTGCCGGCGGAGCCATGACGAGCTACCTACATGGTGGATCCCCGAATCGTCTCGGTTCTGCCTCCGTGCCCGTGCGGGCATATGAACCGCAGGGGGAAGAGCCGTGGGCGACTCTTATTTGGGCACACGGCGGGTCATTCGTGCGCGGCACGCTCGACTGGCCTGAGGCAGACTGGGCGGCTCGCGCGTTCGCCGAGGCCGGCATGCGGGTGTACTCCGTCGACTACGCCCTCGCGAGCGAATCCGTGAAGGCACCCGCACCCGCGAACGATGTGGCATCGGTCGTGCGCGCGGTCGCCGAGCGTCACGAGGGGCCACTGATCGTCGGTGGCGCGAGTGCTGGCGCGCACCTTGCGACCGAGGCCGCGTTGACGCAGGCTGATGCAGGTCGCCCGAGCGATGCCCTGATCATGCTGTACCCGACCGCGCACCGGGTGCAGCGGGCAGACTCACAGATCGCACAGCTCACCGCAACACTGCCAGAGACCCGACGCTTTGATGCGAGTCGCATCGCCCAGATGCACGCGTACTACCTCGGTGATGGCTCCGAAACTCGGGAGACGCCGGGGCCCGCAACGGATGCCGGTGCGGGCCCCGGCACGGATATGCGGACCGCGGGCGGCGCCGATCCACGCGGGTATCCGACCGCACCCACTGTGGTCGGAGAGCTCCCGTACGAGCGGCTGCGGCAGTTGCCCCCCACAGTCATCATCAACGCTGATGCCGATGAACTGCGCGCCTCTGGTGAGCAGTTTGCTGCGCAACTGCGGGCGGCCAAGGTGCCGGTGACCATCACCCTGCAACCCGGCACGGTGCACGGATATCTCAACCGCCCCGAGGAGTCGGACGGGGCCAGGGCCGATGCCCGCGCCACAATCGAACGGTTCGTGGCGGAAGTGCGCGCGATCCACCGTGAATAGACTCGTTGCATGACTCACTTGACAGTGTCGCTCGCCGCCGATGAAGGCCTCGCGGAGGCGGTCGGCGAGGTGCCGGGGGTGAACTTCGTGACCTGGAACCTCGACGGACCGCCGCCGGTGCCCCAGCTCGACCTGGTGGTTCCGCCCTACTGGGGTGGAAACCGCCAGCTCGCAAAGCTTGCCGAAGCCCAGGTACGGCTCGTGCAATGGCAGTCGATCGGCTTCAACGGCGTGGAGAAATACGTGCCTGCAGGTGTGCCGGTCGCCAATGCCTCGACCGTGCACGAGACATCAACCGCTGAACTCGCGCTGGGCCTTGCGCTCGCTGCACAGCGCGGGATTCCGGAGTTTGTGCGCCAGGGTGATGCATGTGATTGGCAGTTACGCTCCTTCCCGAGCCTCGCCGACCGGCGCGTCCTGATCGTCGGTTACGGCGGCGTCGGAAAGGCGATCGAGGCGCGGCTTGCCGGCTTCGAGGTGCGAGTTGACCGGCTTGCCCGCAAGGCACGGGTGGATCGCGACGCATCTGGCAATGAGGTGCCTGTGCGGGGATTCGACGAGCTGCACGAGGCCCTCGCAGGGGCCGAGGTGGTGTTTTTGGGGGTGCCACTGACCGCGGAGACGACCGGGTTAATCGATGCCACTGCGCTCGCCGCCATGCCCGACGGTGCGCTGCTCGTGAACGTCGCCCGCGGCCCAGTCGTTGACACGGACGCACTCGTCGCCGAGCTTACAGCGGGCCGCCTGCGCGCGGCACTTGACGTGACCGACCCTGAGCCATTGCCCGCAAGCCACCCGCTCTGGAAATGTCCGAACTTGCTCGTCACCCCGCACGTAGGCGGTGACTCATCGGCGATGCTGCCGCGAATGGCGGCGCTGATCCACCGCCAGATTGCCCACCTGCAGCGCGGTGAAACGCCCGAGAACCTCGTGCTCGGGGAGTGGCCACTGGCTGAACGTCACGCCTGAGAACACTCGAGAACAAGCGACAAGGAGACGCGCAATGGAGCGAGCACTCACCGGCCCGGTAGCGCTGACGATGCCGGATGGCACCCTGAACCCGGATGCGATCGGGTGGGCGGCACAGCTTGTGGTCGATACGAGCGCCCTCGGCGCGGGCCTGGGTCGCAACAAGCGCTGGGAATACTGGAACGTCGCGACGCCAACGCACATCATCGGGCTTACTGTGTCGTCGATTGACTATGCGTGCGTCCACGAGGTGTGGGTGTACGACCGGAAAACAGGCCAGACTTGGGGTGAAGCTGCCACGGTAATCCCGGCTCGCGGCGCGGTGCTTTCCCCCGTTCTCGAGCAGGGGCGCTCAATGGCGCGAGCCAAGAACCTCGCGATCGACATTGATGAGACGCCGACGGGAACGCGGTTACGCGCGCAGATTCCCGGTGTCTCCGTGGATGTGATTGCCGCGCTGCCCGAAGGCCACGAACGGCTCGCCCTGGTCGTCCCGTGGAGTGCCACCCGCTTTCAGTACACGGTGAAGGATGTTGCCCGTCCGGTGACCGGCACGTTACGCATCGGCTCCGTGGATCACCCGCTGCCAGCTGGGGAATCCTGGGCGGTGCTCGACCACGGCCGTGGTCGCTGGCCGTACGACATTGCGTGGAACTGGGGCGCAGGATCCGGTCGCTCGAACGGGCACGTGATCGGCGTGCAGGTCGGAGCAAAGTGGACCGCGGGCACGGGGGTGTCTGAGAACGCGTTCTTCGTCGACGGCCGCATGCACAAGATCCACGGCGAAACGGAGTGGGAGTATGACATCGAGAATTGGCGCGCACCGTGGCGAGTGCGGGGCGGTGGGCTTGAAGCCACGTTCGAGCCCTTCTACAACAAGGTGACCCGCACCGACCTACTCGTATTGAAAGGCCACACCGACCAATGCTTCGGACACTGGTCGGGCACGTTCACCCCTGACGGGGAGGCGGCGATCGAGTTCACTGGGATCCTCGGTTGGGCCGAGGAAGTGCACAATCGTTGGTGAATCTGCTGCACCGATTGCTCGCGCGGGCGCACACCGCGCACTGGAGCATTGGGCTACGACCCGCAAGGTGATCCTCGTCTCCTGATCGCCGCGCCGCACCGTACGGATGCGCTCGGCCTTCGCGACCGTGCCGGTATTCTGAGCCCATGGCTGAGCAGCACGAGAACATCCCCGAACAATTGCCGGTGGGGGCACCCGCCGACACTGGTGTGGCGGCGGAGGCCGGACGGCCAATCCATCATGAGGGATCGCACGACACAAGATTCTTCGGCCAGCCATGGGCGCTCGCCAATGTCTTCGGCGTCGAAATGTGGGAGCGTTTTAGCTTCTACGGCATGCAGGGCATCCTCCTCATTTACATGTACTTCACGGTCTCGGAGGGCGGGCTTGGCATCGACCGTGCCGTCGCGACCGGAATCGTCGGCGCTTACGGCGGAACCGTGTATCTCGTCGCGATCCTTGGCGCTTGGATTGCCGATCGGGTACTCGGTTCCGAGCGGGTGCTGTTCTATAGCGCCATTGTGATCATGGCGGGCCACATCGCGCTCGCCGTGCTGCCGAACGCGTGGGGCCTTGGGGTGGGCCTCGCGCTCGTTGCGATTGGTTCAGGAGGACTGAAGGCGAACGCCACCGCGGTCGTCGGCACTCTGTACGCAGAGGGCGACACGCGCCGCGATGCCGGTTTCTCGCTCTTCTACCTCGGCATCAACCTCGGGGCCTTCCTTGGTCCGCTCATCACGGGCCTGCTGCAATCCACCATGGGTTTCCACTGGGGCTTTGGCGCTGCGGCAGTCGGCATGGCAATCGGCCTTGTGCAGTACTCCTTCGGGCGCAAGCATTTGCCGGAGGATTCCCGGCTGGTCGCAAACCCGTTGCCGCGCAATCAGCGCGGTCGATTTATCGTGGCGGCTGTGGCCGGCCTCGCGTTGCTCGCGCTCGGAGTGCTCACCGGCGTGATCCGCGCAGACAACCTCGCGACCATTGCCATCATCATCATCATCCTTGCCGCAGCAATCGCCTACTTCATCGTGATTATCGGCTCGAAGCACATTAACCCGACCGAGAGGTCACGGGTTATCGGCTTCATTCCACTCTTCATCGTGAACGTGGGCTTCTGGTCGCTGTATCAGCAGCAGTTCACCGTGCTCACGATCTACTCAGATCAGCAGCTCGATCGCTCGATCTTCGGGTGGGAGATGCCGATCTCATGGATCAACTCGATTAACCCGATCTTCGTCATCATCCTGTCGGGAGTGTTTGCGGCGGTCTGGTCGAAGCTCGGTACTCGGGCTCCTGGGGCACCCGCGAAGTTCGGGCTTGGCTCGATCATCATGGGCGCAGCGTTCCTGCTGTTCATCCCGTGGGCGGGCGGAGGCCCGTCGTCGACGCCCCTGCTCGCGATGGCACTGATCCTTCTCGTGTTCACCGTTGCCGAGCTCTTCATCTCGCCCCCTGGGCTCTCGGTCACCACGAAGCTCGCCCCCGAGCGCTTCCGCACGCAGATGGTTGCGCTGTACTTTCTCTCGGTCGCGCTCGGCACGTCGATTGCAGGCTGGCTGGCTCAGTTTTACGACCCCGCTGCCGAGGTGCCCTACTTTGCGGTGCTGGGTGCCATTGCGATCGGGATCGGTCTGCTCATGCTTCTCGCGGTCAAACCCGTGCTCAAGCTCATGCGCGGGGTGCGGTAACGGGCTACCCCGATTCGGTTGGCTGAGCCGGCGGTTCTGCTCCGAGTCAGGGGTCACCCCCCGGCCCTGGCGCCGGGCTCAGGCGACTATTCTGAGTCGAAACCTTGTGACCGCAGCGACGCGCGCATCGTGTGGCGGCCGTGCAACCCTGCGATCTTCGCGAGGCGGCCAATGACCGTGCGCGCCCAACTACGACCTGGGTGCCCCTGCCCAGCGAAATATTGTTCGTAGCTCACCTCGTAGGCGTCGGTCGCGGATCTCCACCGGTCCGAATCGTAGACCTCATGGTGCAGGACACCCGAGAGTGGGAGACGCGGCTTGACCCCGCTGCCCTCGGATGGGTCGGGTACGCCGAGGGACATTCCCACCAACGGGAAAGCGTGACGAGGGAGGCCAAGCTCTTCGCAGACCGCCTCGGGCGCGTTGCGCAGGCTCCCCACGAACACTCCGCCGAGGCCGAGAGATTCAGCCGCGAGCAGCGCGTTTTGGGCGGCGATGCCCACGTCGATCGCGCCGATGAGTGTGTTTTCGATGAGACCGAGAGTCTCTGACTCGGCACCGTGCGCGCGCATGAGGGCCTCGTTGCGGGCGAGATCTGCGATCCACACGAGAAAAACTGGCGCCTCGGCTACGTAGTCGCGACCACCGAGCATCTCCGAGAGTCGTGCCTTGCGAGCCTGATCGCGCACCGCGATTACTGACCACACCTGCAGGTTTGACGATGTCGATGCCCGCTGGGCTGCGGTGACGATGAGCTCGAGTTGCGCGTCGGTGACCGGCGCGTCGAGATACTTCCGCACTGACTTGTGGGCGAGTTGCTGCGCGATGACTGCCGAGTGGGTTGGTCCAGACATATGCTCCCCTGGTCGTCTCGTGCCGTTCATTCCTGCTGAAGCGAGCATACTCGCTGCACTTGGCGGGGGAGATACGTGCGCTATGGGCATCCGACCGATCAGTCGAGATCTCGGGCGTGCGCACTCGGGACGAGGCAAGGTACGCCGCACTACACTTGACGGGTGTGCCCGGCTTCGGCCGGGCCGTTCCCAAGATCCCCGCTTGCCCCTTGGAGTGTGCTTCACCATGGCCGAACAGTCCCGTCTCGACAAAGTCATCGCCCTTGCCCGCCATCGCGGCTTCGTATACCAAGCAGGTGAGATTTACGGTGGATCGCGCAGCGCCTGGGACTACGGCCCCTTGGGCACGGCGCTCAAGGAGAACATCAAGCGCCAGTGGTGGAAGACGATGGTGCAGAAGCGCGACGATGTGGTCGGGATTGACTCGAGCGTGATTTTGCCAAAGCAGGTGTGGGAGGCCTCGGGCCACGTCGAGGTATTCAGCGATCCGCTCGTGGAGTGCCTGCAGTGCCACAAGCGGTATCGCGAGGATCACCTCATCGAGGAGTTTGAAGACAAGAAGGGGCGAGCGCCTGAGGGTGGGCTTGCCGAGATCGTCTGCGTCAGCTGTGGAACCCGCGGCCAGTGGACCGAGCCGCGCGCCTTCTCAGGTCTGCTGAAGACCTACCTCGGCCCTGTCGACGACGAAGCGGGTATGCACTATCTCCGCCCCGAGACTGCGCAGGGCATTTTCGTGAACTTCGCGAACGTATTGCAGTCAGCACGCATGAAACCCCCGTTCGGCATCGGCCAGATCGGTAAGAGCTTCCGCAACGAGATCACTCCCGGCAACTTCATCTTCCGCACCCGCGAGTTCGAGCAGATGGAGATGGAGTTCTTCGTTGAGCCAGGTACCGACGAGGAGTGGCAAGAGTACTGGATGAACGAACGGATGTCTTGGTACATCGGCTTGGGCATCGACCCGGGTAATCTTCGCTTCTTCGAGCACCCGAAGGAAAAGCTCTCGCACTACTCGAAGCGCACCGCCGACATCGAGTACCGCTTCGGTTTCACCGGCGGTGAGTGGGGTGAGCTCGAGGGCATCGCGAACCGCACGAACTTTGACCTCACCACGCACTCCGAGCACTCGGGCAAAGACCTGTCGTACTTTGACCAGGCGAAAAACGAGCGCTGGGTGCCCTACGTGATCGAGCCCGCCGCAGGCCTCACCCGCTCCCTGATGGCATTCCTTGTCGACGCGTATCGCGAGGAAGAGGTGCCAAACGCGAAGGGCGGCACCGATACCCGCACGCTACTCGCGCTTGACGCACGCCTCGCGCCGATCAAGGCCGCAGTTCTGCCGCTGAGCCGCAACGAAGCCTTGTCGCCGCTCGCGCGCGAAATCGCCGCCGAGCTGCGAGACGACTGGAACGTGGACTTCGACGATGCGGGCGCGATTGGTCGCCGTTACCGCCGCCAAGACGAGATTGGTACACCCTTCTGCGTGACCGTTGACTTCGACTCGCTCGAAGATCACGCGGTGACCGTGCGAGACCGCGACACGATGAAGCAGGAGCGTGTGCCCCGCACAGAGCTGCATGCTTACCTCGCCGAGCGCCTGCGCGGCTCGTAAGACCGAGAGGTTCAGTGCATGAGTTTCGAGCAGCAGCCTCCTTCGGGCCCGCAGCCGCAATCTACGCAGCCCGGAATGCCGCCCCAACCGGTTCAGGAATCTCAGGCTCCCGACGCCTGGGGGTGGGCGCAGCGAGCAGCTGCGCCGATCCACTGGGAAGAAACCGAACCACTCGAGTACCATCGGCTCTTGCGCGGCGCACCGAAGTATCGCTGGTGGAAGCCGCTGCTCGCACTTGTATTGGCGTTCTTCTACTACGTGACCTTTACGGTGGTCTTCAGTGTCATCGTGATGGTGCCATATCTCCTGCTTTCCGGGGCTGAGTTCACCGAAGACACCCTGTTGTCGATCGCGACTCCCGATACGCAACAGCCAATTTCGCTGGTGATCACCCTGGGATCGGTCGCGCTCATGATCCCGGCGGTGTGGCTCGCGATGCTCAGCACCGGGTTGACGCCGATTGGTCGGGCCTGGTCGGTCGCTCTCCGTATCCGCTGGCGGCTCCTATTCCGCACCGTGATCCCTGCGTTCGTTGCGCTCGCGGTGATGAACATCGTAGGCATCGGTGTCGAGCTCGCGCTGGCGGCCGTGAGAGGTGATGCGACTCCGATCCTCGAAGCTCCACCCATCGATCCAACTGTTGCTCTGTGGTCGGCCGCGATCATTCTCCTGCTCGTTCCCATCCAGGCAACCGCCGAAGAGCTCGTCTTTCGGGGCATGTTCATGCAGTCGCTCGGTGCCTGGTTCGGCGGATCACGCGCCGCAGGCGCGGTGGGCGCATTCCTGCGCGGGCCATGGATACCGATTGTTGTACCGAGCCTCATCTTCGGCTTCGCGCACATCTACGACATCTGGGGCTGGATGGTCGTGGTGCTGCTCGCCCTCGTCGCGGGGTGGCTCACCTGGCGCACGGGTGGTCTCGAGGCGGCAATCTCAATTCATGTGGTCAACAACTGGATCGCGTTCGGGTTAATGGTGCTCGCAA
Source organism: Leucobacter shiyiweii (assembly GCF_052446065.1). Taxonomy (GTDB): domain Bacteria; phylum Actinomycetota; class Actinomycetes; order Actinomycetales; family Microbacteriaceae; genus Leucobacter. Next base: position 2,337,197 of record NZ_CM127080.1, on the reverse strand, counting down.
TCGGCGGCGAGACCAAACAAACCGAGAGTGGCGCCGGGCCGGGTGCGATTATCGGGCAGATCGTCGGACTGGGTTTGTACGTGTGGTGGGTTGAGCGGATCTTTGTGCGCAAGGGCGGCCCCCGCACCCGCATTGACCTGGTGCAGTCGCGTCGGGTGATTCCGCAGACTCCGGTCCCGGTGCCCCCGCAGGAAACTCCATGATTGACGCCCTCGTCACGGGGCGTAGCGTTGCGGCGCTGCTCGCCGCGCTCGACCTCGCAGAGGTCGGGCTTCGAGTCGGCATCGCGATCGATGAGCGAGTCGGTGAGCCGCCCGCAGCGCCGGTGCGTGACCCAGATGGAATCGTTGCAGGATTTCTGAATAGGGTGGCCGCACCCATTGCCGGTGCCGGGAAATTGGGTGCACCCGGGGCGCTCCCGCTGGTGATCGAGCCTGTCGCGCCGTTGCTTCTTGATCGCGAAGGTGCTTGGGCTCCGCAACCGAGTCCTGCCGTGCTCGGCATCCCAGCGTCGCCTCTGTCATCTGAAGCCGTTCGACTGCTCGGTGCGGGCGCCTCACTCCGCGCCTATCTGGATCGCATCATGCCGCTCCTCGCAGTGGGGAAAGCGAAGACGCTCGGGCCACTCGTGCGGAAGCGAATTGGTGCGCGTCCGCTCGAAAGGCTAATCGAGCCGGTGATTCGCGAGCGATACGGCGTGAGCGCCAACGAGGTGGACGTAGCCCTCGCGGCACCCGGCCTCAACGAGGCACTCTCGCGAGTCGGTTCTCTGACGGGAGCTGCTCTTGCATACTCTGAGCGGAATGTTGCACGTGAAACACGAGTAATACCCGCGGGCGGTAGCGCAGCGCTCCAGGCCGAACTTCTGCGAAAGCTCAGCCTGTACGACGCGCAGCTAGTCGAGAGTCGAGTTTGTCAGGTTTCGCAGCGCCACTCTGGCCTGAGTGAAGCTGTTGGTGCGCCAGGATGCTGGAGGGCCACACTGAGCGACGGTCGGCAGATTGAAACTCGGTCGATAATTCTCGATTTCAGCAGAAACGCGATTCGCACGGAGATTCTCACCGAACTCGCACCCGAGCTTGGTGCGGATAAGATTCGCGTCCATGCCGCTGTAGACATATCTCGCCCCGAGTGGCTCGGGGACGGCCAGAGCGCGATTATGCTTCACGGGGGTTGGGCCGTTCGCCTGGAGACGCTTCCGGGGGCTCCAACGCGGGCGCACTTTACCAGTGCCGTTCTGGCCGAGCCGCCCTCGCTCGACGGAGTGGAAGCCGTGCTTTCACAATCGCTGACTGAGCTTGGGTTCAGCGAGCTTCCTGATGCCGAGTGGTCCACCGGCGTGGCCGCTGCGCCGTTCGCCACCATTGCGTCTCGTGAGCAGGCTGAATCTCGTGTGGCCAATCTCTCGGGCCACGCCCCGAAAATACTCGCGGTTGGGCGTTCCCTGTTCGGAGACGACTTGCCTGTGACGCTCGCAGCGGCACACGACGGCGCCGTCAGCTTGCGCCGGTACCTCACTGGTCTGATCGACTGAGGCGGGTCCGAGCCCTCGTATATCTCCATTCTGGAATATCTCTATACCTAGATCTTCTGTAGGCTGGCTGACAGTTAGGGAGTGGTGGCGCTCGTCACGGGAAATGGAGGAACCATGAAAGGCAAACTCGCATTTGTTCTCGGAGCAGCCGTGGGGTACGTACTGGGTGCCCGCGCAGGTCGTGAACGCTACGAACAAATCAAACGCCGCGCTGACAAGCTGTGGAACACCGAACCAGTGCAAAGAAGCGTCTCAGCTGTACGTGACGTTGTCGACGATCGGATCGATGAGCTGAAAGACCTGGCCAAGCGCGTGGGCGCAGACGTGGTGAACAACGTCGCCCAAAAGGCCGGTTCCAGCACGCGCCCTTCTGGATCTGCGGCTCACACACATGCGTCCGAGAAGACCAAACCCAAGTCGAGCGCAAAGTCGAAAGAATCGCAGAACTCCGACGCGTCCGCGAGCGACCGCGCAAGCGTTCAGAAGACTGACACCAAGAAGTCGGAATCCGACTCATGAGCCGTAAGAGTGATCAAGCGGGTACGTTCGAACTCCTGGCGCGGCTACCCCAGCAATTTGTCGCGCTCGCCAAAGCTGAGTTCGAGAACGCGAAACGAGAGATCACGACGAAGGCCAAGCGCAGCGGCATCGGCCTGCTGGCCATTGTGGTCGCGCTGTTCTTCCTCTTCTTTGCGATCGCCGCGTTTGTGACTGCGGCGATCGCGGGCATCGCCGTGGTGTGGCCTGTCTGGCTCTCGGCGTTAGTCGTGGCATTCGGACTCATACTTCTCGCCGCGGGAGCCATCTTCGGCGGCATTGCCCTCATCAAGCGCGGAATACCTGTGCCCGAGCAAACAATTGATCGAGTTGAGGGTGACTTCCAGGCAATGTCTGAGGTTCGATTCAATTCTTCTAGCCACACGCCGCAGGCCGACGGAAAGGGGAACTGGCGATGACCGATGCACCTCAGGTTCCGAGCGGGGTACAGACGGCCCAGCTGGCGCGAGCAGAGCTATATGACACACTGGGCCAGCTCCGGGAACGGCTCGACTACGCCCAGCGCATCGACGACAAGCTGGCGCGTACCAAGCAGCGCATTGCAGATGTCTCCCAGGAGAATCCGGGAGGCTTCGCAGCTGGTGTAGCTGGAGTGGCAATTGCCGCGGGTTTCGCGGTCTGGGGCGCGGCACGCCTCGTGCTCCGCGCCTTCGATTGACGGCCCCAGAGAGTCGTAGTTACCCGATCCGGACGAGCCCGATAATCACCGATGTGGACGGATCGTTATTGAAGCAGGTCTGGTAGTACACGTCATAGCCGCTCGGCACCGAGTTCATGTCCTCGACGTAGGCGTTGACCTGTTTTACGATGCCGGCTGATTGGTACACGCCACTCCCTGTAATGGTGATGATGGCACCCGCCTGCTTGGGGAACGAGGCTCCGCCACAGTGCCAATGCTCGGCGAGGTATGGGAACCATGACGGAGTCCACCACACTGGCCCCGTGCACGAATCGATCAGCGCTTGGCCACCAGTGCCCGCAGGTGAGACCGTGTAGCCCGAGGAGGGTGCGCTGCCCTGGGCGCTGCGTGGAACCACCGTGTTGACTTGCGATGCCGTTGCGGCTGGGGTCGCCGCAGAGAGGATCCGGGCAGCTTCAGCCTGACGCGCGTCCTCTTCGAGTCGGTACGCTGCGACGGCGCTCTCCCACGAGCTGAGGCCTTCGCGCAGTTCAAGGAGATCCTCCTTGAGTTCGACGAGCAAGTCGGCATCACCTCCGACGAGATGAACCCCCGTGCTCGTCGCGGTAAGCCAGGCGCTTGGGGTGAGTCGTTCGGCCTCACGGATTCTCTCCGCGAGTACGACTTCCGCTTCGTCAATGCTGGGCGAGCTCAGTACATTTCGCTCAACTGCCTCGGCGGCTGCGGAGCTGACGCTGGCCAACTCCGCCTGCAGGGCGGATATCTCCAGGCTGACTTCGGGCTCCGAAGCCTGGCTGGTCGCCACTGAGGCTGCTGGCAGAGGCGTCTCATCTGAGGCGGGCACGGCCGCGGCACCGGTCAGAACCTGGGTGGCGACGAGTGCGCTGAGCGCAAGGCCCAGACCGAAGGTGGGCACGGAAAAAGACACTAGATACTCCTGGGGAGGTGAAGAAACAGGCCTCCCCATCGAGTCCACCGTGCGACGCGGGCGCAGGGCTGCTACAGGTTACGTTCCGTTCCTGTGAGTCCGATCATCGCGAGCGACAGTGCGCGGCAGTGCTCGGTTGTGGAACGATCCTCGAGTGTTACGTTTCGGTTGCGTTTCGCGCATCTGTCCGCCCTGTTTTGCGTCTTTGCCCGCGCAGGGTCAGAATAGGGACATCTGGAACGACTTTTCCGGAAAGCCAGGACTGCGTCAATGAGATGACTCGTTCGAAGATTGGCTTTTGGTGTGTCCGAACAAAGTGAGTGGAGTCTATGGCGGCTGAGGCGAACCCGCTAAGCGGTCTCCGAGTGCTCGTGCCGCGCGGCGGTACATGGGGCGAACTCGTTGCTGAAGCGCTCCGCGAACAGGGAGCAAGCACGGTGATCGCGCCGCTCGTCGACTTTGCCCACACCAGCGAGGAAGACCGGCTGGTCGAGGCGCTTCATCGACTTGAGGCTGGTTACTATGACTGGATCACGGCGACGAGCGCCACGGTCGTTGACGTTCTGGCGCATCACCATGCCGTAATCCCCAGCAGCACGCGGGTCGCCGTAGTCGGAGAGGCGACCGAGGCGGCGTTCGTGCAGGCGGGGTATCAGGTGAGCCGAACGCCGAGCGAAGAAAATTACTCGACTGCGGGTCTCCTCGAAGTGTGGCCCGAGATTGATGCCGGGAACGTTCTCAAGGTACTCACCCTGCGTTCGGACGTGGCGAAGCCGGTACTCACCGAGGGCTTAATCAGCCGTGGGCACGACGTCACGCAGGTTGTAGCATTTCAGACGATCGGGATCCCGGTATCAGTGCACATCAGAGAGGATGTCGAGTCCGGCCGCATTAATGCTCTCCTCGTGGCCTCGGCAAAAATCGCCCGCGAAGTTGCCAGCCAGTTTCCGGAGCTCCCCGAGGGCACAATAGTTGCCTGTGTGGGTCCCCGCACGCACGTTGAAGCAGAAGCTGCGGGACTTCTCCACAACCCCGAACACACGAGTTCTCCCGTCAAACGTGCCCTGATCGAGACGGTGGAGTCCGTTATCGACCAGAGCGACATGCTCGACTAGACAGGAATCTTCACCGGGCACGGTAACGATTCGGTGCCGCCTGTGCGGTGTATGCAGCAAAACGTAGCTGCGACCGGCAAACTAGTGTGCATGGCGCGAGTTGAGGTGTACCCAGAACGAGTGGTGATCCAGCTCACTGCGACTGAAAAAGCTCTCGCTCTGCATCGCCGAGACGTGGTCATCGACCGCGACGCCATCACCTCTGCGTTGATCACCGACGATCCGTGGGTGTGGTTGCGGGGGGTGCGGTCTCCCGGCACCATCATCCCCGGCAAAATTGCCTTTGGTACATGGCGCAGTATCTCCGGCCGCGACTTTGCACTCGTGCGCGGTCGGCGATCCGCAATAGTTATTGACATTGACGTACCTGAGGGCGCGGAAGAGGATCACGGCTGGGTTTCCCAGTTTGACGGTTTTTCCCGTGTGGTCCTTTCGACGACACATGCCGCAGAGCTGATTAGTGCGCTGCGGCTGGATGGCGACGACTCGGTCTATCGCACCGTGGTGTAGACCACCGACAGGGTGAGCCAATTGCCCACCCTGCGATGCCACTCACTCCACTCAGCGTGTTACTCGTTCAGCAAAACAATGTCGTCAAGTTCCATGCGAGTGCGGGGAGCAACCTCGCGCTCACGGAGTGCCTCGGTCAGCTGCTCGGGATCGCCAATCGCGCCGATCGCGGTCACCGAGACGGGTACCTGATGCTCAGTCAAGCCAAACTCGCTGCGGAGCGCGTCGGCATTAAAACCACCCATCTGATGCGCGTACAGGCCTTCGGCGCGAGCCTGCAGCGAGTACGTAGCCACCGCCTGCCCGAGGTCATACTCGGCCCAGCGTTGCGCCTTGCCCTCTGCGCTGACGGTCTCGGCGACGTTGACCACAAGCGCGGCGGCACGGCCGGCCCACTGCTGGTTGAAGCCGAGCAGCGCTGCCTCGATCTTCGCGAACGCCTCGCCGCCGCGGCGGGCGATGATGAAGCGCCAGGGCTGCGTGTTGCTCGCACTCGGGGCCCAGCGGGCCGCCTCAAACACCCCGCGCAGCGCGCCCTCGGGCAGTGAATGTTCGGTGGCGAAGGAACGGGGGCTCCAGCGGCTCGCAATCGGGTCAATGCCGGGGGCGCTGGTTTCGGCGTGACGGGCGTTCATGGGGTTCCTTTGCTGGTGGATCAAAGCTGCGTCGGCGCCCGGGAGGCGGTTGAAAGCCACCGGAGGTGCCTTAGATGTGAACGCCTCGGTGTCGGTATGTATTCCGGCTACCTTGATCCGCTGCCACTGTCTAAGCGGCGAGCAGCCACGCAATCACGGCGATCACCGGGAGGGAGGCGAAGGTGGTCAAGAACACGGTATCGCGCACCTGCGTTTCGGCACGTCGATAGGTGGCGGCGTAGTTGTACACGTTCTGTGCAGTCGGAAGCGCCGCGATCGTGGTCGCAACGAAAGTCTCGTGCGCGCTCAGCCCAAACGCCAGGCACAACGCCCAGGTAATTGCGGGCATCACGAGCAGCTTGATGCCGCTTGCCACGAGAATGGCCGGGCGATCCACCCCCGTTTGCAGTACGCGCTGACCGTGCAGCGAAATGCCGAAACTGAGGAGCACCATCGGGATCGAAGCGTCGCCGATCATCGCGATGGGGTTCAGCAAGATCTCGGGCACCGTGAGGCCGAACAACGCCACGAGGAGACCCAGGGCGGAGGCGATGATGATGGGGTTCTGTGCCGCGCGACCGAGCGCGACCGCCGCGCCACGCTGGTTGCCACGGGTCGATTCGAGAATCGCGAGAATCAGCGGCGAGAAGACCACGACCTGCAGCAGGATCAGCGGTGCGACGTAGGCGGCATCGCCGAGGATGTAGATCGCCACTGGAAGACCGAGGTTATTGGAATTCACGTACCCCGAGCTCGTGGCCCCGAGTGTCGTGCCCGCGAGACCCCGGCGAAACCAGAGCCGCGAAGCGAGCACGTAGAGACCCGCAGCGAGCACTGCAGTGAGCCCGGTGACCAGGATGACCGGCGACACGATTACCGCCGGATCGCTGCTCTGCAGCACGGTGAATAGCAGCGCTGGTGTCGCGACATAGAAGGCGACTCGGTTGAGCACCAGGCGCTGTTCGCCCTTCACCACGCCGAAGCGGGAGGCAACATAACCGGCGCCGATGATGCCGAGAATCAGGGCGAACCCCTGCAGTACCCCAAACATCCTGGCTCCTTCTCGACCCTCAGAGCCTACCCGCAGGGGTAGCGCGGGGTGAAAGGTGCGGGGGTGGATCGCTCGGCCGATTGGCGCGGCCCGGCTCTGGGGCTTTACCCTCAATGGGTGCTTACCCCTATGCTGGTCGGTTTTGGAACCGGACTCTCGCTCATCGCGGCAATCGGTGCGCAGAACGCCTTCGTGCTGCAGCAAGGCATCCGGCGGCAATTCGTGCTGCCCGTCGTACTGATTTGCGGCCTTACCGATGCGCTCCTCGAGTTTGCTGGGGTTGCGGGAATTGGATTTGTGATCGAGCGCGCGCCACTGGTCATTGAGATCGTGCGATGGGGCGGTGTGATCTTTCTGCTTTGGTACGCGTGGGGTGCGGTGCGGCGAGCACTCCGCCCGATCGGGCTGGTGGCGGCGGAGGGATCGCAGGTGTCGCTGAAGAAGACGGTGCTCGCGTGCCTTGCCATCACCTGGCTGAACCCGCACGTATACCTCGACACGATGGTGCTCATGGGGTCAATCGGAAATGCGCAGGGCGACCCCGAGCGCTGGTGGTTCGCGCTGGGCGGCGCCATTGCCAGTGTCGCCTGGTTCGCAGTGATCGGCTACGGGGCGCGGGCACTGACCCGATTCTTCGCGTCACCGCGCGCGTGGCAGGTGCTCGACTGGTTGGTCGCGGTCGTGATGATACTCATCGCGGCGAGGCTCATATTCGGTGGAGTGGGTGTGTAGGCGCTCGCCAAACCGTCAGGCTCGAGGTGTGGCTGCACCGTGGCGAGGCTGCAGGTCGTGCCACACCACTCACCGCATCTGGTGTCTCGTCTTGGTCAACTCGCGAACGCCGCGAGGAGTGCGTCAATGTCTTCGGGGGTGGTGTCGAACGAGCACATGAGACGCACGAGCTCGTCGTTGCCAGGCCAGCTGTAGAAATGGAACGACTTGCGCGCACGCTCTTGGGCAACCTCCGGCACGAGGGCAAATACCGCGTTTGACTCGGTGCGCTGCGCGAGTCGCAGACCGGGCACCTCGCCACTCTCTGCAAGCAACTCGATGCCGGAACTCAGTCGCGTGGCCATACGGTTCGCGTGGGTCGCGGAACGAAGCCAGAGGTCTCCGTCATACAGTGCGAGCAACTGCGCCGAGAGGAACCGCATTTTCGAGCCCAGCTGCATGTTAGTTTTGCGCAGATAATGCAAACCCTGCGCTTTTTCCGGGTGGATCACCACGACGGCCTCGGCTCCGAGTAACCCGTTCTTGGTGCCGCCGAGGCTCAGCACGTCGACGCCCGCCTCGGTCGTAATCTCGGCGAGCGAGGCGCCGAGGTGTGCGGCCGCATTGCCGAGGCGAGATCCGTCCATGTGGAGCTCCATGCCGTGCCGGTGGGCATGATCCGCCAGCGCCCGAATCTCAGCCAACGTGTAGCAGGTGCCAAACTCGGTGGTCTGCGTGATCGAAACTGCGAGTGGCTGCGCGCGATGTTCGTTGCCCCACCCCCAGGCCTCGCGATCCACAAGCTCGGGGGTGAGTTTGCCGTCGGGGGTGTCGATGGTGAGAAGTTTGAGGCCGCCGACTTTCTCGGGTGCTCCACCCTCGTCGACGTTGATGTGCGCGCTCGCCGCACAAATGACCGCGCCCCAGCGGGGGAGGGAGGCTTGGAGACCGAGCACATTCGCGCCCGTACCGTTGAACACCGGGAAAATCTGCGTCATGGGGCCAAACGCGGAACGGGCCCACTCGGTGAGGCGCGCGGTCCAGGGGTCGTCTCCGTAGGCGGGGGTGTGGCCCACGTTCGCCGCGACGATTGCCTCGAGCACCTCGGGATGTGCACCGGCGTAGTTGTCTGAGGCAAACCCACGCGGGTGCGCGGCGGGGTCTGAACTGGGCAGGTGCTGCGGGGCGTTGGCGGTCACTTGCCCAGCCTACTCAGCTTGCCCACGTTTCCTCTTGTGCCTACTGCCGCAGGTGAGCGCGGTGGCAGGGAAACCAAACGTTCGCTATTGCGACGCCAACTTCGCTGTCAAACTTGCCATATGCAACGAACCATGACCGACAGCGAGAACCAGCGGGGTGCCGTCATTGAGGTGCGCGACCTTGGCAAGCGCTATGGTGACCGACAAGTGCTCGATAGCGTGGATCTGACGATCGCCCCCGGGGAAATCTATGCGCTGCTCGGCCCAAACGGAGCCGGTAAGAGCACCGCGATCGAAATCCTGGAGGGATTTCGTCGCGCAGATTCGGGCACGGTGCGGGTGCTCGACTCGGATCCGCTGGGCGCGTCGCGTGCATGGCGCTCCCGCATCGGCATTGTTTCCCAGCAGACCGGAGACCTCGGCCCAAGCACGCCGCGCGAGCTGATCGCCCATTTTCGCACCTTTTACCCGAACCCTCGCGGTGTCGATGAGGTGCTCGACATGGTGGGCCTCGCCGAACACGCGGGAAAGCGCGCGAGCAAAATGTCGGGTGGGCAGCAGCGGCGTCTCGATGTCGCACTCGGAATCATCGGGCGCCCCGAGCTGTTGTTTCTCGACGAGCCCACCACTGGGTTTGACCCCGAGGCGAGACGCCAGTTCTGGTCGATGCTCAAGCTGCTCGCGACCGAGGGTACCGCGATCGTGCTCACCACCCACTATCTTGACGAGGCGGCGACGCTGGCGGATCGCGTCGGTGTTTTGAGGGGTGGGCGAATTGTGGCGGAGGCGCCACCTGCGCAACTCGGTGGCGCAGGCGCGCGGGTGCCCGTGGTGAGTTGGCGCGATGTCGACGGCACCCTGCGCGAGGAGCGTACGGAGCGTCCGGCCGAACTGGTTGCCCGGCTGTGGGATCGGATGGGCAGGGAGCCCGCCGAGCTGCAGGTGCGCAGGCCCGAGCTCGAAGAGATCTATCTCGCCCTCATCGGCGATCATGAAGAGGAGGTCGCCGTATGAGTGCGAACGTCACGAACGCCGGCGGCAGCAGTGAAGGTCCGGGCGTAGGCACGGGTTCGGGTGCACGTACCGGCCTTCCTGCCACGGGTGGGGAAATTCGCGCGATCCACCCCCGCGTCGTCGGGGTACTCAGGGGGGCTATCGCCTCGGCACGGCTTGAGGTGCGGGCGTATTTTCGCACCGTCGACACGGTCTTCTTCACGTTCCTATTCCCGGTTCTGCTGCTGGCCATCTTCGGTACAGCATTCTCGGCTCAGGGAGATGTGGGCGTGCGGCCCGACGGTACGGGAGGCATCACGATGGCTCACTACTATCTTCCGGGCATGGTCGCGGCGGCGATCCTGCTCTCTGGGCTGCAGAACCTCGCCGTCGACATCGCGCGTGAGAAAAGCGAGGGGTGGTTGAAGCGCCTCGGTGGCACGCCCATTTCCCCAGTGAGTTATTTCTTGGGGAAGGTGGGGATGCTGGGAGGCACTACGATCCTGCAGGTTGGACTGTTGTTCACCTTCGCAGCGCTGGTGTTGGGGGTGCCACTGCCGACCCAACCCGGGCTTTGGCTGCGGTTTGCCTGGGTGTTCCTGCTCGGGATCGTGACCATGGCGTTGCTCGGGGTTGCACTTTCGGCTCTGCCCCGGTCGTCTCGCAGCGCGACGGCGGTGGTGCTGCCAATCACGCTCATTCTGCAGTTCATCTCGGGTGTATACCTGACGTTTTCAATGCTGCCCGAGTGGCTGCAGAATATCGCTGCGCTGTTCCCCCTGAAGTGGCTCGCGCAAGGTATGCGCAGCGTGTTTCTACCCGAGCATTTCGCCGAGGCGGAACAGGGCGGCACCTGGGATTTGGGGCTTGTCGCACTCAACCTTGGGGTGTGGCTCATTGTGGGGCTCGTGGTGAGTCTCGCGACATTCCGGTGGACCCGGCGGTCGTGACCCCGAGGCGCCGTAGGAGGGGTGCCCGGTCGCGCCGCCCATTGCGGTAGCTCACGTACGGGTGGATCGGGGCGCCGCCCGTTCGCCTACTCGCCGGAGGCGCGATACTGGGCCGCGAGCTCCTGGTAATGGAAGGCGTTTGAACGCACGCGCTCGGCCATCTCGTCGCCCATCGGACCGCGATCCTTCGCGGGGAGCCCGGCGACGAGGTGCCCGGCTTCGACATGCTGCCCCTCGAGCACGAGCGCACCCGCGGCGACGAACGCGCCCGCGCCGATCACCGAGTTGTTGAGAAGCTTGGCGCCCATGCCGATGAGGCAGCCGTCGCCGACGGTCGCGCCGTGAATCAGTGCGAGGTGACCGACTCCCACATTCGCACCGATAATCGCTGAAACGCCATGGTCGGTGTGCACAACGACATTGTCTTGCAGGTTGCTGCCCGCTCCGAGTTCGATGCGGTCCATGTCACCGCGCAGCACAGCGCCGAACCACACGCTTGCTCCGGGCCCGACGCGCACGTCGCCAATGAGCGTCGCATTCGGGGCGAGCCACGCGGTGGGGTCGACCTGCGGATGGATGCCGTTGAAAGGGATCAGGAGAGCCATGATCTCACTCTAATCTGGCTTCGGCCAGTGCGTGGGTTTCATGGGTTTCTCGGGTTGCGCGGGTTTCTCGCTCCGGGAGCTGGCTGGCTGGCACCCAATCTCGGAGATCCGCACGGAATCGGACGCTTTTCGCGGATTCGATCCGAGCGGGTGCTGGTCACCGAAGTTATGGTGTGGCCCGACGTGGCTGGGCGTGAGCTTGGCAGCGGGGGCGGGGGATTGCAGCGAGCTGGTTGACAGGCTGCGTTTCCGTAGCTAGGTTCATTAGTGCAGTAATGAACCAAGTAAGCTGCCGTGTTCAGGTGTCCAATCGACAGGAAGGTAGGTGGCATGTTCGACGACGCAAAGCCCATCTTTCTGCAAGTCGCTGACCGCATCGCCGACGACATTCTCCGCGGCACCTATGTCGAGGGCGCACAGGTACCCTCGACCAACGAACTTGCCGCATATCTCCGTATTAATCCGGCTACGGCCGGCAAGGGACTGAATCTGCTGGTCACCCAGCAGATCCTTACGAAGCGGCGCGGTATCGGCATGTTCGTCGCTGAAGGCGCACGGGCTCGCGTTGCCGCCGAACGTCAGCGAGGCTTCGTCAACGAGTTCATCGACCCGCTCGCCGCGGAGGCGCGGGCGCTCGGTCTCAGCCGGGTTGAGGTGATCCGCCTTCTAGATATCGCCCTGGCGGAGCCCGAGAACGATGAGGCGCTTTCCAGAGATCACCCCGGGTAGTCGTGGTGATCCACCATCATTGCGTGATCTGTTGATCGCGCGTTGCTCACACATGCCTAAAGCCAGAAGGGAACACTATGTCCATCGCCATTGAAACCCGCGGACTCACGCGGATGCATGGGGACGTCAGGGCGCTCGACGACGTGACCGTGCAGATCCACGCAAACACCATTACAGGTCTACTGGGAAGAAACGGTGCGGGCAAAACCACGTTCATGTCACTCGCCACGGCGCAGGATCAGCCGACCTCTGGTGAGATCCGCGTGTTCGGTGAGGAGCCGTTCGAACGTGCCCGGGTGCTCGGGCAGCTCTGCTTCATCCGCGACAATCAGCGCTATCCGGATGACTATCGGTTGAAGCACGCTGTGCAGGCTGCGGGCATCTTCTACCCCAGCTGGAATCAGGAACTTGCCGACGAACTCGTCTCTCTTTTCCGCATTCCCGAGAAGACCGTGATTAAGAAGTTCTCTCGAGGACAGTTCTCCGCTTTGGGCATCGTGCTCGGTCTGGCCTCGCGCGCGCCGATCACGTTCTTCGATGAACCATACCTCGGGCTCGACGCGACGGCACGTACCTACTTTTATGACGCGCTGCTTCGGGACTACAGTGCCCACCCCCGAACGTTTGTCGTCTCGACACACCTCATTGATGAGATGGATCGCCTGCTCGAGCGGGTGGTGATTCTCGAGCGGGGGCGCGTCGTGCAAGATGCCGAGGTCGATGATTTGCGAGGATTGGCATTTGAGGCGGGCGGTCGTGCAGGGGCGGTGGCCGAGTTTGCGACCGGGCGCAAAGTGCTGAGTCGTCATGGTGCCGGGATGTTCGCGAGCGCTGTGATTGAGGGAACAGTGTCATCGGAGGATCGTGCTTCCGCTGCCGCCGCGGGGCTTGAACTTACGCCAGTCTCGCTGCAAAAACTGGTGACAGCGTACGGGTTGGGTGACACAGGAAGCGGGACCACCGGGGTGGCGGAAGCGGATCCTCTAATGCGCGAAGACGGGGTAGTCAAAGCGGGGCACGGTCACACCGAAGGAGTAGAAAAATGACGCGCGCCTGGAAGGTCGCCCGGTTGCATCTGAACAAGCCGTTTGCCATGTTCGGGATTCCGACGTTCATTGTGCTGCTGGTGTTGGTGATCACGGCGCTCATTTCGTTCGCATTGCAGCGTGCCGGGCTTGACCCATCGCGCCCGGAGTATGCGGCGGGGGCGCGGATGAACGGCGTTATGGTCTTCTCGCTGCCGGGCTTCCTCATCTATTTCGGAGTGCAGGCGATCGCGACCACCTTCCCGTTTTCGCTGGCGCTCGGTGCCACACGTCGCGCGCACGTGTTCGGCACCGCGATCGCGAACCTGGTGCTTGCAGGCTACGTCGCCTGTCTCATGTTGGTATTGCTGTGGATCGAACTCGCCACAGATCACTGGTTCTTTGGGGTGTACGCGCTCGACACCGTTGCGCTCGGTTCAGGTAACGGGTGGATTCTGTGGCCGGCGGTCCTGCTCGGCACCTGGCTGGCCCTGACAATCGGTGGCCTGTTCGGTGGGGTCTGGGTACGTTTCGGTTCGCGCGGTCCAGTCATCCTCGGTCTCGTGCTGGCGTTGGCAGTGGCCGTGACGATTCTTGTATTCGTGCCGCAGTTCGCCGAGATCATCGCCGCGGTGACGCGGCCGCGACTCGCGCTGGTCGCTGTCGGCGCTGGCATAGTCGCGCTTCTGGGCACGTGGCTGAGCATGCGCCGGGCTTCAGTCCGGTAGCTCACCTGGCCTGAATGTGGGAAGCAGTCAGTAGGGTCGAAGCATCGGGGTTCCTTATTGATTCGGGGAAATATGGATGTGGTTGTGATCGTGCTGCTGGTGCTGAACCTGCTGGCGGTGCTGGGCGTGCTCGTTGCGGTGCTCATGCGGCGCGGTCGGTCTGGCGTCGGGGTCGGCGATGTCGATGCGCTCGCTCGGGTGCTCCGGGAAGAACAGCAGTCCGTCGCTACCACTCTTCGACAGGAACAGCAGGCGGGTATCGCTTTGGTGCGGCAAGATCTTCAGGCCCAGCGAGTGGAACTCGGGCAGGCGATGCGAGCGGCGAGCGAGGCGCAGTCAGCAGAACTGGCGCGCGAGCGCGAGGCGCGCACAGCGGCGAGCACGCAGCTGCGTGAAGAACTCGGTGCGCAGGGCGCCGAACTGCGGAAATCGGTGGAGGGGAGACTCGAGGCGATCCGCACCGATACCGAGGCGAAGCTCGAGAAGGTGCGCCAGACGGTCGACGAAAAGCTGCAGGGCACATTGAAGACCGCGCTCGACGAGAACGCCAAGCGAATTCAGGGGCTCACCGATGCGAACGTGGCGAAGCAGGACGAGCTGCGGCAGACACTGAGTGTCGAACTTGAGAAGCTGCGCCTGGGCAACGAGGCGAAGCTAGAGAAAATGCGCGAAACCGTCGACGAGAAGCTTCAAGGCACCCTTGAGAAGCGCCTGGGTGAGTCGTTCTCCCTCGTCAGCGAGCGGCTCGAGCAAGTCCAGAAGGGCCTCGGCGAGATGCAGACCCTCGCCACCGATGTAGGTGGCCTCAAGCGGGTGCTCACGAACGTGAAGTCACGCGGCGGCTGGGGCGAGGTGCAGCTCGCCCGGCAACTGCAGGACGTGCTGACATCAGACCAATACGCCGAGAATGTGGCTGTGCTGCCTGACTCGAACGAGCGCGTCGAATTCGCGGTGAAGCTGCCGGGGGCGGGTGACGGAGACACCCCGGTGTGGCTGCCGATCGACTCGAAGTTTCCGCAGGAGGATTACGAGCGACTGCTCACGGCTCAGGAATCGGGTGACCTCGCCGCGATCGACATCGCCGGACGAGACATCGAACGCGCGGTCCTTGCGCAGGCGAAGTTGATTTCCAGCAAGTATGTGGATCCGCCGCACACCACCGACTTCGGCGTGATGTACTTCCCCACCGAGGGGCTCTTTGCCGAGGTCATGCGTCGCCCGGGCTTCGTCTCCAAGCTGCAGAACGAGCATCGCATTGCCGTGGTCGGGCCGACGACCCTGATGTCGCTGCTGAATAGCTTGCAGATGGGTTTCCGTACCCTTGCGATCGAGAAGCGTTCGAGTGAGGTGTGGAAGGTGCTGAGTGCCGCCAAGAGCGAGTTCGAAAAGTATGGCGACGTGTGGGACAAGGTGGGGAAGCAGCTGAAAACAGTGCAGAACACGGTCGAACAAGCCGGAACCCGCACACGCGCGTTGCAGCGGAAGCTCAATGGTGTCGAGTCGCTCGAACCTGGCGAGAACGCGGCGGCGATTCTCGGCGAGGCGCTGCCCGCGATCGAGCCGCTTGAACTCACTGACGTTGACATCGAACCTACTGAGGCGTAGCTCGTCTGAGCGTTTCTCTTCCTCATCTATGCCGTAGGGAGGGCGGCCAGCGAATCCACTCGGCAGCCCAACCCCGGACTGCGTCTAGCCGAGCTCGAATGCGGCTGACAGACTGAAGGCATGGCACTGCACCTCACCAACGATAAATCCGCCGATGCGCTTTTGAGTCGTGACCCGTTCGCCCTTTTGATCGGGATGCTGCTCGATCAACAGGTTGCAATGGAACTCGCGTTCGCGGGTCCGCTGAAGATCAAGGAGCGGCTCGGCACACTCGATGTGGAATCGATCGCCAGCGTGGATCCCGAGGAGTTCGTCGCGGTGTTCAAGCAGACCCCCGCGGTCCATCGCTTCCCGGGCTCGATGGCCGGTCGAGTGCAGGAGTTGGCTCAGGCGTTGCTTGACGAGTGGGACGGCGACGCCGCGGCTATCTGGACGCGCGATGATCCCGACGGCCCGACGGTGCTGAAGCGACTGAAGAAGCTACCCGGCTTCGGTGAGCAGAAGGCGAAGATTTTTCTCGCGCTCCTCGGCAAGCAGGTGGACTTCGCCGGGGAGGGGTGGCGGGAGGCCTCAGATCCCTACGGTGAAGAGGGCAGCTTTCGGAGCGTGGCCGATATCGTCTCGCCAGAGTCGCTCCTGAAGGTGCGCGAGCACAAGCGAGCTGCGAAGGCCGCCGCGAAATCTGCGACGAAGGTTTCCGCCTCGACCAAATAGTGCGTACCACCCCACGCACCCACCTCGCCCCACACCCTCCCTCAAGGGGACGCGAATGGCGCTCTGGGTGCAATCTCAGCGCCATTCGTGTCCCCTTGCGCGCGGGGAACGACGGGTGATGCGACCCTAGTGCAGGCCGAGGTACGCCTCCAGGGTCTCGGGGGTCGCCTTAAGGAGCGGCTCGTTCACTCCCTCACCGGGAAACTCGCTCGCCTCGAAGAACCAGCGGTTCGACGCGGGCATGCCCCATAACTGCGCGCGGCGCGGGTTCGTCACATCCCAGCGGATCGGCGGCGTCTCGAGATCGATGAACTGGTAGTGGGTGTTGAAGAGCTCGACGCGGTGCTGATCGGGATCGCGCAGATACAGGAACAACGCGTTCGAGATGCCGTGGCGCCCCGGCCCGCGGTCGATCTCGTCGCCCTTGCCGAGCGCCCCCGCGACATCCGCCGCGTGCAGCAGCGACTGACCGTCTGGCACGGCGAAGGCGAAGTGGTGCAGGCGCGGCCCGCGCCCGTTGGTGAATACGAGGTCGTGAGTGTTGCCCTTGACCTCCATCCAGGTGCCCCACAACTCGTCGTCGTCGCCTGCAGCCGTGTATTCCGATATACGCATGCCAAGCCCGGTCCAGAACTCGGTGGCCGTCTTCACGTCGTAGGTCACGACCTGATAATGGTCGAGGCGCTGCGGCGCGCCCGCGACGAACTCGTTGAAGTTCTGCATCTTGCGCTCGACGACATCCATCTCCGAGGTGAACTCCATGAGCGTGCCCACGGGGTCGCGGAACTGCAGCGTCGGCCCCTGGTGGTCGCGCTCGACCCGCTGATACTCGATGTTCGCCGCCTTGAAATGCTTCTCGGCGGCGACGATGTCGTCTGCCGAGCGCACGCGCAGACCCACGCGGTGCGCCTTCGCGACCTCCGAGCGCTCGAGCACGAGCGAGTGGTGCGCGGCCTCTTCGAGCCCCCGCAGATAGATAACGTCATCGGTTTCCTCGGTCACGACGAGGCCGACGACATCGCGGTAGAAGTCGCGGCTCGCCTCGAGGTCGGTGACACCGAGCGAGACGTGGCTCGCGCGCGTGATCTGGAACTCGGGGTGGTGGTTGGTTTCGGGAAGCATCGGTGACTCCAAACTTTCAGGGGCAGGTTCATTCAGCATCCGACATCGCCCGCGCGAACAGAACCCGCGAACTGGCTGGTGGTGACATAGTTTCTTTCTATAGTGGATCTCTCTCTATGCTGTTGACTATGGAATTACGAACGCTGCGCTATTTTGCGGCGGTGGTGGAAGCGGGTTCGTTGACCGCAGCCGCAGCGCAGCTGCGGCTGTCTCAGCCTTCGCTGAGCGTCGCCATTGGAAAGCTCGAGACGGAGCTTGGTGTGCGGCTTCTCGAGCGATCCCCCCGCGGAGTCGAGCCCACCAGCGCGGGTCGCACTCTGCTCGACGCGGCCTCGCGCCTCATCGGGGACGCTGATGACGTGGTCGAAGGCCTGCGCCGCCAAGGTGCAGGCCTTGCTGGAAGGATCACTATCGCTGCCGTGCCCGCGCTGATGTGGCGACGCATGCCGGAGTTGCTGCGCGCGCATGCGCGAGAGGCTCCAGAGGTAGAGATCACGCTCGTCGATCCACCACCCTGGGTTGCAATCGACATGCTGCAGCAGCGCCGGGTGGATCTCGCGGCCATTCTCGTTGCGGAACCCGAGCGATTCGCTCAGCGCCATCACGGAGAGTTTGCGATCGTCGATTGGGGTGACGTGCCACTTGTGGCGGTGTTGCCCCCGGCGGAGAAGGGGGCGGCAGAGGTGCCCGACCCACTGTCAATCGCAGTATTCTCCGGTGCGCGCATGGTGCTGCCCCGCCGCACGGCTGCGGTGCCGAGTCTGCCAGAGGCGGTTGAGGCAGCGCTGCGGGGGCATCGAGTTATTCCGGCAGAGATGCGCACGTTGGAGACGATCCAAAACTGTATTCCGCTCATTGAGGCGGGCCTCGCGAGCGCGATCCTCCCAGATCCCGAGCGGTGCAGCCTGGCCAGGTTCAACGTCACGGTGCGCCGCCTTGATCCCGAGCCGACGCCGCTGCGGGCCCTGGTCCTCGCCCGCACAGGGGCAGTGGGAGATGCCCTGATCGCACGATTCCTCGCGGGTTTTCGACGACCGATCTGAGATCGCGTGTGATAATCGATAGGATAGGTACAGCGTTCACGATGATGCGCGGACGGAGTCGTCGGCCCGCCGTGAACCCCCGCAGGAGCGGAGAGGAACAACAGTGGCGGAGCTAGTGAAGTCGAAGTCGGAGCAGGCTTACGATATTCTGCAGCGGCGGATCATGGATGGCACCTATGGGCCCGGCTTTCGCCTGGTGATCGACCAACTGGGCCGCGAGCACGGCATCAGTTCGGTGCCCTGGCGCGAGTCGCTGCGGCGACTCGAAGCCGAGGGTTGGGTCGATATCGTGCCGAATGTCGGTGCGCTCGTGAAGACGTTCGACACTGACGCCTGGAAGCGTACGATCAGATTGCTCGCGCGCCTCGAGGGGCTCGCCACCGCGCTGTCGGCGGAGCGGCTCACGGTGGACGATCTTGCGCGGGCGCGTGAACTCAACGCGGCGATGCGCGAGTCGCTGGAGGCGTACGACACCGCCCGGTTCGGGTCGCTGAATCGTCAGTTTCATGAGTTGCTCTGCTCGCGTTGCGACGACGAACGACTGATGGGCATGGTGCACCAGGAATGGTTGCGTATGGACATTATTCGGCGTTCAGCGTTTTGGTACGCCCCCGGGCGGGCGGTTGCGTCGATCGCAGAACACGAGACGATGATCGAGATGATTGAGGCAGGGAATGACCCCGACCTGATCGAGACAGAGGCGCGTGCCCATGAGGTGCGCACGCTGAAGGCCGTACTTGAACATGAAGCCGCCCAGACCACGCGGAACGCTGCGGATCGAACGTAGGGCAACGCGATGGCACGGCGACAGAGTTACTATCTCGAAGGCTACGCGCATCACAACCCGGTACCGGTGGCGAGTCGAATCGACTCGCACCTCTACTCCGGGGTCATTACCGGGCGCGATGCTGCGACCACGGAGATGCCCGAGGGTATGGATGCGCAGTGCGCGAATCTCTTCGGGCACGTCCGAGAGCTCATGGAGCTCGCGGGCGCACACACGGACGACATCGTGAAAATGACGTTCTACCTGCGCAATTATCGCGACCGGGAGGCGCTCAACCGCGAGTGGGTGGCGATGTTTCCAGACCCGATGAATCGCCCGGCGCGGCAGGTGATGGCGGCCGAGCTCGACGGGCTCACGCTGCTCCAGGCCGACCTGGTGGCGATCCTGCAAAATTAAATTTGTCTCTATATATATGTTGAGATATGGTTATCGAGTGCGCAATGCGCATGCGTGATCTCCCTGGTGGATCGGGCGGCTGAGCCGCCCCAGTCTCTCGGGTGCGCGCTCGACTCCCTACCCACAACGACGTTGGAGACACAGATGTCGAACCAGAAAATCCTCATTATCGGCGGCGGAATCGGCGGGTTCGCAACCGCGACCGCGCTCAAGCAGCAGGGTTTCGATGTCACCCTGATCGAGCGCCACAACGATATGCACTCGTCGATCTACGGCGTCGGCATCATTCAGCCGATCAACGCGCTGCGCGCGCTTGACGCGATCGGGTGCGCCCAGCCCTGCATCGATGCCGGCTTCCCCGCGAACGCCTGGGGCGCGATGTATGACGTCGACGGAAACTTCCTCCGCGACATTCACGGCACGCCGATCGAGAGCACCGACCTGCCCCCGATGAACGGTGTGACCCGCCCGATCCTGCACCAGATCCTCACAGACAAGGCGATCGAGGTCGGCGTCGAGGTTCGGTACAACACCACTTTTGATGACCTCGTCGAGAACGATGACAGTGTCACCGTGCACTTCGCTGACGGCTCTACCGAAGATTTCGACCTGGTGGTCGGCGCCGACGGCGTGCGCTCCTCGGTGCGCCGCTATGTGCTCGATGCCGTGCTCTCGCCCGAGTACATCGGTCAGTCGGCCTACCGCGTCAACATCCCGCTGCTGCCCGAGATCGACCGCATTCTGCTGCAAGAGGGCCCCGAGGGCATGGCCGGCTTCGTGGCGATCGGCAAGGATCTCGCCTACTTCTTCTACAACGCGGAGATGGAGCGCAACCAGCGCCCCAAGGACAACGAGTTGCGCTCCTCGCTGCTCAAGCACCTCGAGCCCTTCGGTGGACTCACCGGGCGCATTCGCGACGAGTTCATTCCCGAGGACGCCGACATCGTGCTGCGCCCCGAGGAAGCGATGATCGCTCCAGCTCCGTGGCACAAGGGTCGCATCGTGCTGATGGGCGATTCGGTGCACGCGGTTCCCCCGCACCTCGGCCAGGGTGCCGCGCAAGCGATCGAAGACGGAGTCGTGCTCGCGGAAACGCTCAAGAAGCACGACGACTACACCGCTGCGTTCGAGGAGTACACCGAGCGCCGCTACGAGCGCTGCAAGCTGATCGTTGAGACCTGCGTCAACATCGGCAAGTGGGAGCGCGGCTTGCTGCCCGATTTCGACAACGTGGCGGCGACCGCCCACGTGCTGAAGGTCATGGCGCAGCCGCTCTGATCGGCGCCCCCGCTCTAGGATGGTCGGAGCAGCAACGGGTGATGCGGGTGAGGAGGTCCGACGATGTCAGACACGTCGGCGAACTCCACCCGCATCACCCGTTCTCCCGTTTCCGGGGGTGCTCCGGCGCACGACGTCCCCACGATGCTGCGCGAACTCGCCTGGGTGATCCACCGCTCGGCTCCCGAGCGCGCCGGCGGGCCGATCCCCACCACGGAAGTCGCCCTGCTGAAGCAGGTGCTCGATGCTCCGGGTTCCACGGTGGGCGAGCTCGCCGCGGCGCTGGGGCTGCGCCAGCCCAATGCGAGTGCGGCCCTGCGAGCGCTCGAACAGCGCGGCATGATCCGCCGGGTGAAGAACGACGACGATCGCCGGGTGACGCAGATCATGCCGACCGACTGGGGGGCGACCGAACACCACGCGATCTCGGATGCGTGGAAGGAGCCGCTGCTCGAAGCGCTCGGCGCGCTCGACCCCGATGATCGCGAGACGCTCGCCGCCGCGGCGCCCGCGCTGCAGAAGCTCTACGATCAGTTGAAGACGCGTCTCTAGCGCGGCGCGCCGCCCCGTCGGTGGCGCGGCGCGGCGACTGGCAGATTCAGGCGTCGTCGCGGGAGCCTGAGAGCCGGCGCCACTCGGCCAGGTAGGCCTTACCGTAATCATTGCCGTTGGGCATGCGCAGCGTGGTGTGCACATGGAAGCGCGCGGGCAGCCGATTGTTCAGCCACACCCCGGCGTGGTGGTCGTTCTCGGCGATGATGACCGGGCTGTGGATGCGGAAGTAGAACGGCTGCGAGCCGTCGGTGGCGCCGTACCACGAGAAGTGGGTCTCGCCCAGGTGCGCGTCGAAGTCGGCGAGGGTGCGTTCGCGCTGCGGCGCGGTGAGCAGCAGCAGGAAGTCTTCGGCGAGCTGTCGCAGCAGCGCGCGCTGCGGTTCGGTGAGATCCGACGCGCAGATGCCCTCGGTGGGCACGACGCGGTTGTCGCGGAAGGCACCCGCGACGTGCCGTTCGTCGGCCGGGTGGAGCCGGCCCTCGGGCATCGCGGGATCCAGCACCGAATTGAAGACGATCGCCTGTGCGCGCTGAGCCTCGGTCAGTGAACCAGCGAGCTCGATCGCGAGCTGCTCGCGGGCGTCGAAGAGCGGCGGGCGCTCGCCGTCGGAGAGGGCAGGCTCGGCGCCGATGAACACGGGTGCGATCACGTGACGCCCGCCCACGATGATGAAGTTGAGGGCGACGTGGTGCCCGAAGAGCTGCCAGCCCCAGGGCTCATCCGCCGAGGGGGTGCCGAACAGCGAGAACCAGTAGCTGCGGTTGTTCATGATGCGCGGCAGTTGCACGAGTTCGCCGAGATAGCCGTTGAGATCCATCGCCTCGCTCACGCGGGCGAAGCCCTCGGGGCTGAGCGAGGCCTGCACGATGCCCATCGCGGCGTCGATGACTGCGGGGCTCTGATCCTCGAGCCGCAACCCGGTGCGGAAGAAGACGAACTCGGGATTCGACCATCCTCGCCACTCGGGGGCGTCGATCGGGTAGCTCACTCGCGCGCGCTGCTCGTCGCTCAGTTGCGCGAGGAACTGCTGCGCCGCGGCCACCAACACCGGGTCATTCGGGGTGGGGTGATCGAGCCGGTACAGCCCCTCGACCGGGGTGCCGTCGGTGGTGATGCCCACGAATGGCTCGTGGTAGAGGCTCTTCCAGTGCTCGAGCAGTTCGCGCAGGAACGGTGCCTGGTACCGATCCGCGGTGAATTCCTCGTAACTCATTCCTCGCACGTCGGCGAGCAGGGGATCGGCCAGATCGATCAGGTGCTCTGTGTAGCTCTTCGAGGAGAGCTCGACGGCCTCCTCTCGCCCGGCAACTCGGTCGGTAGAGAAGAAATCGTCGATGTCGTTCTGTTGCGTCATGGCTACTCCGTGGTGAATCAGGGTCGGGCGTTTGTGGATCGCGCCGCACTCCGCGGTGCCGTACCGGAACCGGTCGGCAGGATCGGGGCGGCACGCGTGCCGCCCCGGCCCCACCATCGAAATCAGATGGGCAGGTTGAAGAGGCGCTTCGCGTTGCCGTACATGATGAGTTCGCGATCCTCGTCGGAGATCTCGAGTTCGTTGTTGACGAACTCGACTCCCTGGCCCATCCAGCTGTAGAAGACGGGGAAGGAGGAGCCGAAGAGGTAGTGGTCGGCGCCGTTGATCTTGAGCGCCGCCTCGACCTGGTGCTTGCCCCACGAGTGTGGATGGGTCATGTCGAAGAAGATGTTGTTCTCGAGGTATTGCTTGATCTTCTCGCCGCCGGTCGGATCGAGGCGGTTCATGGCCTCCGCCTTCTTCGGGGCGTGCGGGGTCATCAGCTCGGTGTTGGCGAACCAGTTGCCGCCGAACATGGTGTGGATGAACCGCAGGCCCGGCATTTTGTCGAACATGCCGCTGAACAGCTCACGGCCGACGGCGGTGGCCTGGTCGGTGATGCGACCGTACTCGCGGCGCAGGTTCGTGTAGTCGAGCACTGACTTGTACTCGACAGGGAGTGGCGTGTGGTGCACCACGACGGGGATATCGAGCTTCTCGATGACCTTCAGGTACGGCTCGAAGACCTCGTCGTCGAGGTAGAGCTGCCCGTAGTGGCAGGCGAGCTGCACGCCGACCGCGCCGAGCTCACCCACGCAGCGCTCGAGCTCGTAGATGTTCTCTTTACCGCCCCACGGTGGTACGCATGCGGTGGCGAAGAGGCGTCCGCCCGAGCGGCTCACGATGTCGGCAGCGTTATCGTTCACTGCCTTGCAGGTGTCGAGTCCGAGCCATTCCTGCCACACGGGGACGCGCATGATGCCGTAGTCGACGCCGGCCTCGTCCATTGCGGCGAGCTTCGCTTCAACCGAGTAGTCGCCCTCCACGTAGTTCAGGTTCTGGTATCCCTTGGGCTTTTCGAGGATGAGCTGCTTCTTGCCGCTCTCCATAGTGATGACGCTGGCGATCTCGCCGAAGCCCCGGGGGGCGCTGTCGAGGAAGCCGTTCAGGATCTTCTCGTTCGTGAAGAGGTCTTCGGGGAGGTGGTGGATGTTGATGTCGACGACGGTCATGGGATGCTCCTTTAGCTGCGTCGTTGCGAGTCGAAATGGAGTCCGATCCCTCACGCGGGCATGAGAGCGACTACTGCCACTCCTAATCGTGTACGATTTCCTACGCGAAAGCAAGTCCGGGTGATCTTTGGGGGCGGTGGGTTGGAAAGGTGCCGGTCGCGCGAACTCTCTCATTGTACTTGAAATCGTGTACGATTCTACGTACGATCAGTTTGACTCGTTCAATGGGGAATGTGCGAATGGCTGACCTGCGCACGCGCGAGCCGCCGGTATTTCAGCAGAAGAGAGAAGGAATCTCATGCACGACATCGCAATTATCGGCGCGGGCCCTGGCGGCCTCATCACCGCGCTGCGCCTGCATCAACAGGGCATCAAGACGAAGATCTACGAGACGGTTCCCGAGCTGAAGCCGCTGGGTGTCGGCGTCGACATCAAGGTCTACGGCACGAAGGAACTCGAGGAGATCGGGTTGCTTGAGGAATTCCGGGCGATATCGGTCGATGCCGTCGACTCGATCTTTTTCAACCACTTCGGGCAAGAGATCTACGCCGAAAAGTGTGGTGTGCACATGGGCTACCTGCACGAACAGCGCTTCGTGCACCGCGGCGAACTGCAGATGATGCTGTACCGCACGGTGCTGGAACGCCTCGGCGAAGATGCCGTCGTGCTGGGCGCGGGCCTCGTCTCCTACGAGCAGGATGCGGATGGCGTCACGCTGAACCTGGAGCACCGCGACGGTCGCACCGAGCAGGTGCGTCACAGTGCGATGATCGGCATTGACGGCATCAAGTCCGTGGTGCGGAAGCAGATGCATCCTGATCTCGCGAAGCCCCACTACTCGGGCATCACGATGTACCGCGGAACGACGCTGCGCGAGCCGATCTTCGACGGGCACACGATTCTGCACGTCGGAGACCCGCGCATCTCGACCATGATCATCTACCCGATTGCCGATAACTTCGAGGGCAGCGGCAAGCAGCTCATCAACTGGGTCGTCGAGGTCGAAGCTGAAGAGACTATCGAGGACTGGAATCAGATCGGCACCGTCGACGACGTCATTCCGCTCTACGAGACCGTGGACATCGATGGATTCGACATTCAAGAGCTCATGCGTGATGCGCGCGAGGTCTACTTGTTCCCGCTGATTCGTCACGATCCGCTCGACACTTGGGTCGACGGTCGTGTGGTGCTGCTCGGCGATGCCGCGCACGCGATGTACCCCCGAGGGGGCAACGGCGTCTGCCAGGCGTTTCTCGACGCACGCGTCGTGGCCGAGGAGCTCGCCGCGCACGAGGACCCGCACGAGGCATTCGTCGCCTACGACGAGGCACGTCGGGTGCCCGTGAACCGCATCGTGATGAATATGCGCGGCGAAGGCTACGAGGTGATCCGCCGCATGGTTGCCGAGCGTACCGACGGTACGCCGCTCGAGTCTCGCGAGGCGATCGAAGAGGTCTTGCCGCTCGCAGAGGCCGACGAGATCTTCAGCAACTACCACCGCATGGTGGGGCAGCCGCTGCGCGCAGGTCACGATACCTTCTCGAGCGGCTTCCGCACGTGGGACGCGGCATGAGCGAGGTGACGAAGGCCACCGGCGCCCTGCGCGAGGAGATCCTTGCGGCGGAGTCCGCTCGGCAAGTCGCCCTCATCGCGAAAGACATCGACGCGCTCGACGCGCTGTTTGACGAGAGCCTCGTGCACGTGCACGCCCCCGGCGAGGTGCACACCAAGCCGCTGCTGCTCGAACACGTGGCGACGCGCGGGGTGTACCTCGAGATCACGCGTGGCGATCTGCTGGTGCGCACGATCGGCGAGGTCGCCATCGTCACCGGCTCGATCACCAACCGTATGAAGGCCCCAGGTGGCGGCGAACGCACGCTCTCGGGTGAGGTGACGCAGGTGCTGCGTCAGACTTCCACTGGCGACTGGAAGTTCATCAGCTTCCACATGACCCCCTATGGCGACAAGGTGTGGGGCAAGCTCCCGTCTCAGGGCGACGTGGGCGCGGCCGGCTTGGCAGGATCCACCAGCGAAACGAAAGAGAGCAACGCATGAAACTCGCACGATTTCGCGTAGGCCATGGCCAGGTGCGCCTCGGACGCGTCGAGATTGCAGACCCGCAGACTCTTAATGGTGTGGTGGTGGATCTCTCAGCCGTTCCCGGGCTCGACGCCTCGATGAAGCGCGTCATCGCCGACTTCGCCGAACTGCGCGATGTGATTGCGGCGACCGACGGAGAGCGGTTTCCGCTTGCCGAGGTGACGCTCGAGGCACCCATCGACGACCCGCAGAAGTACCTCGCGATCGGCATGAACTACAAGGAGCATGCCGACGAGGCGCGCGCTGCTGGGATTCCGACGCCGACGAACCAGCTGTGGTTCAACAAGCAGGTGTCGTGCATCAATGCGCCCTACGGCGACATCGAAAAGCCCGCAGTCTCCGACGCGCTCGACTACGAGATCGAGCTTGCCGTAGTGATCGGTGCGCGGTGCCGCAACGTGTCGCGCGAAGACGCGTACTCGGTGATCGCCGGGTACATGGTTGCCAACGACGTGTCGGTGCGTGACTGGCTGCAGAAGCGGTCGCCCACCTTCACACTGGGCAAGTCGTTTGACACTCACGGGCCGATCGGGCCGTGGCTGACGACGGCCGACGAGGTGGCGGATCCGCAAGACCTGCGCATGACCCTCGCCGTGAATGGCGAGGTGCGGCAGGACTGGCGCACCGACGACATGATCTACGACATCACGGCGCAGATCGCTGAGCTGACCACGGTGATGACCCTCGAACCGGGCGACATCATTGCGACCGGAACCCCGGCCGGCATCGGGGCGCCCACGGGCAACTTCCTGAAGGTCGGCGACGTCGTGCGCGGTGAGATCGAGGGCCTCGGCGTGATCGAGAACCGGGTGGTCGCGGCGCCCGACGCCTGATCCACCTCTCCTGGTGCCTGATCCACGCCCGAAGCTCGCCGAGAGGTCAAATTTTGCTGCTTCGGTGCCCGTCGAGCAGCAGAATTTGACCTCTCGAGGGGTCGGATTTCGGGGTGTAAGGCGAGGGAAGGTCAGCCCGCGGCGGGCACTTCGTGCGAAACGATGCCGGAGTGCCCGGCCGCCCGCATAAATCGCACCACGTTCGGGTCGACGATCACGTCACGCGGCTCGAGCGGTCGGCGCAGGTAGAGCCCTTCGATGGATCGCACCCGGCTCAGGGCGACGTAGGTCTGCCCAGCCGTAAATGCCCGCGGGCCGAGATCCACCACCGCCGCGTCATAGGTGTGACCCTGCGACTTGTGCACGGTCACCGCCCACGCGAGGCGCAGCGGAAACTGCTCGAACTCGGCCACGACCTCTTTCTCGAGCTTCTTCGTCTCGGCATCGTACCGGTAGCGGTAGCGCTCCCAGGTGGTGGGTTCGACCTCGAACTCTTCGTCGCCGACCTCGACCCACACGGTGCCGGTGACGCGCGAGACGGTGCCGATAGTGCCGTTCACCCAGCGGCCGTCGGAGTCATTGCGTAGAAACATCACCTGCGCTCCCGGCTTCAACTCGAGTACTTCGTCTGCCGGGTAGGTGTTCTCGCGAAACTCGCCGTTGATTTCAGCGACCGCCTTGAGCGGAGTTCCCGTGATCTTCGCCAGGCGCTCAGCGTTGATACGAGTCACGGTGGCGTTGGTCGTGGCCAACGTAATGACATCGGTGGGTGCGGGCCTGGCGCCCGCAGCGTTCAACTCTTCGGCCATGTCGGCCGTTACTTCGCCATGCCGCACTGCCCCGAGGATCTGCTTGAAACGGTCGTCGCGCTGCCGGTGAACCTCGACGAGTTCGATGATCGCGAGCGGCGCATCGATCCATGCCTTCGCGTCGAAGAACCACAGCGACCGGTAGGTGTCGGTGAAGTAGGCGCGCTCATGTGGGTCGCGCGGCGGTACAGGTGGCAGCTGATACGGGTCGCCGAACATGATGATCTGTACACCCCCAAACGGGTCGTGGCGCTTCCCTCGGGCCTGCCGCAGGGAACGATCGATGGCGTCCATCAGGTCTGCCGACACCATTGAGATCTCGTCGATCACGAGGGTGTCGATCGCCGCGAGCATCTTCTTCAGCTCTGCGGGCTGGTCGAGGTCGTGATCCGCAATCACTCCGGTGGGCAACCGCAGCAACGAGTGGATCGTCTGGCCTCCCACGTTGAGTGCGGCGACTCCGGTGGGTGCGCACACCGCGATGATCTTGCTCGTGTGCCAGGCCAGGTGGTTCAGAATCGTCGACTTGCCGGTGCCCGCGCGACCGGTAACGAACACGTGTTCGCGCGTGTGCTCGATCCGCTCGAAGACGGCCGACTGTTCGGGACTGAGCTCGGGGCGTGACACCTGCTCAGATTACTCGGTTGCGGCGGCTGAGCGGTGCGCCGTGACCGGAAGCAGTAGGAGCAACCCCAGGAGCAGCACCATCGCGATACCAACAATGCCAAAGATCGCGGCTCCGCCTAGTGCAACTGAAGCCGTAAACGCGGCGGGCGCGAGGAAGGAAACGGCGCGGCCAGTGGTGGCGTAGAGGCCGAAGATCTCGCCCTCGCGCCCCGGCGGGATGAGCTTGGCGAGGTACGAGCGGCTCGCCGACTGCACAGGGCCAACGAAGATGCACAGTGCGAGGCCGAAGGCCCAAAACACCCAGGTGCCGAGCGGGTTCAGCAGGAACACAAGCAGCGCGCAGACGACCATCAGGATGATCGAGGTGACCATCACATTCTTCGCCCCCACACGGTCTTCCAGCAATCCCATCAGTATCGTCGCGAGGCCTGCGACGACGTTGGCTGCGATCGCGAAGATGATTACTGTTGAGCTGTCGAAGCCGAAGCTCAGCGCCGCGATGACGCCACCGAATGTGAATACGCCAGCGAGACCGTCCCGAAATACGGCGCTCGCAATGAGAAAGTACAGGGTCTGGCGGGCATTCTTCCAGAGCCCCGCGATGCTGCGGAACAGATCGCGATACGCGCTGAAAATTGTCGCCTTCTGACGCTCAGACTCTGGCAGTGTTGGGATCTCGGGCACAGCGAAGAAGACCGGGATTGCGAAGAGGGCGAACCATGCTGCGGCGATAATCATTGCGACGCGCACGTTCCAGCCGTCTTCCGAAGTCACCCCGAACCAGCCCACATCGGGAAAGATGAAGCCGACGAGGATGATCGCGAGCAGCACGATGCCGCCGAGGTATCCCATGCCCCACCCGAAGCCCGAGACTTTGCCCACGTTCGCGTTTGTCGAGATCTGCCGCAGCATCGAGTTGTAACTGACGCTCGCAAACTCAAACGCGACATTACCGATGGCGAGCAGCACGAGCCCGAGCAGGAGGTACTGTTCCGCTGGCGCGACGAGCACGAGCAGCGCGGTTGCGGCCACGACCACGGCGGTGTTGATGCCGAGCCAGGTCTTGCGCCGACCCGCAGCGTCGGTGAGTCTGCCGATCACGGGCGCGAGTATCGCAACGACGATGCCCGCGATCAGCAGTGCGGTGCCGAGGCGGGCTGAGGTAACCTCCTCGGGGCCGAATGAGGAGCTGGTCAGGTAGACCGCAAACACGAAGGTCGTCACGACCGCATTGAATGAGGCTGATCCCCAGTCCCACAGCGACCAGGCGAAGACAGTGCGCTTCTTGACCGTCACGATTCCGGGGGTGGATCCGGCCGCATTCGCCGGGTAGATCCGGCTCTGGCTCGTGGCATCGCTCATGGGGGTCACACTAGCCGATGCGAGGAACGCTCAGGTAGCGCACCGGGCCGCGTCGTCGGCCCGTTCAGAGCAACCGCGAGCGGATCAGGAACCGCTTGCCCTCCGGGGCCTCAAGGGAAAACCCGGCCCCACGTCCGGGCACCGCATCGATGGTCAGATGGGTGTGCGCCCAGGCCGCGAACTGCTCACGAGACATCCAGAAGCCAATTTCACGTGTGGCGGGTGCTCCTTCGAGCGTCGGGAGAACCAGAGTCCCGAGCAGGATGTCTTGGCCTCCCGTTCTGAACTCGCCCTCGGGGTAACACATGGGAGCGCTCCCGTCGCAGCAGCCGCCCGACTGGTGAAACATCAGCGGCCCGTGGATCGCCCATAACCGTTCGATCAGTTCCAGCGCAGCGGGGGTGAATGCAAGGCGGCTCTCCGTCTCTCCCGTGACCTCCGGCCGGGCGTCGACGCAGCCAGCAATTGGCTCCGCCGACGCCCCCGCGGGGAGGTCGCACGCATCGTCTGCGTCAACCTGCGTGTTCATCGGCTTAGAAGAATCCGTCTGCGGTTTCGCGGTAGCTCACGAGCAGGTTCTTCGTCTGTTGGTAGTGATCGAGCATCATCAAGTGGTTCTCCCGCCCGATACCACTCGACTTGTAACCTCCGAATGCTGCGTGCGCAGGGTAGGCGTGGTAGTTGTTCACCCACACGCGCCCGGCCTGGATTGCGCGTCCGGCCCGATACGCGGTGTTCCCGTTGCGGCTCCATACGCCCGCCCCGAGACCATACAGGGTGTCGTTCGCGATGCGGATCGCGTCGTCGAAATCGGTAAAGGTGGTCGCCGAAACCACCGGACCGAAAATCTCCTCCTGGAAGATGCGCATCGAGTTGTCGCCGCGGAAAATTGTCGGCTGGATGTAGAACCCACCCGAAAACTCCCCTCCGAGATCCTCGACATCACCGCCAATGAGCACCTGTGCCCCCTCCTGCTTTCCGATGTCAAGGTAGGACTTGATCTTTTCAAACTGATCGTTCGACGCCTGAGCCCCGACCATGGTGTCGGTGTCGAGGGGGTTGCCGCGGGAAATCCGCCTCGTGCGCTCCACGACCGCGTCGAGGAAATCGCCGGCGATCGACTCCTGGATCAGCGCCCGCGAGGGGCAGGTGCAGACCTCTCCCTGGTTGAGCGCGAACATGGTGAAGCCCTCCTGGGCCTTGTCGAAGTACGCATCATCCTTCGCCATGACATCGTCGAAGAAGATGTTGGGGCTCTTGCCCCCGAGCTCAAGCGTTACGGGAATGATGTTCTCGGAGGCGTACTGCATGATGAGGCGGCCCGTGGTGGTTTCGCCCGTGAACGCGATCTTGCGGATCCTCTTGTTCGAAGCGAGCGGCTTTCCCGCCTCGACGCCGAACCCGTTGACGATGTTCACCACGCCCGCCGGGAGCAGGTCGCCAATGAGCTCGAACATCACGAGGATCGACGCGGGGGTCTGCTCGGCTGGCTTCAGCACGATGGCATTCCCAGCCGCAAGTGCAGGGGCAAGCTTCCAGGTCGCCATGAGGATTGGGAAGTTCCAGGGGATGATCTGGCCGACCACTCCGAGCGGCTCGTGGAAGTGGTAGGCGACGAGATCCTCGTTGAGCTGTGAGACGCCGCCCTCCTGGGCGCGGATGGCCCCGGCAAAATATCGAAAGTGATCGATCGCGAGGGGGATGTCCGCGTTCAGGGTTTCGCGCACGGCCTTGCCGTTGTCCCAGGTCTCAGCGACCGCGAGCAATTCGAGGTTCTGCTCCATGCGATCCGCAATGCGGTTCAGGATCACTGCGCGTTCGGCGGGGCTGGTCTTCCCCCAACTCGGGGCGGCAGCGTGGGCTGCGTCGAGCGCGAGTTCGATGTCTTCGGCGGTGCTCCTGGCCACCTCGCAGAAAGCCTTCCCAGTGACCGGGGTGACGTTCTCGAAGTACATTCCCTTCACGGGGGCGATCCACTCACCGCCGATGTAATTCTCGTAGCGGCTTTTGAACGAGACCAGCGAATCTGGCTGGCCGGGTGCGGCGTATACGGTCATGTGTGTTCCCTCGACTTCGTTGTCTGGATAGTGCACGTGCGGCAACCGGCGCGTGTCGTGTGCGCTCGGTGGAATGCAGGTTACGTCGAACACCGTTGCACCAACGTTGCACGCACGTGTCTAGAGCGCCAACGACTCCAGCTTCGCGACCACGCGTGCTCGCTTGGGGCTGAGCGGTGGGAGCACGTGGAGCAGGGTCTCCCACACTTCCCGATCGTCGGTCGCCCAGGTCTGCGCGTACTCGGCGAGCGGATCCGCGGCGGCCGTCTGCAACATCGCTTCGCGTAAGGTTGCGCTCACTTCCGCACGCAGGGACTCGGCAACGGGTGCCGACGAGCTGGGCAGCACCGGACCGGCGTATGCCGCGAGAGCCAGTCGATGTGCGCCGCGGCCCAGGGCGGCGAGCATCTCGGTTGCGTCAACACGAATGGGTGCGCTCAGCTTGTACGGCCGGGAAGTCAGGGTGATGCCAGTGTGCAGCGGCTCAAGCCACTTGCGTAGCCGCACGATTTCTGCGCGGAGTGTGGGCTCGGATTCCGCCGACCCGTACACCTGCTCTGCGAGGGGGCGGGCAGGCAGGCCCTGCGGTTCGGCAGAGAGTGCGAGCAGGATCTCCGCGTGTCGACCCGTGAGCGGAAGGGAACTCGAGCCGCTTTCGAGCAGTGCCGGATCATGACCCAATACGAGGAGCCGGGGGTCGCCAGATGCTGCCCGCGAGCGCTGTCGAGGTCGTGGCTGTGAGCGATCACGTTCGATCAGAGTACGAAGCGCGTCGAGTTTGAGTTCTGCCTCGACGGCTGCGCGGGTGGCCTCAACCAGCGGAAGTACGTGGGGAGAGGCAGCGCCGTCGCCTCCGGTGACGTCAATGACGCCAAGGATCGCGCCGGTCGTGGGATCGTGCACGGGGGTTGCCGTGCAACTCCAGGCGTGTACCGCCCGGTTGTAGTGTTCGGCGCCGAGAACCTGGATGGCGTGATCGAGCGCGAGCGCGCTTCCCGGGGCACTGGTGCCTACCGCGCGTTCAGACCAATCCATGCCCGCGAGAAAGCCCATGTCGGCGGCTCGGGAGCGCAGCTGCGCGTCCCCATCGATCCAGAGCAGACGCCCGGCCGCGTCCCCGACTGCAACTATGAATCCCGATTCACTGGCCTCCTCAAGCAGGAGTCGCTGCACGACTGTCAGCACCCGACCGATGGGTTGGCCAGTCAAGATCTCGCGAAGCTCTTCTTCATCAAGCGCCAACTGGCTGGGGGTGCGATCAGGGTCTATGGTGCCGTGCTGCGCTCGCAGCCAAGAGTCAAGTACCACCGGTCGGAGCGCGGCCTGGGCGGCAGCGTGGACGCGCCGCTCCGGGTCTTCACTGAGACGCGAGCCAGCAATGAAGTGTTCGTGCGCCTGTTCCAGCTGTCGTCTTCGCTCGCGCGCGGACTCGCCCCGTCGCAGCGCTTGCCATACGTTCGTCACCTCACCCCTCCTTCGCGGCCTGGTGTTCCGAGGGTAACCGATGGAACCGGGAGGGGCTCGCCGTGATCCACAATCTGAGAGTTGAGTGAGATCGACTCAAGTTTTCCGCTTCTGACTTGACGTGATCCACTGCCCGGCTAAACTTGAGTACATCAGGCTCAACTTGACCCCTCGAGGTTGTCGCGAGCCGATTCAGACCCTGGGCCGAGCGCCCGAATCTAGCACCCACACAAGGAGAACGCACTATGTCACGAGCAGTAGGTATCGACCTCGGCACCACCAACTCGGTGGTTTCTGTCCTCGAGGGTGGCGAGCCCACCGTCATCTCAAACGCCGAGGGTTTCCGTACCACCCCCTCGATCGTTGCCTTCACGAAGGACGGCGAGGTGCTCGTTGGCGAGACCGCGAAGCGCCAGGCTGTGACGAACGTCGACCGCACTATCGCCTCGGTCAAGCGCCACATGGGTACTGACTGGACGCAGGAGATCGACGGCAAGAAGTACACCGCGCAGGAAATCAGCGCGCGCACGCTCATGAAGCTCAAGCGCGACGCAGAGACCTACCTCGGCGACAAGGTCACCGACGCGGTCATCACTGTGCCCGCGTACTTCAACGACGCCGAGCGTCAGGCCACCAAGGAGGCCGGGGAGATCGCGGGCCTGAACGTCCTGCGCATTGTGAACGAGCCGACGGCTGCGGCGCTCGCATACGGCCTCGACAAGGGCAAGGAAGACGAGCTCATCCTCGTCTTCGACCTCGGCGGCGGCACCTTCGACGTCTCCTTGCTTGAGGTGGGCAAAGACGATGATTTCGCGACCATCCAGGTGCGCTCGACCGCGGGCGACAACCGTCTCGGCGGTGACGACTGGGATCAGCGCGTCGTCGACTGGCTGATCCAGCAGTTCAAGGCGACCTCGGGCGTTGACGTGTCGGGCGACAAGATTGCTCTGCAGCGCCTGAAGGAAGCGGCCGAGCAGGCAAAGAAGGAACTGTCGAGCTCGATGAGCGCGCAGATCCAGTTGCCCTACCTCTCGCTCACCGAGAATGGCCCCGCCAACCTCGACGAGACCCTGTCGCGTGCGAAGTTCGAAGAGCTCACCAAGGATCTGCTGGAGCGCACGCGCAAGCCGTTCCTCGACGTCATCGCCGAGGCCGGTGTCAGCGTTGCAGACATCGCCCACGTCGTGCTCGTGGGCGGATCCACCCGCATGCCTGCCGTGAGCACCCTCGTGAAGCAGCTCACCGGTGGCCGCGAGCCCAATAAGGGTGTCAACCCCGACGAGGTCGTGGCCGTGGGCGCTGCTCTGCAGGCTGGCGTGCTGAAGGGTGAGCGCAAGGACGTGCTGCTCATCGATGTCACCCCCCTGTCGCTCGGTATCGAGACCAAGGGTGGTCGCATGACCAAGCTCATCGAGCGCAACACCGCGATCCCGACCAAGCGCAGTGAAACCTTCACGACGGCCGACGACAACCAGCCGTCAGTGTCGATTCAGGTGTTCCAGGGCGAGCGTGAGTTCACCCGCGATAACAAACCGCTGGGCACCTTCGAGCTCACCGGAATCGCTCCCGCGCCGCGCGGTGTGCCCCAGGTTGAGGTCACATTCGACATCGATGCCAACGGCATCGTTCAGGTTTCCGCGAAGGACAAGGGCACCGGCAAAGAACAGACCATCACGATTTCGGGTGGATCAAGCCTCTCGAAGGAAGACATCGAGCGCATGGTGCGCGAGGCTGAAGAGCACGCCGCCGAAGACAAGAAGCGCGCCGAGGCACTTGAGCGCCGCAACTCCGCTGAGCAGCTCGCCTACTCGGTTGAGAAGCTGATCCAG